>JAAZFE010000052.1 GCA_012511885.1 Lentisphaerota bacterium | reverse complement strand
GTATCGCATTCATCGGGTGTTGCTCCTTTGTTTTTGTAGATGATTCCGATGGTATCGGAAAAGGAAGCCAACACCCACTCTGTCTCCCCTTTTCAGGGGTACCGGACACCTGCCCTAATAGTAATATGTGAGAATAATTTTCAGCCGTGGGATGAGGTAAAAAACGGGTGATTTATATGAAATCTCTCTCTTTTTGAGCCTGGATTATGTATGCAACAAGTCCAGTTCAGATGCGAGGCGGACAGGGCAAATTTATTTTCTGCATCATGCTGCCCTGCAGCAAATAACAATGTTTTCATCCATGATGATGAATAATTCAGGCTAGAGCGTTTGAAGAAATAATGTGGCCGGGAGGTCGTAGCGAATTGGGCTGGGCCAAGGAAGGCGAAGCAGAAATAGCATCGCTATGTCGATGCAGCCTGACGACGATCAAGCCCAATGCAGTAGACAAAACGGCTACAGAATTGATGAAAATGCTCTAATCCCGCCGCACCGCGCGGGCTGTCGCGGGCTTGCAACTCCACCGCGATTATGGCAACCATCAGCCAGCCCGAAAGGAGTGTACCATGAAACGCAAAACCATCCTGGCCACGATCCTCATCCTCGCTCTGCTCGCCCCCGCCTGGGCCGAGGCCTCACCCGAGCGCGGCCCCACATCCTTCAGCCTCGGCTTTCACCTGGGCTATTGGGATGCCAAAGATGTGGACAAATACGATCTGAACAACCTGTTCGGCTTCGGCATGATCGGTCAATACCGCCCCCACATCTATTGGGGCGTTGATCTGCGCCTCGGCGGCTACGTCACCGAGACAACCCGCGATGTCTTCATGTTGGAACAGGGCTGGTACGAGCACAAAAGCACCCTGGTCATCCTGCCCTTGGAATGCGGCCTGCTCGGCTTTCTTCCCCTCGGCGACACGGTCGAGCTCTATGGCGGCCCCGGCGCCGGATTCTACCTGTTCGACGGCGAATACGTCATCAAACAAGGCCCCCAGAAAACCACCTATGACCTCTCCATGGATGACAAGTTTGCGCCCTTCGTGCGCGTCGGCGGACGGGTCAAACTCACCTACAATCTCGCCCTGTTTGCCGAAGGCCAATACACCTGGGTCAAGAGCAAATTCATTGATTTCGAAGGCGATACCATACGCCTCGATTTCAGCGGTCCCTCGGTGCTCTTCGGCATGCTCTTCAGCTTCTAATTCAGGCTACTAGCCTGGATTCAGACTGGCTGACGCAACACAAAAAAGGGGTTTTGAAGGTCAAAAAACCAAAAAATAGGCTCATCCGAGTGGATAGTGCGCATATACTTCCAGTCGCGCTGGGCGATTGGTTCAGTCATATTATCTTCTCTTAGTTCAACGTGCGATTATGCGGTCCTATTTCTTGGCCTTCCGCGCGTCACAGGATTGCCGCGCACGGAGAGTCTTGATCTTTTGGAGGACTTTGAGGATATTTGTGTCTCGCCAATCAATCAAGTTCCCGCCGTGGACCAGTTGACAACCATCGGCAATCATTTCTTCGAGATACTCGACCAGCTTTTCGTATTCTTTGACCAACATACTTGCCTCCGGATTATCAGGTGGTTTGCGCCGTTTCGTGTTGTGCAATGTGATAGTTGATCACCGAGGCGATTGCCTCGAACCAGTCGATCTGGTCCCCAATCTTGTCTTCCACGATTTTCAGTTCGCTGGGGACCAGTTTGCGCCCCAATTCCTGTTGTGCAACATTCTGTACATCCTCAATGTTGATTGAATAGATGATCTTGTCTTTTCTCATGGCGATTGTCTCCTTATGTTTCCACTTGCTCAAAATCTATTTCCAGTTTTTCGCACAAATGGGCTAGTACTTGAATTCCACGGTCACGTGAGTAGTGGCTTTCCATAATGAACCCCTTGTACCTAACGGGATAGAAGAAGTCTTTCCCGTTCGGGTGCTTCGGAGGCTCCTCGTTCGTTACAATGTACCGTTGTCTGCCGGTTCCCCAAGGAAGCGGCAATTTCGAGAGCACGTCAGTATCCACAAAATACTTCAGAACATCTTGGATCAACTGCTTGAGGGTTTCGTTCGCGAAAACCTTTCCATTGACCTTGACTGCAATTCTTCCGGTTTCTCGCCCGCCATCGGAGGCAACGTCGGAAGTGCTATGGTCAATTGTCCCTGTGGAGACCAAAGCGTCATATATCGAATCGAAGACATCATTGTATTTTTCGTACAATGCCACCGCCATTCGTTTTTCTTCGTTTGTAATAGCCATTTTTATCCCCCTGTATCGGATTTTCAGATTCTTGACATACTGAACGATGAAGGGTTTGACCTTCTCGTTCAAATTCGGGTGATCAATCAACGGGAGTAGCAACCGGTCGTTGAGCAATTGATAGTCCAGGCAGTACCATCGGTCATCGCCAGTGGTGGCCTTTGAAGACTCAAGCAACCTTGGGGTGAGGTAGATGAGAAGGTTGAGATCATCTGGATGATTTTTGAAAAGCCAATCAGCATATTTTTTAGATTGCTCCCCGCTTGGCTTCGCGTCGATCTTCAACTCTATGATTACGTTAATCCGTCCGTGGTGTTCCAACCCATCGGTGAACTTGGCTGTGAGAAAAATGTCAAAGCGCCCCACTCCTGTGACGCTTGTCTCGCTGGACGTGTTCTCGTTGGGTGCGACTTCAATATCAGAGAAGTCAATTGTTGGGAGAACATTCCACAGATATTGCCCTTCGTGATTCTTCGCCTTAAGGCACTTGTCGTCGATCAGCAAAAACAAGAGCCGAATCAGTGCGTAGTCGGAGAGCAGGTGTGATCCATTCGCGTCTAAGAGCCAACCCCAGAAGCACGAGTGCCACCTCTCATAATGAGTTCTGCCAACAATCTTGAAGATGTTTGGCTCGCTCAGCATGTGCTCAAACTTGATGAACTGCGGCTCGGAAATGAGTTCAACAAGTCGATGAGCAAAGACATCTTTTCGCTTCTTCTTCATCCCTGCTCCCAGCGTACCACCGTATTCGATTGCACCGACACTGTCAAATCCGTCTCCATTTCATCTTTATGGCGAACGTCAGCGATGAGGCTGAGGCAGCTTGCCGCCTACAGCCTAATCGCCTTGCTCAACTCTTCCATTTTGTCCGGTTGAGACATTTGTGTCCAGAAAATTGACGAAAATTATCGTTTCCACGCCATGGAAAATAGTTTTCCACGGCATGGAAAACGATGAATCTTTCAAGTTAGCTGCCAATAAGCGGCACAAAGCGCACGGGCAGCAGGTTGTGCTCGATGTAGTTGCCGTGGAGATCCTTTTGCAGCAGTTGCAGCGACTGCACCGTATCCACCTCGCCCACGGGAATCACCATCCTGCCGCCCGGTTTGAGCTGTTCAATCAGCGCGGGCGGGACTTCCCGCGCCGCCGCCGCCACCAAAATGGCATCAAAAGGTGCCTTTTCGGGCAGCCCCAACGTGCCGTCGCCCTCGTGCACGAACACGTTATGGACCCCCAGGCGGGCCAGGCGTTCGCGGCATGCCCGCGCCAGCGCCGGCACAATTTCCACGGTGTGCACCTCGTTGGCGAGCTGACCCATAATGGCCGCCTGATAACCCGACCCGCCACCCACCTCCAATGTGTGATCGCCGGGCTTCAGCGCCAGCAGATGGGTCATCAGCGCCACAATATAAGGCTGCGAAATCGTTTGCCCATGCCCAATCGGCAGCGGCACGTCCACATAGGCCAAACTCAAACTGGATTCCGGCACGAATTCGTGGCGCAAGACCTCGCGCATCGCCGCCAGCACGCGCGGATCAAACTCGGCGATGCCCGTATGGCTGGCAGTGGCCGCCGCCCCCGCCGCCACCGTCTGCATCAACTTTTCCAATTCATTCCGCATAGAATCCGTCTCGCATCAAGCGTCTCCGCGACCGAGCGCGGGGCTGCTTCCGCTAGGGCTGCTCCTTTTCGAGCGCCTCCAGAATCGCCACCACCGAACCCCGGCCCGCTTCCCCGGAGGAACGCAACTCAATCCATTTCAGCCGCCACGGCGGCACCGATTCCACCGCCGTCAACAAGTCGGCGGCCTGCTCAAACGACGTATCCGCAAAGACCATTTCCACCTCGCGCGAAAGCCAGCCATCGGCAGCCGATACCGCCGGCCGCGGCGTCAAGCTGACCGCCCCCGCCCCCAGCCGCCGCGAGGCCATCATCTCCAAATCGGCCGGATACCAGGAGCCCTGATCCTCCAGCCAACTGCGATATTGCTCCTCGAGGCTCCACCCCCGCACCAGTTGGTCAATGTGCGCAAGGTCTCTGGCTTTGCGCTCGATCAGCGCGCGGTGCTCCGGCGCGGTCCGGATCATCCGCACCGTGCAGACCAGCGCCAGCGCCACCAGCGCCGCCACCAAGGCCATCGCCATCCGGTCAGCCTTCATGACGCGCGACCCCTTTGATGACATAGTGATACTCGGCGCCAGCGGCAGGCCGGGGTGCGTCCCACTGGATCACCCACTTCCGGTTCTCCAACTGCCGGGCCAGCGCCTCAATCGCCTGAACCGAGCCGGCCGTCCCCTCGAGGGTAAAACGGCCCTCGGCCACGTTCAGCAAGCCGACTTCCAACTCGCCGGCGGCCAGCTCGGCCAAGATGTCGGCCAGGTGCCCCTCCACCCCCACCGGATCCAACGCGCGCCGAAACGCGCGGGTATCCTCGTCGCGACCCGCCAGCTCCGCCCGCACCCGATCCACCTCATAGCCCTTGGGCACCCGATAGCCGACCAAGTCCTCGGCCACCTCGCTCAGGCGCCGCTGCAGATCATCGTCGCGCCGCTGCCGGCTGAACGACTCGACGGTGTGTAGCGCCAGGATCGCGATGGCCGCCGCCGCCGCGCCACCCAGCGCCACGCGCCACGCGCGCGCCTCCCGACGCAACCGCGCCGGATGCGCAAAGCCGCCGACATTCAGGTTGGCCCCCCCCCGCACCGCGCGCCGCGCCAGCGCCCGCGCCAAAAACGATGCCGGGCGCGGCGTCACCGTGTCGCGCCCCACCGCGCCCTGAGCCGGCAACTGCCGCAGACGGCGCAACAAATCCTCGTCCTCCGCGCCGGGCCCCGCCCACCACAGCTCCAGCGACTCCGCCCCCCCCCCCTCGGCCAAATGCGAACCAAGCAGAGTGGGAACCCGCGCCTGCCAAAGCTGCTCGAACGCGGCCCGTGCCTCCGGCCCGGCGGCCAGCGGCGCAGCGCGCAACACATGCGCGCCACCAAATTCTTCCCCGCGACCACGCACCAGCGTAACGTGATCCGCCCCCAGCCAAACCAACACGCGCGGCGTCTCCGGGTGGGCCGCTGGCGACTCGAGGCCCAGTTGCTCCCAAAGCGCCAGCGCCTCAGCATCCGCATGCGTCGGCGCAACCCCAACCTCGCGGCACGACTTATTGAAAGCGGCCAAATCGCCGTGCCGGATCGCCGCGGCCAACACGTTCACGCCGCCCGCATCCGTCCATGGTTCACCCAAGGCATACGTGGCGTCCTCGAGCGGAAAGGGCAAATCCACATCCAGCAGCGATGCCCAAATACGGGCCGCTTTGCGCGCCGAGGCAAACGGCGCTCGCAAACGGCGAATCACCGTCTGCGCAGCCGGTGCGGCCATCGCCAGAGCCGCTGTGCCCCGCTCCACCTCGCGGGCGACGGCCGCCAGCTTGGCGCGGGCCTCAGCCGACCCGATCTCCGCGGCCAGCGCCACCTGCGCGGGCCCTCGGCGAGTCGCCCGCGCCAGCACCAGCCGCGTCCCGGCAAGTTCAACGCCATAGGCCAACGTATATCCCGTCTGCACGGCTCAGCCCTCCGCCTCGACCCACTGCACCACATGCACATCGCCCGCCGAATCGCGCTGCACCCACACCAGCGCACTCCGACTCTGGTTCCCCAGCGAAGCCCGCGCCCGGATCCGGAAATATTCGCTGCGGGTGCTCACCAGCCCCTGGAGCGCGGCGGCCAGCTCCGGACTGGCCCCGAAAATATCCAGCGACTCGAATGGCTCGAGCCGGCGTCGGGAGAGCACATAGTCCACCGCCCGCTCCTGCTCGAGACCCGCCAGCCCCATCAGCACATCGCGCCCCGCCGTATTCACGTTGATGGGCACTGGCGCTTCCAGCTCGACAGGCGCCAAAACCGTCGCCCTCGCCAAGTCGCCGTCGTGCAGCCCCGCCGTGCGTTCGCGGGGACGCGGCGCCAGCATCTCGCGCGAAAACCCGTGCACCCGCGTCAATTCCTCCGGCGCCCAGAGTTGGCGATTGGGCGGACGCCAGGGCGGGTCCTGCCGCCGATAAAAATCGGCTTCATAAGTTCCCTCGTCGTCGGCATCCATAAAATCCACCAGCGCGGCCACCTTCCCGGCCGGCTGCAAATCGCCGCAAAAAATCATCAGCTCATGCAGGATATCGCGGGGGGTGCGGGTCGCACTATTGGAAACCACCACATTGTTCCAGTGGAAAAATCGTCCGGCATCCTCGATCAGCGCGAGGGTCGAGATGCCATCCTCGTCCAGCGTTTCCAGCGGTTGGGCCCAGTCCTCGCCAAGGTGATCGGCCTCGAGGTTCTCATCCGCGGCCAGTTGCCACATGGCCTCGCGGACAGCTTCCGCGGCGGCAATCCGCAGGCGTTCGCGGATCAGCTCCATCTGCTCGAGGCGGATCGCGCCGCTGGCGCGCGCTTGCATCAGCAGAATCAGGCCCCCCGCCAGGACAATGGTGGCCAGCGCCAGAATCAGCGCCATGCCGGAGCGGCCGGAGGGTCTCCGGAACATTCAAGCCCCCCTTGATTCGTCCGGCAGCGACTTCCGCATCTGGCCCTCGCGCTTGAGGCGCAGCTTTTCCGCCTGCTCCTTCTGACGCAGCTCGCGGCGGCGCATCGACAACTCATGGCGGCGGTTTTTATCCGCACGCGCCCAGGCATAAAACAGCAGACTCAGCATACCCAGCCCCACAAAGACCATCGCCAGCACATGCAGGTTCTTGCGCTGCAGCTCGTGATAAAACAGCGACATCACAAACACGAATACGCTCATCGCCGGAAACATCACCGAAAACACCCCAAGAACCTGACGGATTTTTGACCGCAACTTGCTCCGACTGCGTGGACGACTCGTGTCCACCCGAAAATTTGCCTGCTGAACCGGTAAGGAACTCATGCCTATGCCCTCCCATAGCCTTGCGGATGGGCCTGGTGCCACGCCCAGGCATCCGCCACAATTGTCTCCAGTTGCGCCCGGCGCGGATTCCACTCGAGCACCCGGCGGGCCTTGTCCGCCGCCGCCACCAGGCGGGGCGGGTCGCCCGGCCGACGGGGCGACATCTTCATCGGAATATCGTGCCCCGTCACCTTGCGGCAGGCCTCGATAACCTCCTGCACCGAAAAACCGGTTCCGGTGCCCAGGTTGAAGGGCCCCGTCACATCCTTCTCCAGCGCGAGGATGTGCGCGCGCGCGAGGTCCACCACATGAATATAGTCGCGGATGCACGTGCCATCGGGCGTGTCATAGTCATCGCCAAACACGGGCACGAACGGCGTCTGGCCCAGAGCCACCTTCAGCACATTGGGAATCAGGTGAGTTTCGGGCTCATGATCCTCGCCGTACTTTTCCGTGGCGCCCGCCGCGTTAAAATATCGCAGAAACACCGGCTGAATGCCCCGGCGCTGCTGCTCCCAGCGCAGGGCGGTCTCGAACATCAGCTTCGACTCGCCGTAGGGGTTCGTCGGCCGCTGCGGCAGGTCCTCATGCATCGGCATCTCCTCCGGCTCGCCATAGGTCGCGCAGGTCGAGGAAAAGATGATCTTCTTGACGCCCGTATTCACCATGGCGTCCAGCAGATGAACTCCGCCGCCGATGTTGTTCACAAAATACTTGGCGGGCTCCTGCATGGACTCCCCCACCAGGGCGTAGGCGGCAAAATGCACCACCGCATCCGGCATCACCTCCTGCATGGTGTCGCGGATGGCGTGGGGATCGCGCAAATCGCCCACAACCAGGCGCGTGCGCGGGTCCACCGCCTCGCGGTGACCCCGCTCCAAATTGTCGAACACCACCACCTCGTGGCCGTCGTCGCACAGCAGTTCCGTGGTGACGCTGCCAATATAGCCCGAGCCGCCTGTCAGCAAGATCTTCATGAGCTCATTCTTGTAGCAAATCGGCCACTGGCGGGGCAATGACATTTGCATCCCGCGACGCCGCCCGCCCCGCCGCCGAGCGCTGCGGCTTCGGCGGCTTGCGCCGCGCCCCGGAACCCGCTAGGATGCTCACTGGTCGGCATAACATGTCCAATATGCCGGCACGGAGAGATAGTGCCCATGTCCCGTAACGTATATATCGCCGCAACCGAAGCCAGCAGCGGCAAATCCGCCATCACCCTTGGCGTCATGGAAATGATGGTCAAAAAGGTCGGCCGCGTCGGCTTTTTCCGCCCCATCATCGCCGCCGACCGCGAAGCCCCCGAGCGCGACAACGACATCGCCCTCATGACCAGCCACTTTCGCCTCGACCTGCCTTACGAGGAAGCCTTCGCCTACACCAGCCGCGAAGCCGCCGAACTCATCCGCGCCGGCAAAACCGACCAGCTGCTCGACGGCATCCTCGAACGCTACAACGCCGTCGCCCAACGCTACGACTTCGTGGTCTGCGAGGGCACCGACTACGAAGAACTGACCTCCGCCGTCGAATTCAACCTCAACGCCGCCATCGCCCGCAACCTGGGCGCCCCCGTCCTCCTGATCGTCAACGGCCAGAAAATGGCCGAGGAAGGCCACGTGGACAACCTCGATTTTGCCGTGCAAAGCTTCGAGGAAGACAACTGCAAAGTGCTCGCCGCCATCCTCAACCGCTACACCCCCGAGCACCTCGACGACCTGCCCACCCTGCTCAACTACTCGCGCTATGCCAGCTTGCCCGTCTTTGCCATCCCCCAGGACAGCGCCCTGGCCGCCCCCATGATGAGCGAAGTGGCCCAGGCCCTCCGCGCCAAAACCACCTTCAAGACCAATCTGCTCAACTCCCTTCAGGCCACCTCCTTCTGCGTGGCCGACTCCGCCACCGAGCACCTCCTGCGCCAACTCAAGGATGGCGCTCTGCTCTTCCTCTCCGGTGACCGCCTCGACAACCTGCTGGCCGTCATGCTCAAGCTCAACTCCGCCACCCCCGTCAACATTGCCGGCGTCGTGCTCACCAACGGCTTCAAGCCCGCCGGCGCCATCGCCACCCTGCTCAAAGACGTCAAAGCCCTCGTGCCCATCCTGACCGTCGAAGACAGCACCCATGAGGCCATCATCACCGCCTCGCGCATCCACTCGCGCATCTTCCCCGGCGCCACCCGTAAAATCACCGCCGCCCTCGCCCAGTTCGAGTCCAACGTTGACACCCACCAACTCGGCAACCTCCTCTCCGACGCCCGCACTGCTGTGGTCACCCCCAAGATGTTCGAGTTCGGCCTCATCCAGCGCGCCCAAAAACCGCGCCAGCGCATCGTCCTGCCCGAAGGCGAAGAAAGCCGCATCCTCTACGCCGCCGAACAAATCATCCTGCGCGGAATCGCCGACATCACCCTCCTGGGCGACCAAAGCAAAATCCGATCCCAAATCTCCCACCTCGGCCTCAACCTGCCCAACATTGACATCATTGATCCCGCCCAATCCGACCATTTCGCCGACTTTGTCGACACCTATTACCACCTGCGCAAACACAAAAACATCAGCCCCGACATGGCCGAAACCATCCTGGCCGACGCCTCCTACTTCGGCACCATGATGGTCTATAAAGGACTCGCCGACGGCATGGTCTCCGGCGCGGTCCACACCACCGCCCACACCGTGCGCCCCGCCCTCCAGTTCATCGGCACCCAGGAAGGCTTCACCATCGTCAGCTCCGTCTTCTTCATGTGCCTGCGCGACCGCGTCCTCGTTTACGGCGACTGCGCCGTCAACCCCAACCCCAACGCCCAGCAGCTCGCCGAAATCGCCGTCACCTCCGCCCAAACCGCCCACCTCTTCGGCATCGAACCGCGCGTCGCCATGCTCTCCTACTCCACCGGCGACTCCGGCGGCGGCGCCGACGTCGAGCGCGTGCGCGAAGCCACCGAAATCGCCCGTGGCATGGCGCCCGACCTCCCCCTCGAAGGCCCCATCCAATATGATGCCGCCATCGACGCCGACGTCGCCCGCACCAAAATGCCCGATTCCGCCGTAGCCGGGCGCGCCACCGTCTTCATCTTCCCCGACCTCAACACCGGCAACAACACCTACAAGGCCGTCCAGCGCTCCGCGGGCGCCGTCGCCATCGGCCCCATCATGCAGGGCCTGCGCAAACCCGTCAACGACCTCTCCCGCGGCTGCACCGTCACCGACATCGTCAACACCGTCGCCATCACCGCCATCCAGGCCCAGGCCGAAAAGTGACCCCCCTGGCCCTCAGCACCCGCTGGAACGCCGGGCAGCACCAGGACGGCGCGGCCATGCTCGAGGACATCCTCGCGCTCGGCATCCGCCGCGTCGAGCTGGGCTACGACCTGCGCGCCGAGCTCATCCCGGGCGTCATGGACATGGTCACCTCCCGCGCCATCGAAGTCGTCAGCGTCCACAACTTCTGCCCCGTGCCCGTCGGCGCCCCCCGCCCCCACCCCGAGCTCTACACCCCCGCCGCCCCCGATCGCCGCGAGCGCGAATACGCCGTCACCCACATCACCCGCACCATCCGCTTCGCCGCCGAAGTCGGCGCCCGCGTCGTCGTCTGCCACTCCGGCAACGTCGACATGCCCTCCTACACCCACGAACTCCTGCGCATGGCCACCCGCAACGAGCAATACACCCCCCCCTTCGAAAACCTCAAGCTCAAGGCCCAGATCGCCCGCGACAAACGCGCCCCGCGCCAGATCGCCCATCTCGGCGACAGCCTCGAAGCCCTCGCCCCCGTCCTCCAGGAAACCGGCGTGCTCCTCGCCCTCGAAAATCTGCCCACCTGGGAAGCCATCCCCACCGAGCTCGAAAGCCAGCAACTCATGGCCCGCTACCATTCCGCCGGCGTCCGCCTCTGGTGGGACACCGGCCACGCCCAGATCCGCGAAAACCTCGGCTTCATCAACGCCAACCGCTGGCTCCAGCGCCTCGAACCCCACGTCGTCGGCATGCACATCCACGACGTCCTCCCCCCCGGCCAGGACCACCTCATGCCCCCCCGCGGCAAAATTGATTTTACGGCCTTGGCGCAAACCGCCCGAAGGGATAAGGTGCTTGTTCTCGAACCGGCGCCGGACACCGATCCCGATCACATCCGGCAGGCCGTCCAACATTTGAACCAACTGTGGGATTTAATCCCAACCAACCGCGGAGACAACACATGAAAAAAGCACTCATCACCGGCATTACCGGACAAGACGGCTCCTATCTCGCCGAGTTTCTGCTCGAAAAAGGCTACGAAGTCACCGGCATGGTCCGCCGTGCCAGCACCGAAACCTTCGAGCGCATCGGCCACTTCAAAGACCAGATCAACCTGCTCCAGGCCGACCTGCTCGACCAGTTCTCCCTCGTCAAAATCCTCGAAGACGTCCAACCCGACGAAATCTACAACCTCGCCGCCATGAGCTTCGTGCCCACCTCCTGGACCCAGCCCGTCCTCACCGGCGAATTCACCGCCCTCGGCGTCACCAAGCTCCTCGAAGCCATGCGCATGGTCTGCCCCAGCGCCAAATTCTACCAGGCCTCCTCCTCCGAAATGTTCGGCAAAGTCATCGAGACCCCCCAGTCCGAGACCACCCCCTTCTACCCCCGCAGCCCCTACGGCGTCGCCAAAGTTTACGGCCACTTCATCACCGTCAACTACCGCGAAAGCTACAACCTCTACGCCCTCTCCGGCATCCTCTTCAACCACGAATCCCCCCGCCGCGGCAAAGAATTCGTCACCCGCAAAATCACCGACGCCGTCGCCCGCATCAAACTCGGCAAACAAAAAGAGCTGCGCATGGGCAACCTCGACGCCAAGCGCGACTGGGGCTTCGCCGGCGACTACGTCCGCGCCATGTGGCTCATGCTTCAGCAGGAAACTGCCGACGACTACGTCGTCGCCACCGGACGCACCCACTCCGTGCGCGACTTCCTCCAAATCGCCTTCTCCCACGTCGACCTCAACTACGAAGACTACGTCGTCATCGACCCCGCCTTCATCCGCCCCGCCGAAGTCGAGCTGCTCCTCGGCAACTCCACCAAAGCGCGCGAACAACTCGGCTGGACCCCCGAAGTCTCCTTCGAACAGCTCGTCACCATGATGGTCGACGCCGACATGGACCGCCAAATGGGCAAAACCGTAACCGCCTAGACCACCATGCCCCCCCCCCGCGCAACCCGTTTTCCACAGCGTGGAAAGAAAGTTTCCATAGCGTGGAAAAATCCCCAAAAAACTTTCCATGGCGTGGAAAACCCCACCCCCCGTCCATCCAGTCCATCCTGTCCATCCTGTTCATCCCATCTCCCCTTCCACCTACTCCCCTACTTGAATATTGATGATTGAATATTGATCATTGGATATTGAATATTGAATATCGATGATTGGACATTGACTCCCTCAAAATGAAAACCCTCGTCACCGGTTGCAATGGATTCGTCGGCCGCCACGCCGTCCGCGCACTCCAGCAAGCCGGCCATGAAGTCATCGGCGCCGACCTCACCGCCGATCACCCCGACATCCCCAGCCACGCCATCGACCTGCGCGACTCCGACACCGTCGCCCACGTCCTCCAGCAAGTCCGTCCCGACGCCGTCCTCCACCTCGGCGGCATCGCCTTCGTCCCCCTCGGCTGGAGCCAGCCCCAAAACGTCTTCGCCGTCAACACCCTCGGCACCCTCAACCTCCTCGCCGCCCTCCACCAGCAGCTGCCCGCCGCCCGCGCCCTCATCGTCACCTCCGCCGAAGTCTACGGCTCCCACCCCGCCCCCGCCCCCCTCACCGAATCCGCCCCCTACGCCCCCGACAACCTCTACGGCGTAACCAAAGCCGCCGCCGACCAGGCCGCCCTCCTCTACGCCGCCCGCCACAACCTGCACATCCTCGTCGCCCGACCCTCCAACCACTTCGGCCCCGGACAATCCCGCGACTTCGTCAGCGCCTCCTTCGCCGCCCAGCTCGCCGCCATCGCCAACGGCGCCCAACCCGTCATGCGCGTCGGCAACCTCGACCAGGCCCGCGACTTCACCGATGTCCGCGACGTCGTCCGCGCCTACACCCTCCTCCTCGAAAAAGGCCGCGCCCAAACCGCCTACAACATCGCCAGCGGACGCATGACCACCATCCGCCAAATCCTCGACACCCTCAGCAACATCGCCGACGTCCAACCCAGCGTCACCATCGACCCCGACCGCTACCGCCCCACCGACCAGCGCCCCACCTACGACACCACCCGCATCCGCGAGCACACCGGCTGGCAACCCGCCATCCCCCTCGACCAGACCCTCCGCGACCTCTACACCTCCCTCACCCCCTGATCCCCCCCCTGTAGCCGAGGTCGCTGACCTCGGACTCTCCACCCAGTATTACGATTGTGCACAATCGTAATACTGCCCCTTCCCCCAATCTCCCCATTTTCCCCTTGTTTTTCGCTCTTTTTCGCATAGCGGCGTCCCAAATGTCCGTGCTCGTCCGTCTGTCCCGTCCCGCCCGCGCGGGATGTCAGTCCGTGCGGCTGTTCCGCGCTTTGTCGGCAGCTGCCGGTTGTCCCAGGCGCTCCAGCGCCCTTCTCCCATGCGTCCCCTGCGTCCCATTTGTCCCATTTTTCAGCTCTCCATTCCCCGCCATTTTCTGTCCATCCAGTCCATACTGTCCATCGCCTTAACTCTCCCCCGAAACCGCCGTTTCTGCCCATTTTGGTCTGTTTTTGCTCGTTTTTCATCTTTTTTTTCGCCGCATAGCGGCGTCCCAAATGTCCGTGTCAGTCCGTGCTCGTCCGTGTTCGTCCGTGTGGCTGTTTCGCCGCGTCAGCGGCGGCGCAATTCCGCCCCCCCCCGAGCCTCACCGCGTTATGGCGTCCCTCTCGGCACCCCGCCACATTCCACTCCCTCCCGCCACTTTCCGCCCCCCCCCTTCCCCCATTTTCCCCTTTTTTCCCTTGTTTTTCGCCCTTCTCGCCCCATTTTCGCCGTTTGTCGGCAGCTGCCGGTTATCCCAGGCGCTCCAGCGCCCTTCTCCCATGCGTCCCCTGCGTCCCATTTGTCCCATTTTTCGGCTCTCCATTCCCCGCCATTTTCTGTCCATCCAGTCCATACTGTCCATCACCCTTAACTCTCCCCAAAAACCGCCGTTTGTGTCCATTTTCAGCCAATTCTGCCCATTTCGGCCTGTATTTTGCTCGTTTTTCGCTCTTTTTCGCCCAAAACCCGCCCCCACCGCCCCTGCCCCCCAACAACCCGGCGTCACGGCCTCACCGCGTTATGGCGTCCCTCTCGGCACCCCGCCACATTCCACTCCCTCCCGCCACTTTCCGCCCCCCCCCTTTCCCCAATTTCCCCATTTTCCCCTTGTTTTTCGCCCATTTTTCGCCAAAAACCCGCTCAAAACCCCTCAAAAACCGCAAAAAACACCCAAAAAACCCTAAAAACCGCAAAAACTCTTCAAAAACCCCATGCGGAAGGATTTTTGCCCGGCTTTTGGCTAGTGGCTCGGCACGATGCCGCGCTCTTCCACTTCTGCGTAGGTTTCATCAATTTCGTCTTGCAGGGCAATGGTTTTGCCCAGGGCGGTGACGATGCGGCAGTAGGCGCGGATTTCGTCGAGGGTGAGTTTGCGGGTGCGGCGGTCTTTGAGCCATTTTTCGCAGACTTGATAGCCGCCGATTTGATAGGTCCACACGGCTTCCGGCACGGGCGCGAAGTGCTGCACGTCATTGATGTACACGCGCTCTTCGGCGGCGTCGTAGCGCAGGCCGGTATTGCGGTCTTTTTCGACGCGGTTGTCGCCATCGCCCTCGAACCGGCAGTCGGGCGGATCGAGCGCGGGGGAGTTTAGCAGGTGCAAGCCGACGAGTTGTTCACCTAACCCGGCCATTTTCTCGAATAAATCGGCATCGGCGGTGAACGGAATGCGCGGAAAGTCCATTTTCAGGAATTCGGCGTATTTTGCCCGGTAGGTCGGCGCATACAGCACGGCATATATGTAGTGAAAAATGGCCTCCGGCATCGGCGGATCGCCGTAGGCTTCCGCCAGCGCTTTCACGATGGCCGGATTCAGGTTGGGCGTGCGCTCGGACGGGGCTTGCTGGGCGAAAAGGTCGTCGCGGTCGGCGCTTGGGTAGAGGTAGAGAGGAAACAGGTAATTGACCTCTTTCAATGACACTGAATGGTGCTGGATTAGGCCGCTCGTACAGAATGCATGCCGGAAGTCACCGCCGATTTCGGTGTTTCGTGTTGTTGCCAGTGCCAGATTCTTTCCCGCCAGCATATGGCTCATGACTTCGGAGCGGGGTCTACAGATAAAACCTCTTGAACGCCCCGTATAATATGTGTGGCGGGTGTCGAAAGGTCGGTAGAGAATCGGCACGACCTTTTCTCGCGCGGGTCCTGAATCGTTCAGATCTTTTTGAGCCAGCGTTACCTTCCAGTCTTGCGCATCCTTGCCCAATTTGAAGCCTTTGCGGGCCAGTTCCGGTTCCATTTTGCTGAAAACGGTTGCCGTGCGCCAGATATCCTCGGGCGTCCAGTGGATTGTCAAGCTGTCGCGAGCGGTTACGATGCCGACGCTATTTACCGGAAATATGTCGGGAGTGCCTGGAAATTTGCGGTACAACGAGCCGAGTGTGTCGTCCTGCGGAACGAACAGATGAAACGGCGAAGACGGGCGCAGTTCGGTCCAGGGGGTGGATTGGCAAGCATGGTTGTGCAGCCAGTCATATTTCGCTTCACGCGGGCCGAATAAATGGGCATGGCGCACAACGGCATCTCCCTTTTTCTTGCCGCCGCGTTTGACGAAGAAGGCGATGGCGACGCCTTGGCGGATGTCGAAGACATTTTTGTCGGGGGAGCCGTCGGGGCAGGTTTCTTTTTTGAGTGCGTTGCCGTGCAGGTCGAGGACGTAAATGTCGTCGAAGGTTTTCATGAGGCTTTGCCGCATTCCGCGGAAGGTGGGGTTGTCGAGGTAGCCGTGGTTGGTGATCATGCCGACCACGCCGCTGCCCGCCTGGTCAATTTTCCATTGGGCAAAGCGGAGGAATTTGACGTAGTCGTCTTGCAACCATTTGGGGTTACGTTCGCCGAGCGGCTGACCGTCCACCTGTTTGTAGTCTTCGATGAGATCGCGAATCCACTGGCCCATGTTGGTGGAGTGTCCGGAGTAGGGCGGATTACCGAGAATGACGAGGACGGGGGTTTGTTTTTTGACGACGCCGGCGAGGTGGGATTCTTCGGCGAGGGCGGAAAATCCGGGCAGACGGCTTTGCTCGAGTTCTTCGTTGTCGAGGGTGTTGGTCAGGTAAAAGGGCATTCGTTCGTCGTCCAACAGGCGATGCCCGAGTTCTTCGAGGAAGAAGCTCATTTTGAGGTGGCCGACGGCGTAGGGGGCCATCATCAGCTCGAAGGCGTAAAAGTTTTGGAGAACGTGGCGGCGGATGAAGTCGTCGCGTCCGCCGCTGCCGTATTTGGCTTGGAATTCGGCAACGGCCACTTCGGTGGCGCGGGCGATGAAGGTCATGGTGCCGGCGGCGGGGTCGAGCAGGGTCACGCCGTCGGAGGCGAGGCCGTCGCGTTTGTCGAAGTCGGTTTTGAGAATGCCGTGGAGGGAGTTGACGATGTAGTTGACGACGGGTTCGGGGGTGTAGTACACGCCGCGCCGTTCGCGCTCGGCGGGGTCATATTGGGCAAGAAAGGTTTCGTAGAAGTGGATGATGGGGTCGCTGCCTTTGCCATCCTGGTAGTAGCGGTCGAGGATGCCGGGGGTGTCCGCCACGGCAAGCACCTCGGCGATATCGTCCACGCACCAGGCGAGCTGTTCGGGCAGGTCGCCCAGGGAGATGAAGCGGAAGAGGTCGCGCAACACGCCGATGGTGTGGGGGATGCGGTCGAAGGCGGCGCGGCGGCTGAAACCGTCGCCGGAACGGGTGCGGGCCGCAAAAAGACCATAGGTGATGGTCTGGGCAAAGAGGTCGGCGAAGTCTTCCGGCGTCAGCGTGCCAATCAAATAGGTCTGAAACGCCTCATAAAAACCGGTCAACACGCCGGGGGTGCTTTTTTCCAGCGCGAGTTGCTCGCTGACCACGTCGCGCATGAAGCGCGTGCGTTTCGCCAGTTCCAGCGCCAATGTTTCCGCCGTGAAGGCTTTCGGAAGCGAGAAATCCATGAAGCGCTCGAGCAGGGCTTGAAGCTCGTCCGCTTTTCCCACCGCGGGCGGCCTGCCCAGCCGGGTCATGACAAAAGGGCGGGCAGCTTGAACCGTTTGGACCAATTCCCCGTTCCGATATAGACGGAATTCGAAGAAGTTGGTCAGAATGAGATTGGGAAAGGTGCCGCGGTAACGGGTAAGCTGCTCAGACTGTGCAATGGTATCAAGCCGCTCCTCGGTGGGCTTTTTTGCCTCCACATAACCGACGATGCGGTCGGTGCCGTTCCACAGACGAAAATCCGGATTCCCCGCATCCGTGGGTTTGGGAAGTATGGTCACGCGAATTTGTTTGCGGCCGGTGTTCGCCGCCAGCGTGGTGAGCATGGCGCCAAAGGCGGGATAATAGCTTTCTTCGCGCGCATCACCCTGTTGCGTGACCGCGTAAAGCTCTTTGAAATATGATTTGATCGGCATCCGAACGCTACTGTAATGCCTTCCAGAACAGCATACAAGCGCTATAAAACGGAGAAGGGGCCGGCCCTATAAATTAATCCGGAACTCCGTGATTTGGTGTATAAGTTTGTTGTCAGCAGGGTGTTTCTGGGAGTGTTAAGCCAATGGCCTCAAGAGCGAGGCGGGCCGCCTTGGGGACGGGTTCGATCTGCCATTGTCCGGTGT
>JAAZFE010000051.1 GCA_012511885.1 Lentisphaerota bacterium | reverse complement strand
TTGTTGGTCTTGGTCTTGAGTTTTTTTTCATAATACCTGTAGGCTACAGGCACACAAAATCAAGACCAACACTCTTTTTTATCCGCTTCCCCAGCTCAAAATGACATCCCTATGGGATGGTAGTGAATTCAGGCTATATTCCCTGCGCCCCCCAGCCCCCCTTTTTTCAAGAAACCCCTCAGTTTTTGTCAAAATAACCAACTTTTGACGCGTTTTTGCCATTTTGCGTCGATTTTGACCGTATTTTGCCTTTGGGAGCCGGTTTTAATCATTTTTTGAGTCAAATTCTAAATAATTCTTCCTAAATATAATCATAACTTATTGGAGTACAATCGGTTGCCCATTCTCACATATTACTATGTGAGAATGGATTTGAGGCAGTTGAGAGTGGTTTGTTGGTGTAAATCCGCAGGAAATGGGCGTAGGGACCAAAAATGGGAAAATCGGCCGAATTTTTTGTGAATTTTCAAAAGAAATTGCCAAATTCATGACTTTTCCCGCCCCCAAGCCCGATTTTTTCGCAATTCTCGCCCGCCTGCCACCCAAAACAGCCAGTTTTATAATTTTTTCCACTCATACACCGTCTTTTCAGGCTCTCGCTCGCCTATTCACCCGAAAAGCCACATTATTCACCCTTATCTTCTCCCCGTGTGTAGTGAGTCGTGAGTCGAGCATTTCAGCCCGCTCCACCCCATCCACCGCATCGCCCCAAATACTTGGCAAAATACACCCATAACTATTTCCACATATAATTATATGTGGAACTTGTGATATATATAACATACTATATCTCAATTGGTTGTCTATTTTAATATTCCTTGAAATATTTTGACATATAACAAATATCGAGAATAAAAGTTCAAGTTTACGTTTTCTTTGATTCCACCCCCTCATTTTTGCATAATCCTGGTCATTTTTACACGATTTTGACCATTTGGCGGCCTTTGCGCAGAAAATACTCCCGAAAAGGAGAAAACAAATTTTATATTTAGATATTGACATGTCCTTATATCATGATATGTTAGGCGCCATGAATCGAAAAACCGCCACAACCACCCATGGGTTATCGGTCGATGATTTGGGCCACATGGCCCGGATTTTGAAGCTGCTGGCCCATCCTCACCGCCTCCAAATTATCGGCATTCTGGAACGTACCGAGGCCGCTCCGGTGCACGAACTGGTGAAGGAATTGGGCCTCTCCCAGGGCGCCACTTCCGGCCACCTGAGCCTGATGCGCCAAGTCGGGCTTGTGGAATCCGAGCGGCGCGGCAAGGAGGTGTGGTATCACCTCGGCGACCGCCGGGCGTTGAGCATTCTCCATTGCATGTGCAACAAGAAAGGAACCTGATGGCATGAATTCGCGCACCGCATTGCTTTCGCTGACCACCGGCCAGACCATCGCCGCGGCGCACCCGCTTCCTCACCGCCATGTCTCGCGCGTGACGAGCCTGTTGCTGGCAGTTCTTCTGCTGACGGCATCCGCCGCGCGGGCGGTCACCCTGGATGAAGCCGTCCAGGCCGCCCTCGACAACTCCCCCACCCTGCTGGCGGCCGAAAGCCGCATTGCCTCGGCCCGCGCCATGCTGCGCCAGGCCCAATCCTATTACTGGCCGTCCGTCGGCGTCTCGGCCACCTACTCCATCAGCGACAACCCGATTCAGTCGTTCATGATGCAGCTTAATCAGCGGCAAATGGACATGATGGACCCCAGTTTTGACCCCAATGACCCGGACGACACCGACAACCTGCGCCTGAGCCTCGGCGCGCAGTGGCGGTTGTTCGACCGCCAGCGCGACGCCGGCAAAAACATGGCCCGTCTGGGCGCGGCCGCCGGCGCCGAAGCCCTCGCCGCCGCCCGCAACCAACTGATTCATGAAGTCACCCGCGGATTCTACGGCGTGCTCCAGGCCCGCGAATTTGCGGAGGTGCAAGCCGAGTCGGTCAAAAGCATCGAGGAAAGCTTGCGCATCGCCACCGCCCGCTATGATGCCGGCGGAGCCGTCCGTACCGATGTCCTCAACCTCGAAACCCAGCTGGCCCAGGCCAACGAGGACCTGATTCGCGCCCGCAACGGGCTGCGCCTGGCCGTGGCCGCCCTGAATGCGGGCATCGGCGCCGAGCTGGTGGCCGCCGACACCATTGAGCCGCCCGAACTGGCCCTGCCCGACGCCCCCCCGCCGGAGTGCACCGACCCGCTGGCCTATGAAAACCGCCCCGAACTGCGCGCCGCGCGTATCATGAGGAATATCAAGGAGCACGATGTGGCCAAAGCCCGCGGCGGCTACATGCCCACCGTGAGCGCCTTCGCCTCCTATGACTTCGACAGCGACGTCTCCAGCGATTTCGAAAACAGCTACATGGCCGGGGTCCAGGCCGAGCTGAACATCTTCGACGGCACCCGCACCCGCGCCGCCGTCCAGGCCGCCCAGGCCGAGCTCGATGCCGCCCGGGCCGACGAAGCCCAGGCGCGCCTGAACCTGCAACTCGATTTGCAGCAGGCTTTCCTGAGGTTGCAAGAAGCCTACGAACGCCTCGAAGTCACCCGCAAGAGCCTCGAAACCTCGGAGGAAGCCCTGCGCATCGTCCGCGAGCAATACGAACAGGGCGCGGTGGATATCGCCCTGCTGCTGCAAACCCAGGTGGGCGTGACCGCCATGCAGAGCCGCAGCGTGGCCGCCCACTACGATTATTTCACGGCCCTCTCGAACCTCAAGCGTGCCAGAGGCGAGCTGGCGGGAAGATAAAACCGGAAACCATTTGAAGAACCACTCGGAGGAACTCTCATGAAAAAGAAAAGCGCGCTTCGCAATATCTTGAAACTCATTCTTGGACTCATCGGCCTGGCCATCATCATCGTGTGGTCAGGAGGCTTTCTCGGCGACAAAACCGATCCGGACGCCCTGGCAGTGGAAACCGGCGCACCCCTGCCGGCCGACGCCGCAACCTTCGAGGTGACCGCCGCCGCCGCGCCCTCGCGCGTCGAAGTGGTCGGCACAACGGCCTCCGAAGAAAAGATCAGCCTGAGCGCGCGCATCCCGGCCTATGTCAGTGAAGTGCGCGTCTCCGCCGGCGATCGAGTCGCCAAGGGCCAGGTGCTCGTGACCCTCGACGACCGCGACATCCGCCAACAGCTGGCCGCCGCCGAAGCCCAGCTCTATCAGGCTCAGACCGAATACGACCGGGCCAAGGACCTCTTTGCCAAGGAGGCCACCACCCAGCAGGCGCTGACCGCCGCCGAAGCCATGTATAACTCCGCCAAGGCCGCCGTCGAGCAGGTCAAGGTCATGCTCACCTATGCCGAAGTGGCCTCGCCCATTGACGGCGTGGTGACCGAGCGCCGCATCGAAGCCGGCGACCTGGCCAATCCGGGCATGCTCCTGCTGGCCGTCTATGATCCCACCCGCATGCGCCTCGAAGCGCCCGTGCCCGTGCGCCTGGTCGAGCACCTCGAGCTGAACCAGGCCGTCGAGGTCTCCCTCGAACGCCCCGCCCGCGTCTTCAAGGGCGTCGTCTCCGAAATTGTCAGCGAAGTTGACCCCGCCAGCCGCACTCAGCTCGTCAAGGTTCACTTGGACGGCGTGGCCAACGACGTCCTGCCCGGCGTCTTCGGGCGCCTGTGGGTCAACGCCGGCGAGCGCGAGGCCATCCTGGTGCCCGCCGCCGCCGTCCGCCGCGACGGCCAGCTCGCCCTCGTGCAGGTGGTCCGCGGCGACCGCGTGGTGCGCCGCCTGGTCACCACCGGACCCGTCCAGGGCGACTCCGTCGAAATCCTCTCCGGCCTGGCTGCCGGCGATGTCATTCTCATCCCGTCAACTCCGGAGGGCTAAGCCGTCATGGAAGAGCGCAAACACAACTTCATCTCCGGCATCCTGCAGGCCTTCCTGCGGGGGAACCTTTCGATCCTGCTGATCCTCATCAGCCTGGCCGTCGGCGCGGCCGCCCTCCTCATCACCCCGCGTGAAGAGGACCCCCAGATCGTCGTGCCCCTGGCCGATGTCATGGTCATGATGCCCGGCAGCTCCGCCGAGGAAATCGAGCAGCTCGTCTCCTCGCGCCTCGAAAAGATGCTCTATCAGATTGATGGCGTCGAATACGTCTATTCGATGTCCCGTCCCGGCATGGCCGTGGTCACCGTGCGCTTCTTTGTGGGCGAAGACCGCGAAGACAGCCTCATCAAAATCTACAACAAGATTTTCCAGAACATTGACCAAACCACTCCCGGCATCGCCGGCTGGGTGGTCAAACCCATCGAAATTGACGATGTGCCCATCGTCAATGTGACCCTCCACAGTCAAACCCACAACACCCACGAGCTCTACCACCTGGCCGAGGTGGCCGCCAACAAGTTCCAGCGCATCCCCGACAGCGCCAAAATCACCATCCATGGCGGCCAGAAGCGCGTGGTGCATGTCTATCTCGACACCGAACGCCTGGCGGCCTATGGCCTCTCGCCCATGGAAATTGCCGGCGCGCTCAAAATGTCCAATGCTCAGGCTCAAAGCGGATCGTTCGCCCAGGCCAACCGCGAGATTGCCGTCGAAACCGGCCCCTTCATCCAGGACGCCGATGAGGTCCGCCGCCTGATGGTCGGCGTGCACATGGGCCGCCCCGTCTATCTGCGCGATGTCGCCGACATCGTGGACGGCTCGGACGAACTCTCCACCTATTCGCGCTTTGCCGCCGGTCCCGGCGCCACGAGCCTCGCCGACGCCGGCGGACTGCCCGCGGGCGAATCCGCCGCGGCCGTCACCATTGCCATCGCCAAGAAGAAGGGCAGCAACGCCGTGCGCGTGGCCCGGCAGGTCCACGACATGCTGGCCGAACTCGAAGAAGCCACCCTTCCCGAGGGCGTTGCCGCCACCGTCACCCGCGACTACGGCCAAACCGCCGACGAAAAAGTCAACGACCTCGTCCTCAACCTGGCCATGGGCCTGCTGACCGTGGTGGGGCTGATTGCCCTCACCATGGGCTGGCGCGAAGGCATCATCGTGGGTCTGGCCATTCCCATCACCTATTCCATCACTCTGCTGTTCAACTATCTCTTCGGCTACACCATCAACCGCGTGACCCTCTTCGCGCTGATTCTCGCGCTGGGGCTGCTGGTGGACAATCCGATCGTCGGCGTGGAAAATATCGCGCGCTTCCTCTCGATGAAAAAGTATCCGCGCCTGCAGGCCGTGCGCCTCGCCATGGAGGAGGTCATGCCCCCCATCCTGCTGGCCACGCTCTCGATCATTGTGTCCTTCATTCCGATGTTCTTCATCACCGGCATGATGGGTCCCTACATGGCGCCCATGGCGCTCAATGTCCCGCTCACCATGCTCAGCTCGCTGCTGGTGGCCCTGGCCATCACCCCCTGGGTGGCCAGCAAAATGCTCAAGGACAAGGACGAAGAGGACGATGTCTATGACGTCACCACCACCGGCACCTATCGGTTCTACCGCCGGCTCATGATCCCCTTCGTTAACTCCCGCGGCAAGAGTTCCCTGCTCCTGGCCGCGATGGGCGTGCTCTTCGCCTTCTCCCTTTTCCTCGCCTTCTCCGGACGCGTGCCCCTCAAAATGCTGCCGTTCGACAACAAGAACGAGCTGCAAATCGTCGTGGACATGCCCGAAGGCTCGACCCTCGAAGCCACCGATGCCGCCGTCCGCGAAATCGAGGCCTATCTGCAAAGCGTCCCCGAGGTCATCAACGTGGTCTCCACCGTCGGCGAAGGCTCGCCCATGGACTTCAACGGCCTCGTCCGCAAATACTATTTGCGCCAGGCCCCCCACATGGCGGACATCCGCCTCAACCTCCTGCCGCGCGAGCAGCGCGCCATGAGCAGCCATGCCATCGCCCTGCGCCTGCGCGACGACATCACCGCCATTGGCGAAAGCACCGGCGCCCTCCTGCGCATTGTCGAAGTGCCCCCCGGGCCGCCCGTCATGGCCACCGTCGTGGCCGAAGTCTATGGCCGCCCCGACCAGTCCTACGCTGAACTCATTGCCGCCGCCGAAACTCTGCGCGACCGCCTCGCCCTCGAGGAAGGCGTGGTCGAAGCCGACATCTCCGCCGAAGACAACCAGCAAAAGCTGTTCTTCCGCGTGGACCGCGAAAAGGCCGGCCTCAATGGCATCTCCACCGAAGACATCGTCGGCACCCTGCGCATCGCCCTGGCCGGCATGCCCGCCGGCGTGGTGCACGCTCCCCGTGAGCAAAACGAGCTCCCCCTCGTCCTGCGCCTCCCGCGCGACAAACGCTCCGACCCCGAACGCCTCAAGACCGTCATGGTCAAGGGCCGCATGGGCCACAGCGTCCAGCTCGGCGAACTCGGCGCCTTCGAGGCAGACGTGGTCGAACCCACCATCATGCACAAGAACATGGAGCGCGTCGTATTCGTCACCGCCGAAATGGCCGGCCGCGGCCCCGCCTACGCCGTGCTCTCGCAGCAAAGCGAGCTCAAGAAAGACCCTCTCCCCGACGGCATCCACGCCGTCTGGACGGGCGAAGGCGAATGGAAAATCACCGTGGATGTCTTTCGCGATCTGGGCATCGCCTTCTCGGCCGCCCTGCTCGCCATCTACGTCCTGCTGGTTTACGAAACCGGCTCCTATCTCCTGCCCATCGTCATCATGCTCTCCATCCCCCTCACCCTCATTGGCATCATGCCCGGCTTCTGGCTGCTCAACCTGACCATGGGCAAAGTGGTCGGTGGCTACCCCGACCCCATCTTCTTCACCGCCACCGCCATGATCGGCATGATCGCCCTCGGCGGCATCGTCCAACGCAACGCCATCATCCTCATTGACTTCATCCGCACGGGCACCGCCCAGGGGCAGACCCTCAAGGAGGCCATTGTCGAGGCTGGCGCGGTCCGCCTGCGGCCCATCTTCCTCACCGCCGGCACCACCCTGCTGGGCGCCTGGCCCATCACCTTTGACCCCATCTTCAGTGGTCTGGCCTGGTCCATCATCTTCGGACTCTTCATCTCCACCGTCTTTACCCTGGTCGTCGTGCCCGTCGCCTACGGCCTGCTCTACAGCCCGAAAAAATAGGAGGCCCACACCATGCAAATGCTCATGATCATCTGCCCCGACAACCGCCGCGCCGAAGTCCGCAACCTCATCGCCGACCACGGCGAAGGCGCCTTCAGCGAAATCTCCAACGTGTTCGGCTCAGGCAAAACCGGCAAACACCTTGGCACCCACACCTTCCCGGGCAAGTCCGTCCTCATTTTCGTCGCCATCGAAGGCCCGAAAAAAGACGCGCTCATCGCCGCCCTCAAAACCTACCACGACACCCTTTACAAGGGCGAAGGGCTCCGCATCTTTGCCCTCCCCGTTGAATCCATCTGCTAACCCCGGAGCCCCCCCCATGACCCCCCTCATCAAATCCCTGCTCGGCGCCGCCGGCGGCGCGGTTATCGGCTACCTCAGCTACCGCTTCATCGGCTGCAAAACGGGCGCCTGCCCCCTCAACTCGAACCCTTGGGTCGCCATGGCCGTTTGGGGAATCATCGGCTTTATGCTATTTTCAGGCAAGTGAGCCCGAAACAATGTGAAATAAACCAAAACCCCCAACCATAAGGAGAACATATGGAACAGCAAACTACAGCACAAATCGCCATGCCTCGCATCGGCGACAAAGCCCCGGCCTTCAAGGCCGTCACCACCCAGGGCGACATCGACTTCCCCAAGCAGTATGAGGGCAGTTGGGTGATCCTCTTCAGTCACCCGGCGGACTTTACCCCGGTGTGCACCTCAGAGTTCATCACCTTTGCCGTCATGGAAAAGCAGTTCGAAGAAGCCAACTGCAAACTGGTCGGACTCTCCGTAGATGGACTCTACAGCCACATTGCCTGGCTGCGCTCCATCGAGGAAAAAATCGAATACCGCGGACACAAAAACGTCGAAGTCAAGTTCCCGCTCATCGAGGACATCTCCATGAACGTGGCCAAGCTCTACGGCATGATCCAGCCGGGTGAACACACCACCCAGGCCGTCCGCGCCGTATTCTTCATCGACCCCAAGGGCATCGTCCGCACGATCCTGTACTACCCGTTGAGCCTCGGCCGCAACTTCGACGAGATCTACCGGGCCTTGATCGCGCTGCAAGCCGCCGACGAGTTCGGCATCGCCACCCCCGCCGACTGGCGCCCGGGCGACGATGTCATCGTCAGCCCCGCTGCCAGCTGCAGTTCCGCCAAGAACCGCATGGATGGCGAAGAGGACATGGAATGCCAGGAGTGGTACTTCTGCTCGCGCAAACTTCCCAAAGAAGAAGTCCTCGCCAAGGTGCTCAAGAAATAAGGGAATACCCTGTTTCTCCCCTGTGGCGCCCGCCTCCGGGCGGGCCCGCAGGGCCTCCCCCCCCCACTTTCCACACCAACCAAAACTTCCCCCTTGTGACTGTAGAAAATGCCATCCGAGTCTTTGCCGGCATCATGATCCTCGTCTCCGTGGCTCTGGTCCACTTCCACAGCCAATGGTGGCTGCTCTTCACCGCCTTCATCGGCCTCAACCTCATCCAGTCCGCCTT
Organism: Lentisphaerota bacterium; assembly: GCA_012511885.1. Classification (GTDB taxonomy): domain Bacteria; phylum Verrucomicrobiota; class Kiritimatiellia; order CAIQIC01; family Lenti-01; genus JAAZFE01. The sequence goes on along the minus strand of JAAZFE010000051.1, from coordinate 820 downwards.
CACCGGCTTCTGCCTGCCGTCCATCATGTTGCGCAAGCTCGGCCTCAAAGACGCCGCTTGCAACCAATAGAAAACTACCGAAGAAACAACCCCAAGCGAAAGGATAACAACCATGAGCGCAATTCAAGACCTGAACGCCAGCACATTCAACGACGCCATCCAGTCCGGCGTCACCCTCGTCGACTTCTGGGCTCCGTGGTGCGGCCCCTGCCGCATGCAGACCCCCATCCTCGAGGAAATCGTGGGCAAGATTGGCGACGCCAAAATCGTCAAACTCAACGTGGACGATGCCCCCTCGGTCGCCGCCGAGTTCGGCGTCCAGAGCATCCCCACCCTCATCATCTTCAAGAATGGCGAGCCGGTGCAACAGTTCGTCGGCGTCCGCCAGGGCCCCGAACTCGTCGCCGCCCTCGAAGCCGCCAAATAACCTCGGCACATCCCAGCCTGAATAATTCAGGACAGGGGTCAACCCAGCATGGGTTGACCCCTTTTTCGTCTCTCCACCAAAACCACCGGGTTTTGTCGGCAGTTGCCGATTAACCCCCAAAACGACCCCAAAAGCCCAAAATTGCTGAAAAAACGGTTCTTCGTAGAATTTTATGGTAATTCGTCTAAAACGCCTTCTGCTCGCAGCTCCGCTCCGACGAGCCATGGGGAGGCCCATTCTCGCGTCGCTGCTCGCGGGACAGGCCAAATGACCGTGCTGTGCCAGGGTGTTATGAATACGTGCTGGATTTTTAGGCGCATCAAGTACTGCCGCGCAAGTGTCCCGAACTTATGAGGAATCAATTCCTCCCTCCATAAAATTCTACGAAGAGCC
>JAAZFE010000050.1 GCA_012511885.1 Lentisphaerota bacterium | reverse complement strand
TTCTAAGTGTCACAAAAGCCTTTACTGATCGCCTGATTCCCCACTCTTACCCCCTGCTCAACACGCCAGAAAACAGGGCGTGATACTCTCCCTTTATTCACCAGAACTGGGAGTTCCGGATTATAATAAGTGAGAATGAATTTGGGGCGAAAATGGCTTGAAAATGCCGAAAACAGGCGCTTTTCCGTCAAAGATGCGCCAATTTTGGGTGTTTTTGACGATTTCGGGGCGCAGAACCGGTTTTTTTGGGGTGTTTTGGTTGCAACGTCACCCCTCTGCGAGAGCGTTGGGGTTTTAGATGTCACTCCTGATTTGTTGAACGTCAGCGTTCTGGGGTCTCAACGCCTTGTGGCGGGTACCCATCCACCCCTTGTTCAGCTTCTTTTCTCTGGCTGCTGAAGTCATCCCATAGTTTTTTATATGGGACAGCTTTCCCAGCGTTTTCGGGTTTTGCCTTCCAGTCAGCCTCTAGGCGGGCAAATAACTCCGCAAAACGATCGTAAATGCGTCGTTGTTTTTCCTTCGACATATTCAGAAACCGCTGTTTCAACTTGTCTGTGTCATTCATAAACGTGCTGCTTTCAACAGGATTGTATGGAATTCCTGATCGTCCATTGATTGGCCGCCCAGCGAAGCGTCTCGCGGAATCTACTCAACGGGAGAATGCCATCCATACCTTGATTGAGATGCCAGAATACAGTGTTCGTCCAATCGGAGGTTTTCCGATCAATTGCTTTGGCGAGGACGAATGTCGAGATGCCGTTAGCTTCACCCTCAGCTTCAACACGGTCTGGTGAACGACTTGTGGCCATAATGAAAAGAACGGGAAGGATATTTTGGCCAAGAAAATCCAGCTGTTTCGTATTACAATTATTGGGCGGATTAAATGCCTTAGCCTCAGCGTACTTCTTCGGGGTGTTATAACGGCCTTTTGTGTCAACGACGGCACAACACAGATCTTTCGGCACGAGCGGATATGGCCCATTGGAAGACGCTGGCGGAGGATAACCCCGAGATTTTGGAATGGGTCGATGGACAATGATGTCCCAAGATCGGGATTGAATTTCTGGGGTATCCACATCTGCGATTTGACCGTGGGAGGTTATCCATTCCTCGGGCAGCCATTCACGAATAAGGCAAGCGACTCGTGTTTGTATCCATTCGCCTATTGGGGCCATACCCTGATAAAGCGATCGGTATACGACAAGTGTATCTTCCGCGAGCTTAACTGTATTCGCGTCCGAGACACCATTACGCCGTAATTCATATTTATGTGGCGGCGTAAAAGCTTTCATATATTTCATGGTGAACGCTAGCGATGGGGCTGAGGCGGCTTGCCGCCGATAGCCTCAAGTGCCTTGTTCAACTTCTTCATTTTGCGTGAATGGGGCATATGAGTCCAGCCAGAATCACTCATCAGCATGGATGAAAATGTGATGGTCTATTTCCGGGTGCGGTGTGGGAAGGGAGGGGGTTTTGGGCTTTTCATCTCTGTTGCCCTGGGGCGCGACGATTCTGACCCATCTGCAGTATTGTGCAAGACTCGCAGTATGCCGCTGACGCGGTAGGAACAGCCACACGGACGAACACGGACGGTCACTGACGGACACGGACGCTGAGGACGCCGCTGGTGCGGCGGTAATAGGGGCGGTGGGGGGCACAGACCTGTCGCATGAATGATCCCGGCAAGAAAATTGGCGTTTGGACGTCGAAAAGTCGTATTTTTCGGTTTTTAGGGCCATTTGGGGGTGTTTTTGGCGATGTCGGGGTGCAAAACCGGTGCTTTTTTTCATTTTTTGACGCTATCGCTACACCTTTGCGCGGGCGTTGAGGTTTTGGGGATCATGCCTCATTTGTTGAACGCCCGCGTTCACCCTCGCGCCGCTTGCGGCGCATAGTGGTGGGACGCTTTGTTCGACGCGATTATTTGTGATGCCACCAGATACGGAATTTTGTAACCAAATACCATAGTGCCCCGATTAAAAATAAAAATACTGGGATTAGCGGTGGTGGGGCGTTAGGCGGCTGGCTCTCACTGTTAATTGCGATCAGAAACCAGATTAAACCAATCCAAAAAGCCAGCGAGGAGAATATGATTTGAATCTTAAGCTTCTTACTGGTCTGCTGTATGGTGGATAACGGAGTGCCGATACTTGGGGTTGCAATTGGAGCACCACATTTTGGGCAAGCAGAGGCCGCCGTAGAAACCTTCGTGCCACATTCAGGGCATTTTACCAGAGCCATATTTCCTCCCTATCGCTTTGATTTTTAATTTTTGACGAACAGTTTCATAGGCTAAACGCGGAATTGCTAAAGCCAAAGAGAACTCTTCGAAAGATTTTTTACCGAAATTTTGCAGCAAGGTCAATTGGATAATTATGGGATTGCTTAAACTGGGGCATGGTTGGTCCACGCGGAGGGAAGGGGGGCCGCGCCGCAGGGGCGGGTGCGCCTGTAGCGCGACGAGAGACCGTAGACGGAAGTCTGACAGCGGCATTGTTAAACAGATGTATCGGACGCCTCGGCGATGCGTCCCTACCTTTTTTGCGCTGAGGCGCGGGGGCGAGAAATTTTTGTTTAAGCTCAGGCTCACCGAGCCCGGCTATAGAAAACGAGTATTACGATTGTGCACATTCGTAATACCGTGCTTGGTGGGGCTTTTCAGGAAAAAATGAGTCGAAATGGCCCGAAAACGACCAAAAATGACGGGAAACGGTCCAAAAATGACTATTTTCGAGCTCGGCCGCCGATTTTTTAGAAAATTTCGGAAAATCTTTTTAAAAAATGATTTATCTTCTTGGAGGACAAGGGATTGTCCATTCTCACTTATTATAATAAGTGAGAATGGATTTGGGCCAAAAGGGGGTGAAAGGACATGAAAACGGCCGCCGGGATGAGCCGGCGGCCGTGAGGGAGCGTTGTCCCGAGATTTAGGCGTGGCGGGTGGCCTCGCCGCGGTCGGCCATGGCGGCCTTACGGGAGAGGCGGACTTTGCCGTTGTCTTCGACGGAAAGCACCTTGACCCAGATTTCTTCGCCCATTTTGACGACGTCCTCGGTGCGATTGACGCGGAAATCGGCCAATTCGCTGATGTGGACGAGGCCTTCCTGGTCGGGCAGGAATTCGACGAAAGCGCCGAAATCTTTGATGCCGGTGACCTTGCCGCGGTAGATCTTGCCTACTTCGGCTTCGGCGGTGAGGGCTTCGACCTCGTGCAGCGCCGCATCCAGATGCGCCTTGTTGTTGGAGAAGATGGACACGGTGCCGTCGTCCTCGATGTCAATCTGCGTGCCGGTGGTTTCGGTGATGCGGCGGATGTTTTTGCCGCCGGGGCCGATGAGGGCGCCGATCTTTTCGGGGTTGATCTTGACCACGAGAATGCGCGGCGCGTAGGGCGACAGGTCGTCGCGCGGGGCCGGAATGGCCTCGGTCATGGTCTTGAGGATTTCCAGACGGGCCTGCGAAGCGCGGTCGAACGCGCCGGCCACGAGATCCCACTCGAGTCCGCGGATTTTGAGGTCCACCTGGAAGCCGGTGATGCCGTCACGCGTGCCGGCCACCTTGAAGTCCATGTCGCCGCAATGGTCTTCGGCGCCGAGGATGTCGGTGAACAGGACCGGGGTCTTGCCTTCGCCCGTGACCAGGCCGATGGAGATGCCGGCGACGGGCTTCTTGAGGGGAACGCCCGCGTCCATGAGGGCGAGGGTGCCCACGCAGACCGAAGCCATGGAGGATGAGCCGTTTGAGCCCATGATTTCCGAGACGACGCGCACGGCGTAGGGGTAGTCTTCCGGCATCATCGGCTCGATGGAGCGTTCGGCGAGCGCGCCGTGGCCGATTTCGCGGCGGTTGAGGCCGCCCAGGCGGCGGACTTCGCCAACGGAATAGGGCGGGAAGTTGTAGTGCAGGGTGAAACGCTTGCTGGTTTCGCCGCCGGTCAGGCCGTCGAGTTCCTGTTCGTCGCGGCCGGTGCCGAGGGTGACGACGGCCATGGCCTGGGTTTCGCCGCGGGAGAACAGGGCGGAACCATGCACGCGCGGTAGAATGCTCACGTCGGCCGTGAGCTGGCGCAGTTGGTCCAGGGAACGGCCATCCATGCGGCGGCCCTTTTCGAGGAGGTTGCGGCGGACAATCTCGATTTCGATGACGTCGAAGAGCTGCTTGAAGTAGTTCTCGGTGATGACGTCTTCGCCGAAGATTTCCTGCATTTTGGCGAACGAGGCATCGAAGACCTTGCCGATTTTCTCCTGGCGTTCGAGCTTCATGACGGTGAAGAGGGCTTCTTCGAGGTCGGCGCCGGCGATTTCGCGCAATTTGCCCACTTTTTCGGTGTCGGGGCCGGCTTCAGCGACGGTTTTGGGCGGCAGGCCCATCTTTTCGCGCAATTCGATCTGGGCGTCGCAGATTTTCACGACGGCTTCATGGCCGAACTTCATGGCGGCCACCATGTCGGCGTTGCTGATTTCCTTGGCGGAACCTTCGATCATCATAGGCAGGTCGCGCCGGCCGACATAGACGAGGTCGAGGACGGACTTTTTGATCTGCTCGTGGGTGGGATTGAGCACGAACTGGCCATCGAGCATTCCCACGCGCACGGCGCCGATGGGGCCGTAGAAGGGCAGTTCGCTTAGCATCAGCGCGGCGGAAGCGGCGTTGATGCTCAGGATGTCGCTCTCATTTTCGCCATCAACGGTCATGAGGGCGTTATTGATCTGCACGTCGTTGTAGAAGCCCTCGGCAAACAGCGGCCGGATGGGGCGGTCGGTGACGCGTGCGGTCAGGATTTCCTTTTCGGTGGGGCGTCCTTCGCGCTTGAAATAGCCGCCCGGGAAGCGCCCGGCGGCATAGAAACGCTCGCGATATTCAACCTGCAACGGGAAGAAATCAACGCCTTCGCGCGGCTTGTTGGTGGAGGTGACGGCGGAAAACACAAGGGTTTCGCCCAGTTGGCAGGTGGCCTGACCGGCGGCTTGCCGGGCCAGAAGGCCGGTCTCGAAGACCATGGATTTGTCGCCGAGGGCGACGCTGACTGCGGTTGTATTTTTCATTCTTTTCTTCCTACTGTCTTTCTGCTTCTTGTTTCTTCTTCTTGAATCATCATCTCAAAAGGGGGCGGGCGCGCGCCATGAACGCCGTGTCAGGGGCGGGGTGCATCCGGAGGCGCGGTCTGGGGCGCCATGCCGACGGGTACTCATTGGCCGGGGCAGCCCGGCCCCTGGCCGGACGCCGCGCACGGTGGAAACCGGTTAGCGACGCAAGCCGAGGCGCTCGATGAGCTTCTGGTAGCGGGCGAGGTCCGAGTCGCGCAGGTAATCGAGCAGGCGGCGGCGCTTGCTGACCATCAGGATCAGCCCACGCCGCGAGTTATGGTCGCCCTTGTGGGTCTGGAGATGACCGGTCAGGTCCTGAATCCGCTTGGAGAGCAGGGCCACCTGGACCTCGACGGACCCGGTGTCTTTCTCGTGCTGCTGATACTCTTGCTTGATTTGCTCTTTGACTGAACTGTCGATCATAGGGGGGAATCCACCTTTTCTTCTTTTCTTTCTGCTAATTGACCGCCGGACTATACGGGTGGGGCGCGGGCGATGCAAGAATAATTTCGGGCCGGAATGGGGATTGCGTCGGCGCCGTATTTTTGCATGAATGGGCGCTCGTGTGCGGGATTCGCCGGATGAATTTCGCGAGGAGTTGTCGTGTATCTCAAAGCATTGGAAATGATCGGATTCAAAAGCTTCGCCGAGCGGACGAAGATGGAATTCGAGCCGGGCATGATGGCGATCGTGGGGCCGAACGGCTGCGGCAAGAGCAATGTGGCCGACGCCATCCGCTGGGTGCTGGGCGAGCAAAGCCCGAAGGCCCTGCGCGGCGGCGCGATGACCGATGTGATCTTCAACGGCACCGACGAGGCCAAGCCGCTGGCGATGGCTGAAGTGAGCCTGACGCTGGGGGAATGCGAGTCGGTGCTGGGGACCGACTATAACGAGGTGACGGTCACCCGCCGGGTCTTCCGCTCGGGAGAGGGGCAATATTTCATCAACCGCGCCCAGTGCCGCCTGAAGGACATCCAGCGGCTGTTCATGGACACGGGGCTGGGGTCCAGCTCCTACAGCGTGATGGAGCAGGGCCGGATTGACCAGATTCTCAGCGCGCGCCCGGACGACCGCCGCGAGGTGTTCGAGGAGGCCAGCGGCATCAGCAAGTACAAGGCGGATCGCCGCGAAGCCCTGCGCAAACTCGAGCACACCGAGGCCAACCTGCTGCGCCTGGGCGACGTGATCAAGGAGGTCAAGCGCCAGATCATTTCTTTGCAGCGGCAGGTGGGCAAAGCCCGCCGCTACAAGAGCCTGCAGGAGCAGTTGCGCGGGTGCGATGTCTGGCTGGCGCGCGAACGGCTGACCGAGCTGGATGCCTCGCTGGCCAAACTTGAAAAAGATTTGACCGTCCACACGCGGGCGGAGAACGAGCATCGCGAGGGCATGGAAGCGGCCGAAGCCCGCGCCAGTGACCTGCGCCAGCGGATGAGCGACATCGAAGGGCAGATTAGCACGGCTCTGGATTCCGCCACCGAGGCCTCGAGCGCCCTGACCCAGGCCCGGGAACTGATTCGCGTGAACCGGGAGCGGGCCGAGGAACTTCAGGATTTGTCGCAGCGCGACTCGCGCGAGACCGAAGCCGCCCGGGCCACCCTGGCCCAGCATCAGGCGGAACTCGACGCGCTGGAGAAAAACATCCTGGCCGCCATTGATTCCTATGAAAAGACCCGCGCTGAGTTGACCGGGCAGCAGGGCATCCTGGAAACCCATGACCGCCAGATGGTCGCTATCCGCACGGGACTGGACACCCTGCGCACGGAGGCGCTGGAACTGGAGACGCGCCAGGTCCGGCTCCAGAACGAGTGGAACGACATCGAAGCGCGCGAGCGTACCGACCTGATCCGGCGGGAGCGGGCGGCGGCCGAGAAAACTGAGGCCGAGCACGCGGTGGAGTCGTTCGAGGAACGGCTCAGCCTGATGACCCGCGAGCGCGAGCAGAAGGCCGCCGGAGCCGAGGAGGCGCAAACGCGCCATGCGGCGGCCCAGGCCACGCAAGACGAACGCGTCCGGCAGATCGAAGCCCTGCAGGCCGAAATCTCCGCCACGAAATCGGAGTTGGCCGCGCGCGAGGCCCAGGTGCAACTGCTGGCCAAGAGCCGCGCCGAAGGTCATGGCTTTCCCGCAGGCGCGCGCGCGCTCCTCGAGAAGGAAACCATTTCCGGGGTCAATCCCAAGCATGTTTTGGGGGCGTTGGCCGAACATATCCGCGCGGATGCCGCGCATCAACTGGCATTGGAGGCGGTTTTGCGTTCATGGCTGGACGCGGTGCTGGTGACGGATGCCGCCCGGGCTTTGGAGGTGGTGCGCCAGCTCCAGGCCGGGCAAAAAGGCGCCGCGCGCCTGCTTGCGGTCAAGGGGGACAGCCCGGAGGTGGCCGATGGCCCCGGCGAGCCGCTGATCAACCATGTGCAGGCTTCGAAGGATGTTGCCGGACTTCTCCAACGTTTACTGGGCAACGTGCGCGTGGTGGCGACCGCCGCCGATGTGCCGACCGTCATTCCGGCCGGGCTGACTGTGGCGACCCGCGATGGCATCGTGGCCCGCGCGGACGGCAACGTGGAGTTTTGGGCGCCGGGCGAGAGCGAGGCCAATCCGCTGGCGCGCGAACACCAGTTGGCCGAATGGACGGAGGATTTGTCGCGTCTGCGCAAAGAGATCGAACAAAAGGCCGCGCGCGCAGCTGAACTGCAGCAGGGCAAACTGGCCGATCATGAACAAGTGAGCGCTGCGCGCGAGGCGCTCGAGGCCCAACGACGCGAACTGGCTTTGGTCGAGGGCGAAATCCGGATGGTTGAGCAGGAGGCCAGGCATGCCCGGTCGCGCGCGGAAACCATCGGATGGGAACTCGAGGCCATTCTCAAAAAAACCGGCGCGGGAACTCAACGGCGCACGGAACTGGCCGCCGAGATGGAGGCGCTGCGTTCGCGTCAGGCCGAAGCGCGCACCCGGAACGCCACCGACAACGACAAGCTGCGCGAGCTGGAAACCGAGCGCAATGCTCTGCTCGAAACCGTGACCGAATACCGGGTGGCCACCGCGGGCTACAAGCAGCAGGTGGACAACCTGCGCTCGCGCGGCGAACCGCTTGAGGCCCGCCTGCGCGAACTGAAGGCGCTGATCCAGGAACGCGCGGTGGGGATTGACTCCTATCAGGAACGGATCGCCGCCCTGGCCGCGGCCACCGCCGAGGCCGAAAGCCGCATCGAACCCCTCGAAGCGGAAGTGGCCGCCTGCCAGAACCAATTGCAGGAAGCCCGCACCCAGCGCGAGACGCACCATCAGGAGCTGGCCCAAAGCGATGCGGATGTCCGCGACTGCCGCGCGCGTCTTGACGAAGCGCGCGACCAGCGCAACGCGGTGGACATTCAACTGGCCCGCCAGCGGTTGCACCGCCAAAACCTGCTCGAGCGCATGGCGGCGGACTACGCCCTGCAAGCCGACGATATTCACGAGGCCGGGAAGCCCGATTGGGATGGCGCCGAAGCGCCCCCCGACCGCGAAACCCTCGAAACGACCGTGGCGGAACTTCGCATGAAGCTCCAAAGCATGGGGCCGGTCAATCTGGTGGCCATCGAGGAATATCAGGAGCTTGAGGAGCGGTTCGCTTTTCTGAACCAGCAGAACGAAGACCTGCAAACCGCCAAGCAGCAACTCCTCGATCTGATCCGCACCATCAATGAAACTGCCACGAGTCTGTTCTCGGAAACTTTTGCGCAGGTGAACGATAACTTTCAGAAGCTGTTCAAGCAGTTGTTCGGCGGCGGGAACGCCAAGCTGGTGCTGATGGACGAGGACAACCTGCTGGAGTCGGGCGTTGAGATTATTGCCCGCCCGCCGGGGAGGAAACTGCAGACGGTTTCCCTGCTGTCCGGCGGCGAGCGCACCCTGACTGCCGTGGCGCTGCTGTTTGCCCTGTTCATGGTCAAACCCAGCGCGTTTTGCCTGGCCGACGAGCTGGATGCCGCGCTCGATGAAAGCAACGTCAGCCGCTTTTTGGCCATGCTCAAGGGATTCCTGGATCAGACCCAGTTCATTTTGATTACCCACAAGCGCCAGACCATCGGCGCAGCCGATGCGCTCTATGGCGTGACCATGGAAAAACAGGGGATCTCAAAAATCGTGTCGGTCAAATTCCGCGATCAGGACGGCGCGGCCACGGACACGCAATCCGCCTGAATCGGGCCGGACTTGCCCCATGCATGATCCAGACAAGCAGCGACAGCTGGAGGACTTTTCCAAGCCAATTATTCTCACATATTATAATATGTGAGAATGAAAATCAATAAATTATTTTTGATAACATTTTTAACCTGAAGGAGTTAGATATTCTCATATTCTCACTTATTATAATAAGTGAGAATGGTTTTGAGGCTTTGAACTTTTCGCAGGGGGGGCGGGCCAGCCTGCACCGTTGCCTGAATGATTCAGGCTAGGCCTGGATCAGCTTAAGCATGGTCTTGGCCAGCGGATGAGCCGCCTTGGTCAACTTCCATATTTTGTCCTGCCTGACCACCAAGCCGTTGCTGGCCAGAACCTGCATGTGTCGGAACATGGTGGCAACAGGCATAGCCACGCGCGTGTTCAGGGTCTCATAGTTGCAAGAACCCGTCTGCAAGGCGTGCAAGATATCCAAGCGCCGCTGATTTCCAAAGGCCCAGGCGAGGCGGGCGGTTTCATCATCGGGATGGTTATCGAGAGCCAGCTTGGCCGCTTCGAGGATAGGCCGAGCGGAAGGAACCTTGGGGTCAGGGCTCGGACGATAAAACACATAGCGGCCGTCCCGTTCGGCACGAACCAGGCCGCGCGCCTGCAGACGGCGCAATTCCTGGCTGGCACGGGTTTCCGTCAAGTTTTCCAAGTCGCCCAGTTGTTGCACACTGGCTCTTTTGAGCTGTACAATATGCCTCAGCAGTCGTAACCGCGTTGGATTGCCCAAAACACGGCAGGTCCTCCAAAGAGTTGGGGTCAAAATCATGACAATACTCCTTTCTTGCGGTCATAGTAGCTGCGGATGGAGATATTCTTCAAGCCAATTATTCTCACATATTATAATATGTGAGAATGAATATCAATAAATTATTTTTGACAACAGCCTTAACCTCAAAGGGTTAGGTGTTCTCATATTCTCACTTATTATAATAAGTGAGAATGGTTTTGGGGTTTGGAAGAACAGTGGGGGGGGAGGGTTTTGTACGTTTCGCGGGGGAGCGTTTGCGTGCCGGATGAAACATTCGCGCGACAAGTCCAGCCCGGATCGAAGCGGGGCGCAATTGATTCGGCATACTGCGAGTCCGAATAATGTCGCAGTCAGGCCGGACTTGTCGCGTGCATTATCCGGGTCAGCGCGGCGTAAAGAAAAAGGTGACGGGCGTGCCAAACGGAGGCACGGTCTCCGGATTGGCGTGCAGCAGTTCGTCATCCGCGCCGTAGGGGTGGTCAAGATTGACGATGGCATAAGGGTCCCAGTAGCTGGCCACCAGCGACTCCTCGGCAAACCCCATGAAGCGGCCTTCATAGATCATGGAACCGGTGAAAATCCAATTGCTATCCGGCAGGGCGCTGTTGTCGGGAACCGCCCAAATGAATTTTTCCGCCCGTTCGCGATGTGGTTCGCCTTCGAGTTCCCATTCGACATGAATATCCATGGGGGAGCCTTTGGGCGGGCCTTCGCCCATGGCGGGCATGGTTGCGCCCGCTTTGTGCCCGGCCAGCAGCAGCGCGGCCTGGAGATCGATTGGATTCAGAGCGAGAACAAAGACGCATTCATGGAGTTTGCCTTTGGGGCCGCAGGCGAAAAGCTCGATGGCGCCCTCCACCTGATTGACCCAGCCGGTGGCGCTGACCACACGGGTTTGGGAGTCGAGGGTGACCGCGCCAAAGCGGGCGATGGGGCCGTCCCAGCGCACCGGGGAAGGTTCCGGCTGGGGTTCGGAACCGGCCGGATAAATGATGATCGGCTCTTCGACCTGTTCGGCGGCCGTCGCGGCGAGGGCCAGCGCAAAGATCAGTCCAAGGGCGAGAATACCAGAATGGCGTCGTGACATGCGGCCTCCTGTTGTTGGTAGCGTTCAAGGGCATCGGGGGAAGTCAAATCGGGATCCGTGCGCTGCAGGGCCTGCTGGATGGCTTCGGTCGCGGCCGGATAGTGGCCGTCGAGGTGCCAGAGCAGCGAGAGCACATACCAGCCCTCCGGATCATCGGGTTGGGCTTCGATCACGCGCTGGGCGGCAGCCAGCCCCTGACGAATCTCCCGGCGATAAGGATTCGGCAGGCGGGTGGTGGTTCGCGCGAAGAGAAGCTGGATGGCCGGATCGTTGGGGAACAGGGTGTCCATGCGCTGGAAAATACGCCGGGCGTCGGCCGGGCGTCCCTGTTCGAGCAGCGCAAGGCCAAAGCCGTGCAGGGCCGGGCCGTTGGAAGGGTGGAAACGCAAGGATTGAGCATAGAGGCGCGCGGCGGCATCCACCGTTTCCGCGGCGGCGGCAGCCTGGTTGAGCTTTTCCACTTCGGGGGGGAGGGGCATGACGGCCCACGAGGGCAGTTGCGCGAAAAGCCTTCCGCAGGCCAGAACCCAGATCAACATGGCCCAGAATCCCAGGCGCACGGTCAATCCTTGAGTTCGATTTTAACGCGCGAGGGCTCGGTCTGGATCAGAGTCAGGCCATCCGGCAAAACGGCCAGAATGGGCTGCCGGGTGACGGCGGGTTGGTCCAGTCCGCTGGCATCAATATACAGGCAAATGTCCTCAGCCGACAAACTCTTCAATAATTTGGGTTTGCCTTTGACCGTGACACTCGCCAAGTCCGGGTCCAAATTGACGCGCACCCGTTCTCCCGTCCGCACCAACACATGGATGGGCAGGTTTTCATAGCGGTTGCTGTGAACCAGCTCCGTAATGGGCAGATCCACGGTGACGATATTGTGCGATACCTGGATGTCGCCCGGATAGTCATCCAGGGCAAGAGACAAACGGCGTTTGTTGATGGACCGGGTGCGATTGTCCAAATCCAGCGAAGTTGTTTTTATTTTTTGGATGCCTTCCACGACACGCGATGGCCCGGTCACCTCCACGCTGGCAGGCGTGATGATGTATCTTTCCATCCGGTAACCTTCCGGCAGGATGTTGTGGTAATCGAGCTCGAGATCAACTGATTTCGTGATGGTTCGATCCAGCCGAACCGTGATGGAGTTGGGTTTGATGCTCTCGAGGCGCCCTTTTCTTGGGGCCAGGATATTGGCGGGGCCGAGAGTTATTTTTTGTTCGGGTTCCGGGACGTTCTCGCGCAAATCCAGCGTGGCCGTGACGGTATCGCGGCTCAGGTGGCGCGCGTCGTCGCGTGTCCCCCGAAAGGTCACCGTTACGGTTTGAGCCGACACCTCGGCAACCGTCCAATTTTCTGCCGTTTGTATGGTCAGGGGAATATTGCCGACTGTAATCTCGTTGCTGATGGCGGTCGAGATGATCGCCCACAAGGCTGTGGCCACCAGGACCGAAGTCACTCCTATTCCGGAGGTGGAGGTCAGGAAATCAATGATCTTTTGAGGAATCTTCAAATTCGCGCTCCATAAGTTCTTCGGTCCGCGCCAGGGCGGCCGGTGTAAAATCCAAGGATTCGCGCAAGCGTTGCCAGCGGCTGGTTTGGCGGGCGGCTCGTAACAGCACCGAGGAGAGGATGCGCCGCAAACGGTTTTCATCCAGCCCGCGGATCAGGCGTCCGCGATAGGCCAGCGAAATGGCCCCGGTTTCTTCAGAAACCACGATGGCCACGGCGTCGGTGTCTTCGGAGATGCCGACGGCCGCCCGATGGCGTGTGCCATATTTGCCGATGTCGCGCGAGGACAGGGGGAACACGCAACCCGCGGCGCGAATGCGGTCGCCTTCGATGATGACGCCGCCGTCATGCAGGGGCGTGTGCGGGAAGAAAATGGTGGCTAACAGCTCGGCCGTCACCACGGAATCCATGCGGGTTCCGGTTTCCTGGATGGCCAGGGTGCCGATTTCGCGTTCGATGGCAATCAGGGCGCCGATTTTGCTTTCAGCCAGTTGGGAGATGGCCTGCACAACTTCGTCCAGAATGCCGCGCACCCGGGCGGTGTTGGCAAACACCGGTTGTTTGCCGAGTTCGGCCAGGGCCCGGCGGATTTCCGGCTGAAAAATAACCACGAAGGCAATCCCCAGATAGACCGAAAGTTGTTGCAGGAGCCAGTTGAGCGTGTCGAGCTTGAACGCGCGCGTGACCACCAGCATGGCCACCACCGAAATCACAAAACCCAGCAGCACCTGGACACCGCGCGTGCCGCGCAAAAACTGGATCGTTAAATAAATAACGGCCGTCAGCACGCCGATTTCGATTCCAATGCTCAACAATTTGGGGCCTGGAATCTGCGTAATATCCGCCCAACTCATACTCATGAATTTATCCTGCCACGCTCCACGGCCCGGAGCAAGCGGCAAAGGGGGCCCAAGCCGCAGAAAGCGGGTGTTCCGGCAAGACAGGAAGGGCGCGGGGCCGGTGGGGGGCTCAACAGGGGCTCAAAACGCGCAAAATGGGCTGTCATAGGTCGTAAAACCGACTTTCCCGGACTTTTTTATGCGGAAAAACAAAAAAATGTTGTGGGGGGTCTTGACAAGCGCGGGCGGTATTATGTATTAGGTACTACGTGAAACGGAGTAGATCATGATCGAGAACTGGATCACGCAGTTGCGCAAGGGGCTGGTTGAGTATTGCGTGCTGTTGGTTCTGCGGCGGGGGGAGAACTACGGCTATGAGATTGTGCAGGCGCTGAAACAAATCGAGGAGTTGTCGGTTTCGGAGAGCACGGTCTATCCGATTTTGAGTCGGCTGGGCACGGAACGGTATCTGAAATGGCGGGACGTGCCGTCGTCGGCGGGGCCGCCGCGGCGATACTTCAGCCTGACGCCACGGGGCAAGGTGCGCCTGGCGGAAATGAACGCGTATTGGACAGTTTTGGTAGCGGCGCTGCAAGCGCTGAAGCAAGGAAAGGAAATCGGTCAATGAAGAATCGAGCGGACGTGATGCGGCGGGTGGAGGCATATTTGCAAGAGGTCGAGCGTCATTTGGCCGGCCGCACCGCCGATGTGCGCGAGGAAGTGGTGCGCGGGCTGCGCGACCACCTGATGGAGGCGATTCGCCGGGTGGAGGAGTCCGGCCCGGCAACCATCGAGCAGGTGGAGCAGATCATCGCGGAAATGGATCCGCCTGAAACTTTCGCGGAGCCCGTCATGGAGGGCGGAATTGCCGCGATTGCCGCCGCCGGATTCAAAGCGGGGAGAGGCCCGCTG
The DNA here is from genome assembly GCA_012511885.1 of Lentisphaerota bacterium. Lineage (GTDB taxonomy): Bacteria > Verrucomicrobiota > Kiritimatiellia > CAIQIC01 > Lenti-01 > JAAZFE01. Next base: position 26,955 of record JAAZFE010000050.1, on the reverse strand, counting down.
ACCCGCTGGTTCCTGCTGGCGATGGCCTTCCTGCTGATCAATGGCTATGGTGTTTGGCGCTGGACGGATTATTTGTCGCGGCTCGAGGCCCAAAGGGGCAAGGACACGACTGTCGAGAAAACCACCCGTGAGCGCATCCTGCGGTTGCGCAAGGTGGAGCAGATGGATGTGACCAAAGAGCGCGAAGTTATGCTGCGCCTGATGTTCAGTGACCGCCCGGCCCGGGATCAGTTGTCGAGATATCTGTACCTCAAGGATTCCGACGGCAAAAAGGTGAGCTATCAAGTCATGGGTTCGCCCGAAGAAAACGCCCTGATGGTGCAAACGGATCCGGTTCTGACTGAAAAACTCCACTATTCGCTTGCGGCGGGTTTTCCTTGCGCCGGGGAATCGGAGCCGATGGACGCCAAACGAGAGGGTTCGCTCAAAATTGAAGTGAACCTGGTTTTGCAGAAGATTGAAACCGAGAGTCCGGCCTTTGATGATTTGTATCTCAATTGTGAATTTACGGCTCTGCCGGTTGCCGACAAGATCAAGGACTATGTTGAAATCGTTCCCGACGTGAAGTTCCACATGGAGCAGAGCGACTACTGGTGGCGGCGCGCGGTGTTCCTGCGGGGCGATTTTGAGCCCGGCCAAATCTATGAAGTGCGCTTCAAGGAAGGGTTGCCCGCGTCCAATGGCGCCACTCTGCCGCGCGACATCGTGCGCAAGGTTCAATTTCCCCTGCGGGACAGGGGTATCCGTCTGGCCGCGACCGGACGCTATCTCGCGCCCGGCGGCTCCTTGAGCATCCCGGTGGAGGCGTCCGGTCTGGATAAATTCACCGCCAAAATGGCGAAAGTTGTGCCCCACAACCTGGTATTTTTGGCGCAACGCGAGGAGAAGATAGACGGCTGGCCGTATCGCGGCCTGTCCGGGGTTGTCGAGGACATGCTGACAACGGGTTGCGAAACCAACGTGGCGCTACCGCCCGGCCTCCGGGGTGAAGTCTTGAAAGGAACCATTCATCTGCGGCAGCTTTTCAAAGGAGAACCCCGTGGGGTGTTCTATCTGGAGGCTGCCGGCAAGGATGTGTCGTCCTCCGTGGCCCTGGTGGTGGTGAGCGATCTTGGAGCGGCCGCGCGCGTGTTCCCGGACAAAATGCTGGTTTGGGTCAATCAGCTTACGACCACCGAAGCGGTTCCGGCCGCGGATGTGACGGTGTTCGCGCGCAACAACACGGTGATCGGCCGCGGCGTGACGGATGAGCAGGGACTGTGCGAGGTGGAGCTTGCCGACGGCCAGGAGCCCTATCTGGTGACGGTTGAAAAGGATGAAGACCTGACCTATCTGGACCTCCATGCGGCCAAGGTAACGCCCGCCGTAAACACGGGCGGGCGCGATTATCTGCGGGCCGATCAAGTCGAAGCGGCCGTGTTCACGGAGCGCGGCATCTACCGCCCCAACGAGAAGGTTCTGGTGCAGGCCCTGGTGCGCGACCATCAGATGCGCGCGCCGACGCCGTTCCCCGCGCTGGTAAGGGTGTACAAACCCGATTGGCGGCTGTATCGCGAATTCCCGGTGGAGCTGGATGACTATGGCTGGGCCAGCGTTGAAGTGGAGCTGCCGGAATATTTGCCGACGGGCAACTATTTTATTCATCTGGCCATGCCGGGCACGCTGACGGTATTGGGCGCAACGCGTGTGGCCCTGGAGGATTTTGTGCCGCCGCAGGTGCGCGCCAAGGTGGAAGCGCCCCAAACCCGGACGCAGGCGGGGGAGGTCATGCATGTCAAAGTGCGCGCCGACCACCTCTTCGGCGCGCCGGCCGCCGGGCTGAGGGTTGATGGGGAGGTCAATTATCATCCGACCGCCTTCTCGCCGAAAGAGTGGCCGGGCTGGGTGTTTGAGGATTCGGAAAAGAAGCTCGACGCCAGCGGCCATGTCTGGAAAGAAAGGCTGCTGGACGAAAACGGCGAGGCGGAATATGTCGTGGACACCAGCAAGAACTGGCAGCCTCCCGCTGCGGTGCGCGCGGTTTTCGCGGCCACCATCACGGAAGCCAGCGGGCGGGCCGTCACCGCCTATGAGGAGATGATGGTGGATGCCTATCCTTTCTATGTCGGCCTGAAACCGGCTTGGAAAGGCTCGGTCAAGGCGCGCCAGCCCCAGCGGATCAGCGTGGTGGAAGTGCAGCCGGACGCCCGGCCGGTGGCCAAGGGCAAGCCGCTGGTGCTGACCCTGTGGCGGGAGGAATGGACCTCCGTGCTGCGTGAAAATCGCAACAAGCGCTATGAATGGCGTTCGGTGCGCCACCTTTCCGTGGTCCGCACGGATACTCTGGCTGCCGGCGGCGAGCCGGAGGACTGGGAGTTCACCATCACGACCCCCGGGGACTACATGATTGAGGCCAAGGATCCGGCCTCGGGCGCGTCGTCGAGATTATCCTTCCAGGTGTTTTCCGGCACCGAGGATTGGGGGGCGTGGAGCCGGGAAACACCGGGGCATATCGAACTGGCGTGGGATCGCGAGATGTATCGCCCGGGCGATACCGCGCGCTTGCAGATTCGTTCGCCTTTCGGCGGCCGCGCGCTGTTTACGGTCGAGAACAGGGAGTTGCGGCACACGCGGGTCGTCAACTTTGAGAAAAACACCGCCGAACTGGAGGTGGAAGTTGACGAGTCGTTCGCGCCCAACGTCTGGTGCACGCTGTCGGTGATTCGACCGGCCAAACCCGAGGCCATCTGGGGCATCCACCGCGCGAGCGGTTGCATCCCTCTCAAGGTTGAACGCCCGGAGACCAAGATAACGGCGGCCTTGGAAGTGCCGAAACTGGTCGCCCCTCAAACCACCCTGTCCGGCACTCTGATCCTGCGGCGGGAAGATGGCGCACCGGCCGCCGGCCGGGCCTGTGTCATGGCCGTGGACGAGGGGATTTGCCTGCTGACGGATTTTGTATCGCCCGATCCCCGGCATATCTTTGAGGCCCATCGGGCGTTGGTTGGCTCCGCCCACGACTTCTACGCGGAACTCATGCCCATTGTGGACGATCAGTTGGAAAGCACTCCAGCTCCCGGCGGCGATGCCGGAATCTTGATGGCCCGGCGGTTGAATCCGATCAAGGCCAACCGCTTCAAGCCGGTGGCCCTGTGGGCGGAGGACCTGCCTGTGGATGAGGAGGGGCGCGTGCAATTCTCGTTGGACATTCCCGAGTTCAACGGCGAATTGCGCGTGATGGCGGTGGCCTACAACCAGGAGCAAATCGGTGCGACATCCACGCCGGTGGTGGTGCGGCGCGACCTGGTGGCGCAGTCCGCTTTGCCGCGTTTTATGGCCATTGGCGATCAGGCGGAGTGCGGCATCGCGCTCTACAACGAAGGCTCCGGGGAAATCACCGTGACCGTGCGGGCGACCAGTGGAGGCCCCTTGCAGGCGGAACCCGCCGAACAGGTGCTGACCGTTGCCCCCAAAACCATGAAGATGGCCCCTCTCTCCGTGAAAGCCGGTCCGAGCTATGGCAAGGGCCTGATCACCCTGAGCTATGACGATGGCAAGGAACCGTTCCAGGATGTCGTCGAGATGCCCGTGCGCCCGGCCGCCGCCAGCAGCACGGCGACAGCATTCCAAAAAGTGGAGCCCGGCGCCGGGACAACCATCGCGGCTCCGGCCAACTGGCTGCCGGAGTCCGTCACGGTTTCCGGTTCCATGTCCGGAGCGCCGTCTTTGCAGTTTGCCCGTGCTCTTGAGTATCTGGTGCATTATCCATACGGATGCCTTGAACAGGTGACCTCGGGCGCCTTCCCCCTGCTCTATGCCGGCAACTGGCTGGACCGGCTTCCGCCCACGGGCAAAGCCCTGGGGGATGTCGAGGAGATGATTGCCCACGCCATCACGGAGGCGCTGGTCATGCAACGGGCCAATGGAGGGTTTGCCTATTGGCCCTTCCTCGCGAACACATCCGATCCGCCCTCCATTTATGCGATTCATTTCCTCGTGGAAGCGAACCATGCGGGCTTTGCGGTGCCGACCAAATCATTGAATTCCGCCCTGAACTTTCTCCGAGACATGATCGGCCGGAAAGTGACAGCCACACCGGGCTCCGATGAATGGCGGGACAATATGCAATGGCGGGCTTATGCCTGCCACGTGCTGGCCGCGGCCGGGAAACCCGACACCGGCTGGAATGCCCGTCTGCGCGAACAGGCCCATCAATTGAACTTCGCCTCGCGCGTGCATATCGCGGCGGCCCTTTTGCTGGCAGGCGAGCCCCGCCAGGGTGTCGAACTGCTGGAAGGCATGGGCCTGCCCGTCATTCGCCGCCGCGAGGCCGGCGAGATCTTCAACAGCTCCGTCCGCGACGCCGCCCTGATGCTGTCCACCTGGCTGGAAGTGGATCCGGCTCACGACATGGTGGATCGTTTGGCGGTCTTCCTGCTGGAGCGCCAGATTGACGGCCATTGGGGCAATACGCAGGACAATGCCCTGGCCCTGCTGGCGCTTGGCAAAATGGCCCGAACCATGCCGGACACGCCCCAAGTTTTTGCCGGGGCGCTGACTTTGCCCGGACGGGGAACCTCCGCGTTTGGCCCGACCAATCATGTGACCTGGTTGTTGGGGCCGGGAGCCGGCGATCCGCTGAGTGTGACCAATGACGGCCCCGGCAACCTCTACCTGTGGGTGCAACACATGGGTGTGGGCGTCGAACCCGAACCGCCGCTGACCAACGGCGTGTCCATCCAGCGCGAGTTCATGACTCCCGAGGGCAATATCCTGACCACTGACACCATTACACAAGGCGACGTATTGGTGGTGCGGTTGACGTTGGATCCCCAAGGAAACAACCTGGATCACATGATTGTCGAAGACTTGTTGCCGGCGGGCCTCGAAATCGAAAATGTCAATCCGGCGGTCTCGGAACAAGTCGGGTGGCTGCGCTCCCGCAAAAACGGCGAGGGCGATGCGTATCGCGATGCCCGCGACGACCGGATGCTAATCTTTTCCGGTCGCATCGCGGGCCAGAGCGCCCAGTACCATTATATGGTTCGGGCTGTCACGCCGGGAACCTATGTGCTCCCGCCGCCCACAGTCTCCGGCATGTACGAGCCGGAAATTCGCGGGGTGGGGGCGGGCGGCCGGCTGGTGGTCAAGAGGTAACATGAAGCCCGGCGGCGAGTCAGCATCTGCAACCATGCCACGGGCCGGACCAGTGTCTTTCAGCCAATGGCTCGGCACCGTCCGGACCGGGCGGCGGCGTTGGCTGACCGCGGCATTGACCCTGCTAGGACTTTGGGCCGGTTTCCGGCTGGCGCTGCGCTGGGTGCCCTTTCCCGAGGAAGAGCTGCAGCGCCTGCCCACCTCGGTGCTGCTCACCGACCGAGACGGCCAACTCATGCGCGTCAAACTGGGAGTGGGCGATTTCGATTGCAGTCCCGGCTATTGCCCGGATCCGGAGCATTGGGTGGTGAAAGCTCTGGTCGCGGCGGAGGATCGGCGGTTCTGGCAGCATGCGGGCCTGGATCCGTTGGCACTGGGCCGCGCCGCGTTGCAGAATGTGCTGGGGGGGCGGCGGATTTCCGGTGCGTCCACGCTCTCCACCCAGGTGATTCGCATGGCCCAGCCGCGCCGCAGAAACTGGAGCACCAAGGTCATTGAGGCGTTCCGCGCCCTTCAGCTCGAGCAGCGCCACAGCAAGGAGGAAATCCTGACACTCTATCTGGATCGGGCGCCCTTCGGAGGCAACATCGTAGGCGTGGAAGCGGCCGCCCGGCGCTATTTTGACAAAAGTCCCGCCGAGCTGAGTTTGGGAGAAGCCGCCTTGCTGGCCGGTCTGCCCCAGGCGCCGTCGCGTTTCCATCCCGACCGGAACCTCCAGCGGGCGCGGGTGCGCCAATCTTTTGTGCTCGAACGCATGGTGGCCTGCGGATATATCACCGCCGTCCAGCAGGCCGAAGCGCAGAACCAGATGATCGCGATTTCCCGGAAGGGATACCCGCGACGCGCGCCCCATTTCTGCGACTTGGTCGGTGTGCCCACCCAGCCGACCCGGCAAAGCGGCACGGTCCGCACAACCTTGGATCCGAGCTGGCAGACCATGGCCGAGGAGTTGCTGCAACGCCAGGCGGAAGCGAGCGGATTCCAAGGGGGGGCTCTGGTGGTCATCGAAGTCAAAACCGGCGCGGTCCGCGCGTTGGCCGGCTCGCCGGATTACGATGAACCGACGGCAGGCCAGGTGAACGGGGCCATGGCGCGCCGGGCGGCGGGATCCACACTCAAGCCGTTTGCCTACGCGTTGGCCTTTGATCGCGGCCTGATGACCCCCGCCACGATGCTTTCCGACGCGCCGATCTCGTTCCGCGATTTTTCTCCCGTCAATTTCGCGCGCGATTATCGGGGCAAAGCCAGCGCGCGCGACTCTTTGGTGCTCTCCTTGAATTTGCCGGCCATTGATGTGGCCCGCCGCATCGGGATTCCCCGTTTTCACGCCACGCTACGCGACCTCGGATTGACCACGTTGAAGCGTCCGTCGGAACACTATGGCATGGGTCTGGCCCTCGGCGGCACCGACGTGCGGCTTTTGGAACTGGCCAACGCCTATGCCGTGCTGGCCCGCGGCGGCGAATGGATGCCGTTGCGTTTGGTGGAATCGGACCGGACCGCAACCACCAAAAGAATCTTTTCGGAAGAGGCCTGTTGGCTCGTCAACGATATTCTTTCCGGCGAGGAGCGGGCCCGTGACGCGACCGGACATGCCGCCGACGTGCGCCTGCCGGACATGGCATGGAAAACCGGCACTTCCGCCGGTCTGCGCGACGCGTGGACCGTCGCTTGGAATCCCGAAGTGGTCATTGGCGTTTGGATCGGCAATCCGGACGGTTCCTCTTCGGAGGAACTGGTGGGCCGTCTTGCCGCCACGCCGCTGGCTTGGGACATGGCCCGATTGATTTATCCCGGGAATCTCAGCCCGGGCTTCAAGCGCCCGGCCGGCATCGTGCCACGGACTGTGTGCGCGGCGAGCGGATGCACCCCCGGATCCCATTGCGAACACCGGATCACCGACTGGGGCATTGTCAAGGTATCGCGTCACATCCCCTGTCCGTTGCATCAGGATGGGCGGAGCGCCTCCGCCTTGGCCGCCGCGGCGGCAGCCGGCAAGAACCGGCAAATCGCCAAAGCCGAAACCGGCCCTGCCGCGAGCTTGCGTATTTTGTCGCCGCCGCCCAATAGCGCCTATCGGCGTTTCCCAGATGCCAGCAGCTGGCAGCAATTGACCCTGGATGCCACCAGTGACCGCCCGGGCGAGCGGCTGCATTGGTTTATCAATGATCGTCCGGTCGGCCAAACCTATGCCGGCCAGCAACTGAGGTGGCCGCTGGAAAGCGGCACCCATGAGATTGTCTGCGCGTCCACGCGGGGCGTCAGCGACCGGGTGCACATCACGGTTGAATAGGGGCGTCAACCGGCCGCTCAAAATGGAAAGGGGCGGTTTTCCGATTGCGGGGCAGGGGGGGGCTTGTTAGGGTGCCGGCCATGAAAGCACCGACTTTGCTGATTTTGGCCGCCGGAATGGGCAGCCGTTATGGTGGTCTGAAACAGTTGGATCCGGTGGGGCCCGCCGGCGAGATCGTTCTGGACTATTCCATTCATGATGCCATTCAGGCGGGATTTGGACGCGTGGTTTTTGTGATCCGCCGCGAAATGGAAACGGCTTTCCGCGAACAAGTCATGGCCAAATGGGCCGGGCGCATTCCCTGCTCCTGTGTGTTTCAGGAGCTTGATGACGTGCCCGCCGGCTTTGCGGTGCCGGCCGATCGCGGCAAACCGTGGGGCACGGCCCACGCCATCCGCGCCGCGCGCAAGGATATCCGGGAGCCGTTTGCCGCCATCAATGCGGACGATTTTTATGGGGCCGCCTCATTTCTGGCCCTGACGGATTATTTCGCGGTGGAACAGCGGGACACCGCCCACTGCATGGTCGCCTTTCGGTTGGGGCAAACCTTGTCCGCTCACGGAAGTGTCAGCCGTGGCGTATGCCTTCTTGGCGACGACGGGTTTCTTTCCGGCATTCAGGAGCATACCCGGATCACCCGGCACGCCGATGGCTCCTTATGGAACGAACCGGAAGGCGGTGCGCCCACCCGTCTGTCGGGGTTGGAACCGGTTTCCATGAATTGCTGGGGTTTCCGGCCGTCTTTCTTTGAGGAATTGGAACGGTCCTTTGCTGACTTCATGCGCGGCGAGGGGGGGGCGTCGGCCAAGGCGGAATTCACTATTCCCGAAGTGGTGGACGGCATGATTCGCGCAGAGCTCGGGACGGTGGCCATTCTGGAAACCTCCTCGCGCTGGTTTGGCGTGACCTACCGCGAAGATCGCGACATGGTCCAGGCCGCGATCCGGGAACTGGTTGAAGGCGGCGACTATCCGCCGGTGCTGGCGCCAGCCTAACCTGGATTATTCATCAACATGGATGAAAGTATTATTATTTGCTGCAGGGCAGCATGATGCGGAAATAATGATGAACAATTCAGTTTTCATCCATGTTGACCCAAGGCGCGACGATTCCAACCCGTCTGCTTTGTTCTGCGAGGTTCGCAGTATGTCCATACAGCTTCACCCCGCACGCATCCGGGCCGGACTTGTCGCGTGCATAATCCAGGCTAAGGCTTCGACATCATGGCGGCGCGTCCCAGTTCGAACGCGCGCTGATTGACCTCGAGATACGCCTCGCGGATGCATTCGCGCATGGCATTCTGCCAGTGATCCGGTTCAAAGGGGATCAGGGTGGACAACGCCCCCACAAGCACCACGTTGGCCGTGCGTATGGTGCCGGCCTGTTCTGCCAGCGCATTGGCCTCGAGAAGCACAAGGCCGGGATAGGCGGCCAGGCGCGCGTCCATATCCGCCGCGGGCGGTTGAAGACCGCTCGAGACGGTGATGGGAACCCGATCCATGTTGTTGACCAGAATGCGTCCGCCCGGACGAACCAGATGCGCCCAGCGGAGAGCCTCAAGCCGTTCGAACGCGATCAAAATGTCCGAGGCTCCATCCGGAATGATGGGCGAATGGACTTTTTGGCCAAAGCGAACCTGGCTCATCACCGTGCCGCCGCGCTGCGACATGCCGTGGACTTCCGATTTTTTGACATCATGGCCGGCATTCATGGCGGCATGCGCCAGAATGTTGGACGTGAGCAGAATGCCTTGTCCGCCAACGCCGACTAGTGAGATGTTGAAGGGTGCCGAGAGAGTGAGGGATGCCGTCATGGGGTCTTTGCCTTTCTAACTGACAGGAGAGATGGCGCCAAATCTGCAGACTTGCGCGCAAAGGTTGCAACCGGTGCAGAACATGGGGTCAATGGCGGCCTTGTAGCGCCGGCCCTCGGTATCCTTGGGTTCGCCGCGGACAATGGCCGGACATCCCAGGCGGAAACACGCGCCGCAGGCGGTGCACTTGTCCGGATCCACCGCATTGATAAATTTTCCGGCCCATTTTTCGTGCAGTACGCAGGGGCCGCGCACCACCACCACGGCCGGTTCGTTGGCATCAAGGCATTCGCTGAAGACCTTTTCGAGATGCGCCAGATCATAGGGTTCGACCTCATGCACGCGGCGAATGCCAAACGCCCGGGCGATATCCGCCACGCGGGCTCCCGGAGATTCCTGGCCGAGCAGGGTGTGCCCGCTGCCCGGATTTTCCTGATGCCCGGTCATGGCCGTGATGCGGTTGTCGAACACCATGACCGTGATGGGAATGTTGTTGTAGGCCACATCCAGCAGGCCCGTCATGCCTGAATGGAAGAAAGTGGAGTCGCCGATGACCGCCGCGATGCGCTGATTGGGATGGCCGGCCTTGCGCATGCCAATGGCCGTGCCGATCGAGGCGCCCATGCAGACGCAGGTATCCATGGCCGACTGCGGCGGGGAGGCGCCGAGAGTGTAGCAACCAATGTCTCCGCAAACCGTGGCCTTGAGTTTGGCCAAAACATGAAAAGCGCCGCGGTGGGAGCATCCGGAACACAAAACCGGCGGCCGAATGGGCAGGCCGACTTCCGGAGCCGGGCTTGTGAGGGAGGGCTCGCCCAACAGTTCGGCGCGCAGCGCGGCCAGCCGCATGGGGTTCAACTCCATCATGCGCAGCTCAAGGTCGGGCTCATAAACAGGAATGCCGGCCGCCCGGATCTGGTCGGCCAGCACGGGATCAGATTCTTCGATGACCACCAGGCGGGACAACCCCGCCGCGAAAGCCCGGATTTTTTCAAGAGGCGGCGGGAAGGAAAGACCGACCTTGAATACAGGAGCTTCGGGGAAGACCTCCTTGACATATTGCCAGGCCACTCCCGAAGCCACGAATCCAAGGTTACCCGAACCGGCCTCCGCATAGTTGAAGGGCGATGATTCGGAGAGCTCCCGCAAAGCAGCCGTCCGTTTTTCCACATTGAAGCGCATGGTCCGGGCAAAAGCCGGAATGGCCACGTTGCGCTGTGCGTTCTTGACATAGGTGATAACGGGGCGGTTTTCACGCTCCCCGGAGCCGATATCCACCAGCGTCGAAGTGTGCGCAGTTCGCGTGGTGGTGCGCACGATCACCGGCACCTGATATGTCTCGCTCAATTCGAATCCGGCGCGCACCATATCGAAGGCCTCTTGAGAATCGGCGGGCTCAAACAGCAGGGCGCGCGCGAAACGGGCCAAGGTGCGGTTGTCCTGCTCGTTTTGCGACGAATGCATCGAGGGGTCGTCCGCGTTGATGATGACCATGCCGCCGGTGGCGCCGATGTGTGTGAAGGTCATGAGGGGGTCCATGGCGACATTGAGCCCCACATGCTTCATGGCCACGAGGGCGCGCCCCCCCGCCAAAGAAGCTCCAATGCCGATCTCCATGGCCACCTTCTCATTGACCGACCACTCGCAGTTAATGGCCCCCTTGAATTCGGCGATATGCTCCATGATTTCGGTGGAGGGGGTGCCGGGATAGGCGGCGGCCACATGGCAGCCCGAACAATACGCGGCCCAAGCAATGGCCTGATTTGCGGATAACAGCATCTTTTTTGTCATGGTCAACTCAATCGGGAATGTGTCGTTATTTCAGACTGTCTAATCGGCAAGGTGGCGACGATAGCAGGGGGGCGGGGCCAATAAAAGCGGAAAGCGCCGCACCGTATTTTTCCATGGCTTGCGGCACGGGCACGGTGTAGGGTTGGCCAATATGCGAAATGGGAACGGCGAACATTCCGGACGCGGGTTGAGAACCGCCGGCATCCAGGTGATTCTGGCGCTACTGGTTTTGCTATTGGGACTCTCGGCAACCGGCTGGATGGCCGCCACGCAATACCGGCAGCAGCGGACCCGCACCGAGGAGCGCTTCCAGCAGGCCGCCGAGAAATATTTCGAGCGGACCCTGCGCGAAATCCAATTGTTCATGGAAGTGCTCGATTCGATCTGTCAACTGCACAGCCTCTCAGACCAGGTCACTCCGGAGGCCTTTGAGGAAGTGGTGCGCAAAGGGATGATCTATCAACGGCGCATTCTGGGGGCCTACGGGTTTGCCCAGCACATTCCGGGGGCGATGCGCGAGGCCTTCGAAACCCAAGTGCTCCGCCATCCGATCGTTCGATATGCCGGCGGGGGCCGATACGAGCCGACCGGCGAACAAACGCTCTACTACCCCTTGAGTTACCAGACGCCGCCGGGAGGCCTGGGGTTGCCGATCGGTTATGACTTTATGGCGCGCGAGGAAGATCGAACCGCCATTGAAGCCATGCAACGGTGGGGAGTCTTCGGTCTGGGCGGGCTTGCAACGCCCGACGATTCAACCGCGTCGCGCGACCGGTATATGTTCGCGCCCATTCTTTATCGAACAGCCACCGGCGAAAGGGAACTGACCAGCTTTGCCATTGGCTTGTTCCAGCCTGATCAAATTCTGGCCGCGGCGATGGGCAGCGACTCCGGCGGACTGCAAGCCGGCCTTCAGCCGGCTGTTCCGGACAACCTGTCATCGAACGCGCCCGGTCACTTTGAGCGGGTCTTTAGCCTGGCCAACCAGGAATGGATGTTTTTCGCGCGGGTGGACGGGTCATTTCGCGCCCAACGGGAATCGTCGGTCGCATTGCGGGTTCTTGTGCGCGGGGGGCTTCTCTCCTTTCTGCTGGCCGGGGCGCTCCTGTTACAGGCTGGCCGCGCGCGGCGAATCGAAGCCTTGGTCAAAAAGCGTACGGCCGAATTGGCCGAGGCCAATCTTCAACTGAAAGGCCTGATGACCGAACGCCGCGAACTTGAAGAAAAGATGTTGCGCACCGTTGGCGGTGAAAAAGCCCGCATCGGCAGAGATTTGCACGATTCTCTTGGCCAGAAACTGACGGGCGCCATGTATCTTTTTGGCGCCTATCGCCAGAAAGTGCCGGACAGCCCGGAGGAAGCCAATCAGATCGCGACCGCACTCAAAGAAGCAGTCAGCCAGGTGCGTCGCATCGCCCGGGGGCTGGCGCCGGTTGCCCTGACCGAGGACGGGTTGCCCGACGCCTTGCGCCGCCTCGCCGAGGAATCAGCCGCACTTTTCAAACAATCGATCGAATTCTATGCCGAACGCGAGGGGCGGCCCCGCGATGTGGAATCCGCCGAGCACTTGTATCTGATTGCGCAGGAGGCGGTGAACAATGCCATCAACCATGGCCGGGCGCAACGCGTGGTTCTTACGCTTGATTATGACGGCGCCAACGGCTGTCTGACCATTGAGGACAACGGTATCGGTCTTCAGGCGGGGAGCTCGCCGGCGGGCGAGGGGGGCAGCGGCCTGCGCATCATGCGGCATCGCGCGGAACTGATCGGCGGCAGCTTGGAACTCAGCTCTCCGGGCGGCGGAGGGGTGCGGATATGCTGCCGGTTCCCTGCTCTGCCGGGATAGGTCCAAGCTCGCGGGTCAGCATAGTGCTGCTCAGTTCGCGGCCTGTGACCCCCGGAGAACGGCAAGGAAATGATCGAGAATCTGGGCGGCGGCCTGGCGGCGGACCTCATCGCGGGAACCCGTGAATTGGTGACGCCAGACTTGCGTGGATTCCGGTCCCGCGACAGCCATATATACCAAGCCCACGGGCTTGGCGAGCGTTCCGCCGCCTGGCCCGGCAATGCCGGTCACGGATAGGGCCCAGTCGGCCTGACACGCCCGGCAGGCGCCCTCAGCCATCGCGCCTGCCACCTCCGGACTGACCGCCCCGTGGCCTTCCAGCAGGGCGGGGGGGACGCCCAGCAGGTTGATCTTGAGCCCGTTGGAATAGGCCACAACGCCTCCGCGATACCAGGCGGAACTGCCCGGCAAATCGGTTAGTTGAGCACTGACCAGTCCCCCCGTGCAGGATTCCGCCGTGGCCAGAGTTTGACCGCTGGCCGTCAAGATCCGGCTCAATGCGTTGACTGCCTCGTTCATGCCCGGTCTCAAGCCGATTGGCCAGTGCCCGCCGCCCGCCAACTAATGGCCCAGTTTTTCACGCGTCTGTTGAATGTGATCCAATATTTCCGGATCCTCCGGACGCAGACGGTCGGCTTCTTCCAGCAACTCCAGGGCCTCTTCATATCGTTCCATCTTGAAGTAGACCCATCCCAGAGTGTCCAGAAAGGCCGCGTTGTCAGGTTCCAACGCCAAAGCCGCCTGAACATGGTGCTGCGCCTCCTTGAGGCGCTCGCCCCGCACGGCCCACAGATAGGCCACATAGTTCAAAGCACCGGCGTGTTCGGGATTCTGGGCGATCACGGTTTCAAAGACGCCAATCGCCCGATCGGTATGTCCGCTTTGGTCCAGGGCAACCGCGTATCCGAAGTTGAAATGGGAAGTAATGAAGACTTCTTGGAGAGGGTCCGCCTGAACAATCTCCAACGCCCGTTCGAACACCTGCACGGCCTGTCGAACCTTGCCGGCGGTCAGATGGAGCGTGCCCAAGTCGCCATGGATGGCGACGCTAACCGGCAAATCCCGAGTGCTCAGCTCCTGCAGTACCCGGGTTGCGGCTTGTCGAAAACTGGTCGTACCCGTCAGAGCGCGATGCATGTAAAAGCTCAGAACCTCGAAATCCTGTTCAAGCGCGCGCTCCAGCCAGTCCGCGGCCTCCTGGGTGCGTCGCAACTGAGTACAGACCGTCGCGTAGTTGTAGCAAAACAGATTTGAGGCAACGGCATCCGGATCTTCCGCTATGGTGGCATGCCAGGCCCGGTCGAGCAGGCGTGCGGCCTTGGCATACTGGTTGTTGGCCAGATAAATAAAGGCCAGCACTTCCAAAATCTTGGGATTGTCGGGCATCACCTTGAGGGCTTCCCGAAGCGTGGCAATGGCCTCTTTGGGATCCTCATCCACCTGCAGGGAGGCAAGGCGCAACCAAGGCATGGGATCTTCCAACGTGCTCTCCAAGGCCAGCCGAAACTGTTCGGCCGCCCGCTCGGGCTCTCCCGCTTCGAGATAAAGCTCGGCCATGTAGTAATGAGAACTGGATGGCCCGGCCTCACGCTTGACGACGCTGTCAATGACATTGATCGCCTGCTCCTGATCATCCATGGCCAAATAGGTGCGCAGCAGGCGCTGTTTGACCTGCAAGTCTTCCGGCGCGAGGCGTTCTATCTTCCGGTAAGCCTCGATGGCCGCGTCATAGTCCCCATTGCGAACAAGCAGATCCCCCAGCACGTAAAGCGTGTCCATGTCGCCCGGCAAATCGTCAAGAACCTTGCGCAACTGCTCGATGGCTTTGAGTGCGGCCTGGCGTTTTGCCGACGTTTCTTCCACCTGCTTGATGGTGGCCAGATAGATCCTGACCAGTTCCTGGCGCAACGCGGTGGACGGTTCGGCTTTCGCGATTCCCAGCTCCAGGGTGCGAATCAGCTCGGCCGACGTATCCTCGGATGATTTCGCCACCGCCGACGCCAGCTGCAGCCAATTGGTCGGGTTGCGCGGGAATTGACGCGTCAGCTGCCGGTACAGCTCCAGCCCCCGGTCGGTCTCATCCACCGACATGTAGTATGCGGCAAGCCAGCCCAGGGCTTTTTCGGACGCGGGATAGCGGGCGACAAAACTCTCAACCGTGCGCAGGGCCTCCTCGGTCTTGCGCTGATGGTGCAGAGTTCTGGCTATGCGCAGGATGAGGCGCTCGTTGGATGGATCCAGCTCACTGGCCTGTTGATAGGCCTCTTGCGCCAGGACGAACTGGTCTTCCCACTCATGGTGAATGCCCAGCGCGTACAGAGCATGAGCCTGGGCTGCGCGCTCACGCTCGTTATCCAGCAAACTGGACGCCACCAGTCCACCGTCCAGCAGGGCAGGGGAACTTGGCAAAGTGCTGCAGCCGGCCGCAACTGCCATCCAGATGAGGCCGAGTACAAGCCGATAGCGGCAAGTCCCGGACATGGCGTACTTTCTACTTCTTCTTATGGCGATCCGCGCGCAGCCGTTTACGACGCTTGTGCTTGGCCATTTTGACGCGACGCTTCTTCTTTACCGAACCCATGCTGTTCTCCTGACTAAAAAATGCTTTTTGCAGGGTGCTTTTACGGCACCACCTTGTTCAAGGCAAGCTCAATAATGCCCGAGGCCCCCGACGCCTTGAGTTGGGGAATGATTTCACGCACCACCGCGTCATCCACCACGGTTTCAATGGCCACCCAATCCGGATCGCTCAAGGTATTGACCGTGGGCGAGTGCAGGGAGGGCAAAACCCTGCTGATGGCCTCGACATCCGCCCGCCGGGCATTCATTTTCAATAAAACCTTGTTTTCCGCGCTGAGAGCGCCCTGCAACAAAAGGGCGATTTGCTCGATTTTGGCCCGCTTGTCGGCATCGGCCCACGCCTGCTGATTCGCGATCAGCCGGGTGGTTGAGATCAGGATGGTGTCCACAATGCGCAGTTGATTGGCTCGCAACGAAGAACCGGTTTCGGTCAGTTCCACAATCGCGTCCACCAGTTCCGGAGCCTTCGCCTCCGTGGCGCCCCAGGAAAATTCCACTTCGGCCTGCACCCCGTGATCGGCCAGATAACGCTTGGTCAAGCCGACCGCTTCGGTGGCGATCCGTTTGCCCTCCAGGTCCTTCGCACTGTGAATCGGCGAGGAATCCGGCACCGCCAAGACCCAGCGCACAGGATTGCTGGTGGCCTTGGAATAGCACAGCTCGCACACTTCGACCACGTCCGCACCGTTTTCATAGATCCAGTCATAGCCCGTCAGGCCTGCGTCCAGAAGCCCCAGCCCCACATAACGCGGAATTTCCTGGGGGCGGATCAGTCGCGCGGTAATATCCGGGTCGTCCACGGTGGGCACGTATGACCGGGAACTCACCTTGAAACTCCAGCCTGCCCTGCGCATCAGGGCAAACGTACTGTCTTGCAGGCTGCCCTTGGGCAGCCCCAGTTTAATTTGGGCCATGGGTATCTCTCCTCATCAGTTTTGACAAATGATACTAGTCCATTCAGTGCGACGGGGGCAACAGCAGAAAGCAGGAATCACGGCTCGCCGTGTTCCAAACTGTAAGATGCATAGCCAATACGCAGTGGAAACGATCGGGCTGGCAGAGTGTGCCATGCCAATGTTCCGGCCGTGCCGGGGTGGATATCCAACCGGATTTGACTCGGGAATGAATTGGTCTGAACGATTGTTCCAGTGTCTGTGGCATATGTCGTGATCAGCCGGACCCCATGAGTGGGGTGGGGGGCACCGGGACCGCGCAACGCATAAAATGTAAGCTGCCCGGGTCGGTCCGGCGCCGGCGGGATTTGAAGGGGGCCCCACCGGGGCACTCCATCCACCTCTTTTGGATGCAGGCGAAGTTCAATCGGCACTATCTCTTGAGATGCCGGCATGACTTGAGCAGTAGGGCCAACCCAGCCGCGCAGATCCATAAAGGCGTGTTGGCGAAGAACTGGCCGCGTGGCGTACAGCATTCCAAGTATCAAAGCAAGTGCCGACACGCAGGAAACAACTGCAATAACACCAGGTTTCTTCATCCGGCTCATTAGCCACCGCCGTCGTGCAGGCCAAGCCAGTGGAAGAGCTGCCAACATGAATAAAAAAGGATGGATATAAGCGGAATAACGCGGCGAAACTTCTCCAACGGCAATAATCCCTACAGTAAATAGGATGCAAGGGAGGATCAGATGTAGCCGCTTCATACTGTTCAACAGTGGCATCAGCAACCATGCCCCCCATCCGACGAAGGGAAGGACACCTATCAAGAAGGCAACACGGGCACCTTTGGCCAAGTCGCCCAGGTCAGCCTCACGGTTTTGTCTCAATATTTCTTCTGCTCCAGACGCATAGCCCAGAAGAAAGAATTGCACCGTTTTCACGAAGGGCAATCGAACGGACAAAGCGACGGGATGGTAAAGAGCTCTGGAGGCCAACAGCGAGACAAGCACATCTTTTTTCTCCGCGACAGGCGTCATAATATCCAGTTGGACTGACGGATCAGAGAAACCTCCTTTGCTCTCCGGGGACCAAGCGCTTCCGCAATAGCCCACTAAAGATGCCAAACGATGCTCGTCAGCCTGCTCTATACGCCGATTTAGCGGCAATAAAATCAGCGTGGAAAGCAGAACCGGGATAATTAGAAGTCCAAAACCGGAGCGAATTGAAAAAGACCAATGTGCTTTTCCACCCGTAATCAAGGCAGACAGAAGAAAGAAAACCGAAGCCAGATAAATCTTGCCCATGCCCCCTTCCAAGCGCATGGCAGTAGTCAGCAGACCCAAGCCAAGTGCGCATAACCAAAAGCGCATTCTCCTTGGCGGTCGATGGATCCATTCTGCCAGTATCCAAAGGGAACAAAGAAAGTAGAACACTCCCGGGATATGGTGCTCCAAATCCAGGCACCCCATCCAATGTTGCGGCATGACAAATTGGAACGTGCTGGCCCAAAACGCAACTTTTTCACTGAACACCAAGCGTGCAATCCGCCAGGTCAGAAGCAAAGAAAGAGCCAACAGAATTGCTTGAGTGCATTGCGCCAAGCGAATGAAATTGGCTCTTCCAAAGATTTTTAGTGGCATATATAGAGGCAACGCCCGTCGAGTCATAATGCCATAGTCGTAACGGGCACTTAGGGCGGCCAATGTGTCCTGCGAATACCCCCCTGAGTGCAACTGAGTCAGAACCTGCTTGAACAATTCTGCATCAATTGTGCCTTTCCAATCGGGATTTGATAGCGCGACAACACCGAATTGGACGAATAGTGATGCGCCAAGCAATACCAGCAGGAATACTCGATTTCCAAATCGGCGGTGCACCATGCGCAACAATGCGATGCCGATGCCGGCTATGCCTAGATATGCAACAAAACCAATGCCGACCATTATGGAATAGCTCGGCATGCCCCGCACAAACACTCCCAGTGCAGCAAACCAGGCTAAAGCAACGCCAATTCCAATAACGCCCACACCGCATATTTGCATCCAGGCAAACAATTGTTTGCTGTAGCTTCGCACAAGGCTCATATTGCAACCTCCCGTATGAAGAGGCCTGCGGTTTTCCAAAAAGCCTCGATTGCCGCCAATTTGTTCTGCGCGTGCATGTCAGGCGTCCAGCGAGTTTGGCTGTCCTGCAAAGCAGCAGCGCCCAAACTGCGGGCCAAAACCGCGTCGGTCAATAGTTGGCTCATTGAGTCAGCCAGGGCTTGAGCGTTGCCGGGGGCAACGAGGAGGCCATTTTCGCCGTCGCGGATGTAGTCTGCGGTGCCGACTGTTCGAGTAGCGATAACGGGTTTGCCCATGGCCATGGCTTCGAACATGACAACCTGGCCGGTAGAACGCGGCACGGGCAGGAGGGGGATGACCACCATGGCGCAGCGCCGCATCAAGTCGCGACTGGCCTCGAGCGAAATATCGCACTGTATTTGCACATTTTTTGGCAGGGATGCTGGCAAACGGGTATGCCGATCGGTCACGACGATCACCGGGGCGCTGATGAAAGCGACAGCCTTGAAGAGGGTGTCGAGGTCGCGCAGGGTTCGTCCGACGGATAACACGTATCCATCGTTTTGTTCATGAAGGCGCGGCTCTTTGACCGTGGTGTACATCGGCACAAACCGCAGTTTGTTTTCAGGAATCCGGAATCGTTCCGCAATGAGCACGATTTCCCCCGAACTGTTCGTGAGGACGCCGGTACTTCGCCGAGCTACATGTCGGAACAGCGCAGTTTTCATCCGCCAGAGCCAAGACGAGGGATGGGGTGTGTCCAGAAAGACCTCGGTCATGATTTGCCGGGATGACACGCCCAGGAGAGAGCAGCACAAACCGTAAAGCAGGGATACACGCGGTCCCATGGTCACAACGGCATCAAAACGACGACGCAGTTTCATGAGTCGAAAAACTTGACGCATTGGGCAGAGGGTATCCGGGGTTTCACCTTCCCGGCAGATGGATGTGGTGGCGGCAGACCAGATGGCGCTTTCAAAGAACGCCATGTTGGTCAGGATCTGAATAGTGCTCTGCATTTCACATGATGATTATCACAAACGGGCATGACACTACAATCAAACCGAGTATTGGGCATGCTGGTGATAATTCAGGCTGCTATACAAGCCTGACGGACATGGGGTGAAATTGGGCCAAGTTGCCGGAAGAGGGCATGCGCTTGTTGCGGGCAGGTTCGGTTTAGACCGAAAGGCGGCCGGCCTGAATAAACGCGAGCGGTTCCTGGCGGGCCATGCGCCAGGCCGGGAGCAGGCCGGCGACAAAGCACAGGGCAAAAGCAATGCCAAACCCCACAGAAAGCCCACTCCATGGCAGGATCAGGGGGGGGGTGCGTCCCGCGAAATAGAAGAAATGGGTGGAAATCTGCATGCCGCACCAGGCCAGCAGGACGCCGGCCACGAGGCTGAGCACGCCCGCTGCCAGAAAGATCATCAGCGCCTCGCTGATTACAAGGCGGAAGAGCTGGCTTCGGGAAAGGCCGACACCCCGCAGGATCCCGAATTGCCAGTAGCGGGCCTGCACGGAGGCGAATACGGTGTTGAAGACGGCCAGCGAGGCAATGATCAGTGCCAGGAGCGGGAAGCGGGTCAGCGACCAAATCACACTGTCCGCGCGCCATGACAGCCAGCCCAGCAAGTCGTTGCGTTCGGTGATTTTCACATACTGTTTTTGAATGAGCGCCGGGCCGACTCCGGGCACATTGACGGTCACATTGACATGCCGGTTGGCGACATCGGTTATCCGTTGTTCCATCTCTTGGAAGGTCACTCCGGGCTCGGCGTTGAGCCAGAACTCCGTAATGCGCTCGAGATCGAAATCGGCACGGACTTGATCAAAGTCTGCCAAGACCAGCGCCAAGGCGCGAACGGCCCGGCGGCGAATGCCCGAAAATTTTGTGAACCAGTTCCAGCCGGGGATTTCGACAACGCCGACGATTTCATAGCTGACTTCCCGGGTTGGGTCGGACGGAACGCTAACGGCAAAGGAGTCGCCGACACCGAGACCTGTTTGGGTGTGAAAGTGGTCGGGGACAATGCAATAGTGTCCTTCGGCCAGCTTGCGGGCGGCGGTGACTGGGTCGCCCTGCAGGAATTTCAAGCGCAAGAGGGGCTGATTGCCCAAAAAGGCACGGGCGGGATTTATACCCATCAGCAGGAGGTGCTGCTGCGAAGAGTCAACCGATTCAAAGGGTTTGGACGCCAGCATGGCATCGGTCAGGCGGGGTTGCTCGACTACCATGGGCAAACTTTGCCCGGGGATGACGCCTTCCAGGTTGGCTACTTCGTTTTCAGCAGAAGGAGGAATGCCGGCGGGCAGGACGGAAACGAGCATCTGGGGCAAACTGTCGTCGGGGGTGAAAGGCACAAGCATGGAATAGCCCCAAACCAGCGCGGTAACGAACAGCGTTAAACCGGCGGAAAGCGCCACGGTTGTGCTGACCGTGCGGCGCAAATTGCCAGTGAGCTGCTGGCGGAGAAACCGGCGATCAAGACGCAGCAGGAAGGCCAGAACGGGACTGAAGATCACTTCAACCAGGCGCACCATCAAAGGGGTGACCAAAGCCAGCCCCAAAATAGCCGCGCCCGAGGTGAGCAGGGGGGGGGCGAAGCCTATGCGGGTGATCTTGGCAAACAGCGAATGGAAGGGCTCGACATCGGCCATGAGGACAATCAGCGGGTTGATGACAATCAAAGCGAGGCCCAGAGACACCAGTCGCCAGGGGAAGCGGCGGATCCGGTCTTCGGTCGGACCGCCCAGGATATCCATGGGGCGCAAGGTGCAGCCGGTCCAGATGGGCGGCAAAGCCGCTGAAAACGCTCCGATCAAAACGGCCAGGGCGGACATCGCCAAGGCGGTTTTCCCGAGTGGGAAATCCGCAAACGCGCCGGCCCGGAAGAAATTCAAGTGGACGGCCCAAGCATTGCCCAAGCGCAAAAATCCGCGAGCCAGAAGCAGTCCAAGGAGCCATCCGGCCAAGGCCAGCATCGCGGCTTCGATCAAAATCATCAGCACCAGCTGCGGCTTGGAGAGAGCAATGGCCCGCAGCGAGGCCAACTCGCGCAACCGCTCCCGAACACCGCCGCTCAAGGTGGCAAACATGATGAAGCAGGCCGCCAGAAAACCTAGGACAATGGCATTTTGGGCCTGTGCCTTGATCATCCACATCATGCGGTCGGCCATGGGATGGCCCTTGGCGATCAGTGAGCGCACGACAATCGGCGGTTCTGCGGCAGCGGTGCGCGCGGACCATTCCATGACAAAACCATCCACATCATCTTTGTCTTTGAGATTCAAAACCACGGCATGAATTTTTCCGGAGTAGCCATTAAGCTCTTCGGCAACAGCCTGACGCGTATAGACATCGGCCAAGTGCGGGATGCCGTAGGTTGACCGTTGTCCCGCTGGGGGGGCCAACATGCCGATAATGTTCAGGGTTTTCTCCGTGGCCGTGCCGCCCAAGAGAATGGTGTCCCCCAAAGACAGGTCATAGCGCTCGGCGAAGCGGCTGGAGATGACGATTCCATCGGGTTCCGCGGAGGACAGCCACCGCCCCCGGCCGATGGCTTGCAGGGGTGTCGGACTGTCGGTTCCGGCCATGGAGCTGCCGCTGAAGAGTTCGGGCGGGGGGGGCGGGTCCACGAGCCGGATGCGCCCCGTCACCAGCGGCACGACTTCGGCCACAGCGTAGTCTTGCCGCAAGCCCTCGATCCATTCTGCGCCGATATAGCGTTCCGAGGCATCGGTTGGCACGGGCGGACGGCGAGTTCCGGCGCCACGCTGACCGGGCATGGCCATAGGAGAGGGAGGGGTGAGGGTCACATCAAAGCGACTTTCCTGCTGAGCGCCGCGCTGACTGTCGAGGGACGCTGCTTCATAGCCGCGAATGATCCACACCACCAGGCAGGTGGAAATGGCTATGCCCAGGAGGCCTAGGGCCATCCGCACCCGGCGCTTCAGATTATGCGCCAGAATCAGTTTGAAGAGGACCGGGACGCTCTTCATGAAGCGATTCCCGATTGGCTGTTTTCCAGCAAATCAACGTAGACCCGGTTCAGTTCCTGGACACTCGGGCAATCCTGCTTGTCAAATTGGCCGACCAATTGGCCGTCACGAAGAATCAAAAAACGCTTGGCGGAAAAAGCCACCACGGGATTATGCGTGACCATCAGGACCGTGGAGCCGCTTTCGGCACAGAGTTCGCGAAACAGATCACAGAGCCTCCGGCCATTGGCGGAGTCCAGGCTGCCGGTTGGTTCATCGGCCAGAATCAGTGAGGGTCCGCGTACCAGCGCCCGCCCAATGGCAACGCGCTGCTGTTCTCCACCACTCATCGCGTCGGGATGGCGCTTGCGTACCTGCTGCAACCCCAGGCGTTCGATCAGACTGTTGACGCGTTCCGGATCGCCGGCCTCACCGCCCAGCAACATGGGCAACTCGATGTTTTCCTCGCCGCTCAGCGACGGGATCAAATTGAATGCCTGAAAGATCAGCCCAATGTGCTTGCGGCGAAAATAGGTCAGCCCGCGATCCGACAGGGCGTGGATATCGGCGCCCATGACCCGGATCGTGCCCTCATCCGGGCGGGTCAGGCCGGCCAGCAGATGCAGGAGAGTGCTTTTGCCGGAACCGCTCGCACCCATGACCGCGACAAATTCACCGCGTTCAAGTCGCAGGCTCACATCACGGACGGCCTCGACAACGCCCGCGCCGGAGTGAAAGCGCTTGGTCAGGCGCTGGGTTTCTATTGCCAGATTTTTCATTTCAGTGGTGGCCATGGTTATCCTGTGCCTGTTGTTCGGTGGACTCAGATTTTATCCCTTATGAACGCCGGTTCGCTTCAAACTGTTCAACCAGGCTGGGCTGATCACGCCTCCTTGGCCTTGATCAGCTTGAGCATGGCCTTGGTCAGCGGATGAGTTACCTTGCCCAACCGCCATATTTTGTCCTGTCTGACAACCAAACCGTTATCGGCCAAAATCTGCAGGTGCCGGGACATGGTATTGATAGGCATATCCACACGCATATTCAGAATCTCATAGTCACAAGGTCCCGCCTGCAAGGCGTACAGAATATCCAGACGCCGCTGATTTCCAAAGGCCCAGGCAAGCCGTACGGTTTCATCATCGGGATGGTTTTCAAGAGCCAGCTTGGCCGCTTCGAGGATAGGCCGAGCGGAAGGCACCTTGGGGTCAGGGCTCGGCCGATAAAACACATAGCGGCCGTCCCGCTCGGCACGAACCAAACCACGAGCCTGCAAACGGCGCAATTCTTGACTTGCACGCGGTTCTGACAAGTTTTCCAAATCGCCCAGCTGTTGCACACAGGCTCTATCGAGCCGAACAATATGCCTCAACAGTCGCAAGCGCGTTGGACTTCCCAAAACACGACAAGTCCTCCAAAGAGTAGGGGTCAAAATCATGACAATATCCCTTTCCGCCAATTAAGACTACACTTGCACGAATGCAAAGTAAACATCTAAATTCTCACATATAATTATATGTGGTATAAAACTATATAAACAATTTTAATATATATAATTGATGTATAGAAAGTTACAAATATCAATATTTCCATATATAATTATATATGGAAATAATTACGGGTGGACAAGAAAGATGGAGGGGGGATTTTGAACTTTTCGTGGGGTGGGATCGTTTGCATGCTAGAAGTGAAGGTTTAACAAGGAATACGGAGGAGTTGCATGTCGCGTTATTGGATGATGGCTTGTGTTGCGGGGTTGGTTTGGGCTTGGGGCGGGACGGGAATGGCGGAGGTGTCGCCGCCGGCCAGGCTTTCGGATGTGGTGGTGACCGCACCCCGGGATTCTTCTCATGTGACCACAAGCACGGGAGGGACGCTGATTCCGGCTGATCCGGTTGAGCTGCCGATTTCGGTGGAAATCCTTCCGCAGAAGGTGATGGAAAGCCGCTATGTGACCTCGCTCTATGATGCCCTGGAACAGACGTCGGGGGTGTTTACGGGGGGGCGCTCGACGTTTACCGTGAATGGGGGCAAGCCGTCCATCCGTGGCTTCGGCGGCAATGATGTGATGCTGGATGGGATGGTTTTGCCGGCGAGCATGCCGATATTTTTTGACGCGGCGGCGCTGGACGGCATCGAATTTTACAAGGGACCGCTGAACAGCGTTCAGGGGGGGCAGAGCGGATTGCAGGGCGGCGGGGGGGGCATCAACATGGTAAGCCGTGCGCCGGATTTTAGCGGCGCGTTTTATCGGATGTCGCTGGGGGGCACATTCGGCAACGGGGCGTCGGGGCGGTTGACGACGGACTTCAACGAGATTTTGACGGACGGGCTGGCGGCGCGGTTGCCGTTCGCGTTCACCTATGAGGAGCCCTATTATCACCACAGCGGTCTGGATCGTGACTGGACGCTGACAATCGCGCCGGCAATCACCTGGCAGCCGGGTGAGAAGACGACGCTGACGCTGTCGTCGTCCTATTTGCAGACGGAGCGGGCGGCGTATCAGGGCATTCCTTATCTAAAGGGGGATGTTCTGGTTCCGCGCGACACCTACTATGGCACGAAGAATACGCGTGCGGACTACAAGGCTTTGACGGTGCAAGGACGTGCCACGCATTCCTTCAGCGAGCAGCTGCAACTGGCGGTTGGCGCGGGCTACGCAAGAGCGGACAGCGAGCGCGTTCACTGGTCGGTGAGTCCGAATCCGCTGCCGGCCGACGGGATGAGCCTGATGCAGTATTATGACGAGATTTTTGCGCGTCACGAGGCCCGTTTTGTTTATTCGGCGGGGGATTCGGTGGATGAAAACTATCATGGGTATGCGCGCCTGACCTATGATTTGGACTGGGGCGAGGCTCAACACCGCCTCCTGTTGGGCGGGGATTGGCTGCAGCGTGAAAGTAGCAGCGAACCGTTTGTGACGGGCTATACCGATTGGCTGGCTCTGCATGAGCCGGTGCTGGCGGTGCCGGGTTCGGCGACAGCGGGGTCGCCGTCGAAGTCCAAGGTCGAGCGCACGGGTCTGATTGTGCAGGATTTTGCCAGTTGGCGGGAGTGGCGCCTGCTGGCCGGCACGCGGTTCGACTACAGCAAGAGCGCGGCGGGTCAGCACGCCTGGTCAACCAGTCCACGCCTAGGCCTGACCTGGTTCGCGCGCCCAGAGCTGGCGTTGTTTGGGAATGTGACTTTTGCCGAGGGTCCGAACTTCGGCTACAAGGACATCAATGAGAAGGAACTGGACGATCCCTGGCGGTCCGAACAATTTGAGGCGGGCACCAAGGCCAAGCTGTTTGACAATCTTTGGCTGACGCTGGCGGGGTTTCAGATCACTCAGAAAAATGTGCCCCAGTTGGATCCGCTGGACCCGACGTTCAACAGTTATGTTCTGGACGGACGCAATCGTTCGCGCGGATTTGAGGCAACATTGAGCGGAGAATTCAACGAGGATTGGACCTGGTGGGGCTCGTATACCTTCTGCAAGTACAAGGATTTGGATGAGAAGATCAGCTTCGAGCGGCAGCCCTCGCACAGCGCTTCGCTGTGGACGGCCTACCGGCTGCCCGGCGGGCCGCTCAAGGGGTTGCAGTCAGGCATTGGTTTGCGCGCCAAGAGCAAGTATTACACGACCTTCCGGGGGCAATATCTGGGCGATGATTTCGAGATTGACCCCTCCGTGGTGGTGGATATGGCGTTTGACTATCCTCTGCCTTGGTTCAGCAGCGAGCGCGTGGCAACCAAACTCGAATTCGGCGTCAAAAACGTGTTCGACGAGTCTTATGTTGAGTCCAACCGCCATGGCAGCGAGAATTTTCCTGGTCAACCGCGGGTCTTTTGGACGCGGTTGAATGTGGCATTTTAGCCTGGATTATTCAGGTTAGGACCGGCCGGAGTTATTCTGGCAGATACTCGACTTGAACGGTCAGGCCGGGCTTGATGTCGGCCAGAGCGGGCAGGAGGTGATTGAGCACTTGCTCGGCGGTCATTCGGAATATTCGTTTTTGGGCGCTGACCTTGAGCCAGTCTTCCTGATCGCGGTAATAGCATTCGGAAAAGTTGGCGGTTTTCAGATGAATGCGGTAGCGGTCGTTGGTCAGTTTGCCCATGATTTTGGGGTCTCCAGAGAGCAGAATTACTGTTTTCTGCCGCAGAAGGGCATAAGGGGCGAAAATGAGAGGAAAATCAAACGATTTCAGGCTGAAATTTGCTTTTTGGGGGCGATTTTTGAGTTTTGGCGGGGATTTCGGGCGGAATTTGGGTTTTTTGCAGGGAATTGGCGTTGGGCAATGAGAGGAAATTTTGGTCGGTTGAGGCGAGGGAGTGGGGCGATTTTTGATGATTTTGCATGGTTTTGGACGATTTCGAGGAGTTTTGGGGCAATTTTTGGTGTTTTGGGCGCGCGCGTTCCAGAGGCTATTGCAACAGGAGGTTTCTCTAACCTGAATAATTCATCAACCTGAGGACAAAAAAGGAGTTGGCATTCTCATCCTATTCTGCCAGAATAGGATGCAGTTAAACAAAAGAAGGCCAACTCATGAAGAAGTCTATCACACCTGATCTGT
>JAAZFE010000049.1 GCA_012511885.1 Lentisphaerota bacterium | reverse complement strand
TGTCTACTGCATTGGGCTTGGCCGTCGTCAGGCTGCATCGACATAGCGATGCTATTCCTGCTTCGCCTTCCTTGGCCCAGCCCAATTCGCTACGACCTCCCGGCCACATTATTTCTTCAAATGCTCTGGAGCGGCCAACCTTCCACCGCGCGGAGCGCACGGAGATTTCCGGGCGCTCCGTTTTTTCAGAGGTGGGCCGTTGGCCTGGATTATTCATCAACATGGATGCGGCCGGGCCGCAGCATGGAAGCAAGGAAGCAAGGGAGCGGGCGCGATGATTCCAACCCGTCTGCTTTGTTCTGCGGGGTTCGCAGGATGTCCATACGGCTTCTCCCCGCACGCCTCGCATCCGGGCCGGACTTGTCGCGTGTATAATTCAGGTTGGAGGGATAACGGGGGCAGTTTTGGGCTGTTTCGGGGGGCGGCAATCTGTATATTCGCCCGCAAGCGAAGGAGTTGAAGCATGTGGATAGCGCGCGGATTGCTGGGAATTGCGGTTTTGGTGGCGGCGGCATGGGTGCTGAGCGAGAACCGCCGCAAGGTCGAGTGGCGGGTGGTGGGGTGGGGGCTGGGGCTGCAGTTTGGCATGGCAGTTCTGCTGCTGCATGTGCCGCTGTTCCGCAAGGTGCTGCTGGCGCTGAACCGCATGGTGGGGGTGATCGAACGGGCCAGCCATGAGGGGAGCTCGTTTGTGTTCGGCTATTTGACGGGGGGGGAGTCGCCGTTTGTGCTGCGCGAGGGAATGACGGCGGCGCCGCAACTGTTTTTCTTTGGTCCGTTGATGATGCTGATTGTGGTGGGGGCGCTGGGGGCGGTGCTGTTCCATTTCGGGATCTTGCAGTGGGTGGTGGGGGTGTTTGCCAAGGTGTTGAACCGGACGATGGGGCTGGGCGGGGCGGAGGGAGTGGCGGTGACAGCCAATATTTTCATGGGGCAGAGCGACGCGCCGCTGATCATCAAGCCCTATGTGGACAAGCTGGGTCGGGCGGGGCTGTTCATGGTGATGACCGCGGGGATGGCGACGATTTCAGGGACGCTGATGGTGGTGTACGCTTCAATGCTGGAACCGGTGATGCCGGGGATCGTGCTGGGACATCTGGTGGTGGCGTCGCTGATCAGCGCGCCAGCGGCGGTGATGGTGGCGCGGTTGATGGTGCCGGCCACGCCGGAGGAAGTGGACCACGAGACGCCGGTGATGAAGGCGGAAACGCACGGGGTGGTGGACGCGTTGCTGGCGGGGGCGAACGACGGCGCGAAGGTGCTGGTGAATGTGGCCATCATGCTGATTGCCATTACGGCGGCGGTATCGCTGGTGAACTCGGCGCTGCGTCTGCTGCCGCTGGAGCCGGCAGTGTCGCTCGAGCAAATTTTTGGGTGGGTGATGGCGCCGGTGATGTGGCTGGTGGGGGTACCCTGGGCAGAGGCAAAGGTGGCGGGGGAGTTGATGAGCCTCAAGACCGTCTTTAACGAATTTGTGGCCTATCTGGCTTTGGCGCGGCAGGACGCGGGGCTGCTGTCGGAGCATAGCCGACTGATCACGATCTACGCGCTGTGCGGGTTCGCGAATTTCAGCAGCGTGGGGATTATCGTGGGGACGCTGTCGGCGCTGAGTCCGCAGCAGCGCAAATTGATCACCTCGCTGGGGCTGAAGGCCATGGTGGCGGGCACCATCGCCACGCTGCTGACCGGAGCGGTGATCGGGATGGTCATTCCTCCATAGGCCAGCGGCCGCAACGTGCCGGGCCCAACGGATGCCGGGGGAGCAGGCTTGGCGTGCGGAGTATGCGCCGGTTAGCCGAGGACTTCGGCGATGAGGTCACGGGCGGTTTGGAGGGCGTCGGGGAGTTTGGAGGGGTCTTTGCCGCCGGCCTGCGCCTTGTCGGGCTTGCCGCCGCCGCCGCCGCCGGTGACTTTGGCGATCTGGCCGACCAGTTTGCCGGCATGGACGCCTTTGGCCTGGGCGGCGGGCCCGGCGTTGAGGATGAAGGTGACTTTGCCGTTGGAGGTGGCAGCCAGCAGGATGACGGAGTCGGGGGTTTGCTGGCGCAGGTTTTCGACCAGGGCGCGGAGGGGGGCGGTTTCGAGTTCGCCGACGGTATCAATGAGGACGGGGATGTCGCCAACGGGGGCGAACTTGGCGGCGAGGGCCGCGCCTTTTTCGAGGGCGCTTTTCTGGGCGGCAGCCTTGAGTTCTTTTTCGAGCTGGTGGGCGTGGGTTTGGAGGGCCTCGACGCGGGCGGGCAGCTCGGCGGGGGCGACGGAGAGTTTGTGAGCGAGATCGGTCAGGATGGCGTGCTCGCGCGCGGTATGCGCGGCGGCGGCGCCGCCGACCTGGGCCTCGATGCGGCGGATGCCGGCGGCGATGGAGGTTTCGGCTATGATGCGGAAGGGGCCGATGTCGCCGGAGCGGTCGCAGTGGGTGCCGCCGCACAGTTCGCGGGAGATGCCCTCGGTTTCGATCACGCGGACGGTGTCGCCGTATTTTTCATCGAAGACGGCGATGATGTCGGAGCCTTGGATTTCCTGGAGGGGGACCTCGTAGGTTTTGACCCGGGCGTTGGCCATGATATGTTCGGTGACGAGGCGCTCGATTTCCTGGATCTGCTCGAGGGTGAGGGCCTCGAACCAGGTGAAGTCGAAGCGGAGGCGGTCGGGGGCGACATAGGAGCCGGCCTGCTTGATGGTGTCGGCCTTGAGAACCTTGCGCAGGGCGGCGTTGAGCAGATGGGTGGCGGTGTGGTGGCGGCGGATGGCCGCGCGGCGGGCTTCGTCCACGTTGGCGGTGACGTTGTCATGGGTGGCGAGGGCGCCCTTGGTGAGGGTGCCGCGGTGGAGGATGATGCCGTCAGCCGGTTTTTGGGTGTCGGCGACGGTGAAGAGGGCGCCGGCGTCGGTGGTCAAGAGGCCGGTGTCGCCGATTTGGCCGCCTGCTTCGCCGTAGAAGGGGGTGGTGTCGAGGAGGATGTCGGCGGCCTGGCCCTCGGCGAGGGATTCGACGATTTGGCCGTCGGCAATCATGGCGACGACGCGGGCGGGGCCGGAGAGGGTGTCGTAGCCGGTGAATCGGGATTTGACGCCCTGTTCGACGAAGTGGGCGATGAGGTCGTTGTCGGCGGTGGCGTCCTTGCGGGCGGCGCGGGCGCGGTCGCGCTGTTCCTGCATGTGGCGTTCGAAGGCGGGGGCGTCAACGACGAAGCCCTTTTCGGTGGCCATGAGGACGGTGAGATCGAAGGGGAAGCCGTAGGTGTCGTAGAGTTTGAAGGCCTCGCCGCCGGGGAAGGCGGTGGTCCCGGCCGCCGCGAGGTCTTCGATAACCTTGTTGAAGTGGGCGATGCCGCGGTCGAGGGTGGTGGAGAAGGATTCTTCTTCGGCGCGGATGGCGCGGATGATTTCGTTGCGGCGGGCTTTGAGTTCGGGGAAAAAGCCGCTCATTTGGGCTTCGAGGACGGGGAAGAGTTCCCAGAGGAAGGGGCGGTCGAGGCCGAGGTTGCGGCCGTAGCGGGCGGCGCGGCGGAGGAGGCGGCGCAGGACATAGCCGCGGCCTTCGTTCGAGGGCATGACGCCGTCGGCAATGGCGAAGGAGAGGGTGCGAAGGTGGTCGGCAATGACCCGCATGGCCACGGCGTTTTCGCCGTCGGCGTAGGGGACGCCGGCCATTTTGGAGATGGCGGCGATGATGGGGCTGAAGATGTCGGTGTCGTAGTTCGAGGTTTTGCCCTGGAGGACGGCAACGATGCGCTCGAAGCCCATGCCGGTGTCCACGCACTTGGCGGGGAGGTCGGCGAGGGAGCCGTCGGCGCGGCGGTTGTACTGCATGAAAACGAGGTTCCAGATTTCGATGACCTCGGGGGTGCCTGCGTTGACCAGGTCGGGGGTGGCGCCCTCGGAGGTGAGGTCGAAATGGATTTCGGAGCAGGGTCCGCAGGGGCCGGTTTCGCCCATTTCCCAGAAGTTGTCCTCGGCGCCGAAGCGGAGGATGTGGTCGGGATTGACATTGGTGTGGGTGCGCCAGATGTCGGCGGCTTCGTCATCGGTTTCATACACGGTGACCCAGAGGCGCTCTTTGGGGAGTTTCCAGACCCCGGTCAGGAGTTCCCAGGCCCAGACGATGGCTTCGCGCTTGTAGTAGTCACCAAAGGACCAGTTGCCGAGCATTTCGAAGAAGGTATGGTGATAAGTGTCGCGGCCGACTTCCTCGAGGTCGTTGTGCTTGCCGGAGACGCGGATGCATTTCTGGGTGTTGGCGACGCGCTTCCAGGAGGATTTGCGCGCGCCGAGGAAGATTTCCTTGAACTGGTTCATGCCGGCGTTGGCGAAGAGCAGGGTGGGGTCGGTGGGCAGGACGACGGGCGAGGACGGCACAATGTCGTGCTGCTTGCCTTCGAAGAAGTCGAGGAAGGATTGGCGGATTTGGGATGATGTCATCATGGGGTTGGCTCTCCTGGCTGGGGCGTTTCTTGCGGCGCGGGTTCCGGCGCGGGGGCCGGGCCGCGGCGAAGAAAAGCGGGCGTCAGTATTTCATGACGGGGGCAAAATGGAAGCCTGAAATTGAAAGCAGAGGCCGCGAAGGGGGCGGCGGGGGATTGGGGAATTGCGGGAATGGTCGCTTGCGGGATTGTTCTATTGGGGAACCACAAGGAACACAAAAGAGATTCTCGCGGTGGTATCGAGAGCGGGGGGGGCGGGTATAGCCTGAATAATTCACAAGCATGGATAAGGTCCTGCTGTCGCATGGCCAGCAGGGGAGCATGGAAGCAGGGAAGCGGAGGAAAGGAGACCTGCTGCCCATAACCGGCAACTGCCAGATTGTGCGGGGTTCGCAGTATGCCCAACCAGCTTCGCCCCGCCCGCCTTGCATCCGGGCCGGACTTGTCGCATGAATTATCCAGGATAGGCTTGTTTGGGGAGGGGGGGCGGGTTAGCCGTAGTGGGTGGCGATCCAGTTTTGGTATTCGCCGGAGCGGACTTGCTGGCACCAGGCGCTGTTGTCGAGATACCAGCGGATGGTTTTGGCGAAGCCGGATTCCCAGGTTTGGGCGGGGGTCCAGTGGAGGTCGCGCTCAATTTTGGAGCAATCGATGGCGTAGCGGCGGTCGTGTCCGGGGCGGTCTTTGACGTAGGTGATGAGGGAGCGGCGGGGGGCGCCGTTGGGGAGGGGGGGGGCGTGGGTGTCGAGGAGGTCGCAGATGGTTTCGACGACGCGGATGTTGGGCAGTTCGTTGCGGCCGCCGACGTTGTAGATGGTGCCGGGTTGGGCGTGTTTCATGATTTGCCAGATGGCGGCGCAGTGGTCGGTGACATAGAGCCAGTCGCGGACGTGGAGCCCGTCGCCATAGACGGGGAGGGGCTTGCCTTCGAGGGCGTTGAGGATGATGAGGGGGATGAGTTTTTCGGGGAACTGGTAGGGTCCGTAGTTGTTGGAGCAGTTGGAGAGGGTGGTGGGGAGGTGATAGGTTTCGTGGTAGGCGCGCACGAGGTGGTCGGAGGCGGCTTTCGAGGCGGAGTAGGGGGAGTTGGGGGCGTAGGGGGTTTCCTCGGTGAAGAACCCGGTGGGGCCGAGGGTGCCGTAAACTTCGTCGGTGGAGACGTGGTGGAAGAGGCGGATTTGGTCGGCGTGTTGGCGGGCGGCTTCGAGGAGGGTGTAGGTGCCGATGATGTTGGTTTGGATGAAGTCGTCGGGGGCAACGATGGAGCGGTCAACATGGCTTTCGGCGGCGAAGTGGGCGATGGCATCAATGCGGTGGGTTTGGATGGCGTCGCGCACGGCGGCGGCATTGCAGATGTCGGCGTGGATGAAGACATAGCGGTCGGGATATTGTTCGGCGACATCGAGCAGGGAGAGGGGGTTGCCGGCATAGGTGAGTTTGTCGAAGTTGACGATGCGCTCGGGGGCGTCGGGCTGGTCGAAGAGCCAGCGGATGAAGTTGACGCCGATGAAGCCGGCGCCGCCGGTGACGAGGAGGTTGCGGATGTTGCGGGTCATGATTAGCCTGGATTATTCATCAACATGGATGAAAATATTGTTATTTGCTGCAGAGCAGCCTGATGCGGACATAAACACAGTAAAATCATATTTCATCCATGTTGACCAGAGGCGCGACGATTCCAGTCCATCTGCTTTGTTCTGCGGGGTTCGCAGTATGCCAATACAGCTTCACCCCGCCCGCCTCGCATCTGAACTGGACTTGTCGCGTGCATAATTCAGGCTAGGTCCTTACCGCGTTGAGCAGGATGTCGCGATAGCGCTCGACATATTCGGCGAGGTCTTCGCGCCAGTCGCGCATGAGGTGGAGGTTGGCCTTTTTGAGGGCGTCGTTTTCGAGGATGGAGTTGGCGGGACGGACGGTGGGGGTGGGGTAGTCGGCGGAGGCGCAGGGGCGGACCTCGCAATCGAGCCGCATGAGGCGGATAAATTCGCGGGCGAACTCGAACCACGAGCAGTGGCCCTCGCCGGAGGCGTGGAAGAGGCCGGCGGCGTCGGCTTCGACCACGGCTTGGATCTGCTCGGCGAGGCGGCGGGACCAGGTGGGGGTGCCGAACTGGTCGTTGACCACGCGGAGGCCCTTTTGGGGTTCGTTGACGGCGCGGCGCAGGATGGTCTTGAGGAAGTTGTAGCCGTGGACGCCGTAGAGCCAGGCGGTGCGCAGGATGGCGTAGCGCGGGGCGCGGTCCCGGATTTCGAGTTCGCCGGCGAGCTTGCTTTTGCCGTAAACGCTGACGGGGTTGGGGGTGTCGGTTTCGAGGTAGGGCTCGGGCACGGAGCGCTGGCCGTCAAAGACGTAGTCGGTCGAGACATGCAGCAGGAAGATGCCGTGGGTGCGGGCGCGGGAGGCGAGCAGGGCGGGGCCGTCGCGATTGATGAGCCAGGCTTTTTCGACATCGCTTTCGGCGCGGTCCACGGCAGTATAGGCGGCGCAATTGACGATGGCGTCGGGCTTCCACAGGTTGAGGACGCCGTCGAGGCTGGTGGGGTCGGTGATGTTGAGGTTGGGCAGGTCGAGGGCGAGCACATTGTGGTTGGCGCCGAAAACTTCGCGGCAATCCCAGCCGAGTTGTCCATAGCCGCCGGTGACGAGGATTTTCATGGATCGGGCCTTTCGGTGTGGTTGGTTGAGAGGGGGGCGCCGCGCCATTGGGCCAGACAGGCGGCCAGGCGCGGGTCGAGGACGGTGCGGTCGGAATTGAGGATATAGAGGTGGATGCCGGGGACGTCGTTGGCGATGAGGTCGCAGATTTGGGCGGCCATCCATTGGAGGCCGGCGTCGCGGGCGGTGTCCGGGTCGGGGTGGCCGACGGCTTCGCGGAGGGCGGGGGGGACGGTGGCGCGGGAATAGCCGATGGCGCGTTCGAGCTGGGCGGGGGAGGCCACGGGCATCAGCCCGGGCAGGATGGGCGCGGTGATGCCCGCGGCGCGGGCGTCCTCGACAAAGCGATAGAAGACGGCGTTGTCGAAAAAGAGCTGGGTGTTGACGAAGTCGGCGCCAGCGTCGAGCTTGGCTTTGAGGTGGCGCAGGTCGTCGGCGGGGGAGGCGGCCTCGGGGTGGGTCTCGGGGTAGCCGGCCACGCCGCAGCAGATGTCAGGGTGCAGGGACTTGATGAGGGCGACGAGGTCCGCGGCATAGGCGAGGCCGTCGGGGGCGGGGGTGAAGGTGGTTTCGCCACGGGGCGGGTCGCCGCGCAGGGCCATGATATTGCGGATGCCGGAGGCATGGATGCGGTGGATCTGGGCGGCGAGGTCGTCGCGGGAGGCGCCCACGCAGGTCAGATGCGCCACCACGGGGGTGAAGCCCATTTCGGCCAGAAGCTCCCAGGCGGCAAAGGAAAACTCGCGCGTGGTGCCGCCGGCGCCGTAGGTGCAGGTGACGAACTCGGGCTGCACCGGGCGCATGCGCTCGATGGAGCGGCGCAGCAGGTCAAAGCCCGCCGGGGTCCGGGGCGGATAGAACTCGAGCGACAGCGTGGGCTGCCTTCGCTCGGCCAGAAGTTCCCGGATGGTTGGCGTGGTCATGGGCTAAC
>JAAZFE010000048.1 GCA_012511885.1 Lentisphaerota bacterium | reverse complement strand
AGAGCCGTATCCTGCAAGTGCCACCCCAAAGCCTACCACACCTTTTGCGTTGTCAAGCCCCTCAACGAAAAATTCCAGTTTTGATAACTACACTTTTTGTCCAGTTTTGTTATCCCCGCGACAGCCCTTCATTTATTATTTCGCAACATTCGACAACATTCTGCCCGCCTCCCCGAGGCCCACTTCCGGCTTGCCAACGGCCCTCGCGCGATCCACGCTCACGTCCAAGACCGGAGGAGATCATGAGCACCGCGACCTACATCCTGGCTCTGGATCAGGGCACCACCAGCTCCCGCGCCATTCTCTACAATCGGAATCTCGAGGCCGTGGCCGCCGTCCAGCAGGAATTCCCCCAGCTCTATCCGCGCCCCGGCTGGGTCGAGCACGATCCCGCCGCCATCTGGCAGTCTCAGCGCGAGGTCATGCTTGCCGCCCTCGATCAGGCCGGCGTCTCCCCCGGACAGTTGGCCGGTCTCGGCATCGCCAATCAGCGCGAAACCGTCATCGTCTGGAACCGCCGCACCGGCGAACCCGTCCACCCCGCCATCGTCTGGCAGTGCCGCCGCACCGCCGATGCCTGTCAGGCGCTCAAAGCCGCCGGACGCGAGCCGCTCATCCGCGCCAAAACCGGCCTGCTCCTCGACGCCTATTTCTCCGCCACCAAAATCCAATGGATCCTTGATCAGGTTCCCGGCGCGCGCGCCGCGGCGGAACGCGGTGATCTGGTCTGCGGCACCGTGGACACCTGGCTGCTCTGGCAGCTTTCCGGCGGACAAGTCCACGCCACCGATTTCACCAACGCCTCGCGCACCATGCTCTACAACATCCACGAGCTGCGCTGGGACCCCGAGTTGCTCGAGCTCTTCAACATCCCCGCCTCCATGCTGCCGGAAGTCGTCGCCTCCTCCGGCGTCATCGCCCCCTGCCGCCTGCCCGAGTTCGGCGCCCACACCCCGCCCATTCTCGGCGTGGCCGGCGACCAGCAGGCCGCCCTCTTCGGCCAGGGCGCCTTCGAAGCGGGCCAGGCCAAAAACACCTATGGCACCGGCTGCTTCCTCCTGATGAACACCGGCCCCCGGGCCGTCGAATCCAATCAGGGCCTGCTCACCACCCTCACCGCCCAAACCCTGCCCGGCGCCCCCCAATACGCCCTCGAAGGCAGCGTCTTCATCGGCGGCGCCATCCTGCAGTGGCTGCGCGACGAACTCGGCATCCTCGCCACGGCCGCCGACTCCGACTCCGTGGCCGCAGGCATCCCCGACACCGGCGGCGTCTATCTCGTGCCGGCCTTCACCGGCCTTGGCGCGCCCCACTGGGACATGTACGCGCGCGGGGCCCTCCTGGGCCTCACCCGCGGCACGGGCCGTCCCCAGATCATCCGCGCCGCCCTCGAAGCCATCGCCTATCAATGCGCGGATGTGGTCCGGGCCATGCAGGCCGACTATCCCCACCCCCTCACCCTCCTGCGCGTGGATGGCGGCGCGTCCGCCAACAACTTCCTGATGCAGTTCCAGGCCGATCTTCTCGACTGCCCCATCGAGCGCCCCGGCCACATGGAAAGCACCGCCCTTGGCGCCGCCGCCCTCGCCGCCCTGCATCTCGGCTGGCACGATCCAGCCGCCCTGGCCAACCGCCCTCCCGCCCGTCGCTTCGAACCCGCCATGCCCCCCGCCCAGCGCCGCCAACTCCTCGAAGGCTGGCACAAGGCCGTCGCCCGCACCGTCCGCTGGGCCGAACCCGCCGACAGCACCAACGGCACGCCCAGGGCGGAATAATCCAGGTTACTGCAACAACATGGCCAGAAACCCCGGACCGAGCCCCTTGAACGTGTCCACCACGGCAATCGCCCCCGCTTGCAGCAAACGCCCGGGCGGCAGATACGAAGCCACCCCCAAAGTCACGATGCCTGCGCCCAGGGCAGAGGTGATCCCGTCCACCGTGTCCTCGATCGCCAGACAGGTTTTCGCCGCAATCCCCGCCTCCGGATGCCGTTCCGCCAGACGCTCCAGCGCCAGCACATATCCTGCCGGATCCGGTTTGCTCCGGGGCACGTCATCCGCCGTCACCCGGATCGGAAATACCTCCTCCAGCCCGATGCCCGCCAGCACGGGCTCGATATCGCTGCGCAAGGCGCCGCTGCAAAGCGCGAGCGGATAGGCCGCCGCGCACGCGCGCGCAAACTCCACCGCCCCGGGCATCGCCGCCACCCGCCCCTCGGCCGCATAGCGCGCGAAACGCCCGGCCTTGTTCTCGACCCGCCGCCGGACCTCCTCCGGCGTGGGCTCCACCCCCGCCCGCTCGAGCAGCCAGGCAAACGCCCCGCGATCATCAAACCCGATCAGGCTGGTCTGATAGGTCTCCCAGTCCAGCGGGGGGCCGTCCGCGCCCATGGCCTCGGCCATGGTCTGGCAGTGCAGCTTCTCGCTGTCCACCAAAACCCCGTCAAAATCGAAAATAATCGCCGCAGGAATGTTCATCATCTACCTCAAATCGCCGCTGCCCTGCAGCCGGCCGGTTTGCTTGCGATTGCTCAGCTTGGCCAGGTTGTCCGCCGCGATCTGATCCAGGTCCAGCCCCAGCTCGCTCGCCAGCGTTGCCAGATACCAGAGCACGTCGCCAAGCTCCTTGGCCAGCAGGCCGCGAACCTCCGGCGAAACCACCCCGCCGTCATCGCGAATCACCTTCTTGATTTTTTCGCAGATTTCCCCCGTTTCACCCGCCAGCCCCAGCGCGGGATAAACAAAATTGCCCGTCCCCCGGCCGGGATAAATCGCCGTCGTGCCGGCTTGCTTCTGATAGGTCGCGAAATCTGGCATGGTCAGTCTCCTGCGGGGCGGGCATAGGATGGGAAGCCCTCCGCCGACATGCCCGCCGGGATGTAGCGCCAGCGCCGATAGGACCAAAGCCAGTAATCGGGCCGGGCGCGGATGGTTTCTTCATAAAACGAGGTGATGCGCTGGGTAATCTCGCGGGCGGCATCCTTGGGCGGAATCGCGGCGATCTCCTCCGGGGCAATGCAATGGGGCATTTCGCCCCGATAGCTGCCGTCAGGTTGTGGTAGGGCAAAGCCGATCACAATCTCCGCTCCCGTCCGCGCCGCCAGCACCCCCGCCGCCGGCGACACCGCCACCGGCCGCCCGAAAAACGTCACAAAAATGCCGCCGTCGGCCGGCTTGGTGTTCTGATCCAGCAAGAGCCCCACAATGCCGCCGTCGCGCAGGTGCCGCAACAGCTTCTTGAGCGCCCCCTGCCGCGCCACAATCTGCTGCCCGGTGTTCTCCCGCAGCCGGTGGATCAGATCATCCACCTTTGGATTCTTGACCGGCATCGCCACGCTCATCATGGCACCCGATGCCAACGACCAATAGCGCCCCGCCATCTCCCAGTTGCCAAAATGGGCCGTCACCCCCACCTTGGCCCCCGGCCTGTCCATCGAGGCCTTGAAGTCCGGCTCCGGCACAAACCAGCGCTCCATGCGCACCGCCGAATCGCGCGTAAACCACAGCAAATCCAGCATCACCAGCAGAAAGTTCCTGAGCGCCTGCCGCAGAATCCGCCGCTTTTCCGCTGGCGTCTTCTCATCCCCAAAGGCCAGATCAAGATTCTCCAGCCCGAACCGGCGGCTGCGGGTCGAAAGATAGTAGCCCAGCGTCCCCAGAACCCGCGCCAGAACCAGGATCACCCGCCGCGGCAGACGCGGCACCACCACCAGCCCCAGCCGCAGCAGGGGCGTCTCCGCCGCAAGCCGGATCCGTTTGGACAAAGAATATTTACGTGTCATTGAAGGATCCGCCGCCCGCTCAAGGTACCATGCAACTCATGTTCCCGCCGCACCGCCCCGGCCCCGGTCAGTTCTCTTTGTCTTCGCCCCCGCCCTCTTCAAGCGGACGGCTCTTCCAGCGTTTGTGCAACCAGAGCCACTGCGCCGGATCCCGCCGGATCTCCTCCTCGATGACCCGGGTATAGCGGGCCGTATAGTCCCGCAACGTCTCCGCCTTGCGGTCCGGCGGCGGCTCGATCATCGGCTTGGCCTCCAGCACGTGGCGGCCATCCGCCGCGCGCAACATGAACACCGGCACCACCGGCGCGCCCGTATGCGCCGACATCAGCGCCAGCCCCGGCGTCGTGGACGCCAACTCGCCGAAAAACTCCACAAACACCCCCTGCTGGGTGGGCCGGTTCTGGTCCAGCATGAACCCCACCAGCTCCTTCTGCCGCAACGCCCGCAAACAGGCGCGATAGGCGTTCTGCGGCGGCACCGCCTTGAGCCCCGCCTTCTGGCGCAGCTCCCAAATCACCTCATGCAGCCCCTCGTTCGAGATGGTTTTGGTGATGATGGTGACCGGATATCCCAGCACCCGCGCCGCAAACAACCCCATCAGGTCATAATTGCCGATGTGCGCGATTAGAATCAGCACCCCCTTGCCCAGCTCCAGAGCCTGTTTCACAATCTCCTCGCTGATAAACTCAAGCCGCTTGGCCAGATCGGCCTCGCGCCCCCCCGCAAACTGCAGCAGTTCCACCATGTTCCGGACCTGGTGCTGTAACATGGACGCGTACAACGCCCGCAGCTCCTTGGGCGTTTTTTCCGGAAAACTCCGCTGCAGGACGTTCAGCACATAGCTCCGCCGGTAGCGGATCACATGCACAATGATCCAAGCCGCCCCCCGCCCCGCCGCATACGCCCATCTCATGGGCAGCCAGGCGAAAAACTTTGCCAAACCTCGCAAAAAATTAGCCATGAAGAGAGTTATGCTACCCTACCATCACCTTCCCGCCAAGCCTCAGTTTCCCGGTTTCCCACCGGAAACATGGTTGCCGCCTTCTCCGCCTTGTGCCTTAATCCCCCCCATGCAACAACTCATTTCCACGTGGCTTGAATCCATCGGCGAGGACCCCGCCCGCGACGGCCTGCGCGACACCCCCCGGCGCACCGCCGAAGCTTGGGCCTATATGACCCGCGGCTATCAACAGGACCCCCTCGCCATGCTCCGTTCCGCCCTCTTCGAGGCCACCGCCGGGCAAATGGTCCTCGTGCGCGATATCGCCATCTATTCCATGTGCGAACACCACCTCCTGCCCTTTTTCGGCGTCTGCCACATCGGCTATATCCCCAAAAATCACATCGTCGGCGTCAGCAAGCTTGCCCGCCTGGCCGACATCTTCGCCCGCCGCCTCCAGGTGCAGGAGCGCCTCACCGACCAGATTGCCGGCGCCGTCATGGAAGCCCTCGACCCCGAAGGCGTGGGCGTCATCATCGAGGCCCGTCACCTCTGCATGATCATGCGCGGCGCTGAGAAGCAAAACTCCCGCATGGTCACTTCCGCCATGCTGGGCAGCTTCCAGACCACCCCCGCCATCCGCGACGAATTCCTCCAACTGGCTCGCCTGGGCGCATCCGCCTGACCATGCTCCCACGCTTCATCTTAGCTGCAGCTCTCCTCGCCTTGCTCCCCCCGTTCGCCCGCGCCGAGCCTCATCTCTTCCCGCTCGATCCCGCCACCCTGGGCGGCGCCGATGTCTTCACCCTTGCCGAACAGCTCGTGGCCCGCGCCGCCACCGACGCCCAACTGGCCTTCGACCCCGCCCCCCGCCCCCTCCCCCCGCGGGTCATCGTGCCCCTCGCCCCCGTCGAATCCGACCCGCCGAAAACCCGGACCGTCTTCTTCTGGCGCGGCGACATGCTGCCCGACCAGATGGCCCCCGCCGAAACCGGCACCCTCCACCGGCGCAAACCCCAAAAAGACGGAACATGGAAAACGACCCTCACCCGTCCGGGCGCCATCGAGACCTTTGGCGACAAACTCCAACCGGGACCGTTTGCCGTCGCCCCCGCCCCCCTTCCCGAATGGGTCATCGAAACCCCCTATCACCTCGGCGCGGCCGGCCCCGCCACCGCCACCCTCCTGCTCTGGCGCAGCGCCGAAGAAGGCACCCCGCCCCTTGCTGGCGCCATCGCTCTCACCGATGCCCCCGCCGAACTCCCCCCCGCCCTCGAGGCCCTCCTGCCCCCCTTCACCGAGTCCGCCGCCTGGCAAGCCCTCTGGCAGATCTACTCCGCCCCCTGACCCCCCTCCGCCCTGCCCACCTGCGGCTCCTTGTAAACCGCCCGCGCCGGCCTCGGCGCCAGCACCCGCCCCGTCTTGCGCGCGTGCGAAAGATCCGCCGCCGGGTCGGGGTCATACCACCACAGGCTGAACGCGCTGCGCTCGTCCCCGTACTTGCCCAGCGGAGCCTCCGGCATCCCGAACTTGTTCCACCACAGCAGCCGCGTGCCCCGGGTAAACCAGAGCAGCACATAGGGAATCTCCCGCGCCAGAATCTCGTCAATCTCCCGCACCAGGCCATGGCGCACCTGCACGTCAAACTCGGTGCGCTGTGCCTCGATCAGCGCGTCCACCACCGGATTCCGAAACCCCGTAATGTTCTGCCCCGATGGCCGGTCCGCCTCGCGCGACGACCACATGCTCTCCGGATTCTTGAACAACCCCGCGCTCCAGGCCGCCCAGGTCATGTCAAAATGATACTCGTCCATATCCTTCGACCACGCCGCCCAATCCTTCTTGTCCACCACCAGCTCGATGCCAACATCCTTGAGGTCTTCCTGGAAAATCGCCGTAAACTTGTCGTCCGTCCCCCCGCGCGACAAATAGCGCAGGCGCAGCGGCCGCCCGTCCTTCATCAAAATGCCCGTGCCGGAGTCCGCCCGCCACCCCGCCTCCGCCAGCAACGCCCGCGCCCGGTCCTTGTCAAACGCCAGCGACTCGTTCGGACAGGGCTGCGCCGGGTCATATAAATCCTCATAATAAGAACGGTGCAGCTCATAGGCGTTGTGCATCAGCGTCGCGTTCATCTTCTCGCGGTGATACAAATGCCCCAGCGCCCGCCGCACGCGCGGATCATCCAGCGGCGGCCGCCGCAAATTCAGCGCCAGCCCCTGAAAACCCACCGGTTTCTGATTGGCGATTTCCTGCTTCACAATCCAGTTGCGCGCGTACCGCTCCCCAGTGGTCTGGTTGCGCCACACATGGGCCGTGTACACCGGGAACAAGTCCAGTTCCCCTTTCTGAAACGCCTGAAACGCGTTCTCCCGGTCCTCAAAAAAACGAAAACGCAACTGGTCGAAGTTCGCCAGCTTCCGGAACCTCGGCAAATCCGCCGCCCACCAGTCGGCCCGCCGCTCGAGCGTCACCTGCAGGCCGTCGCGAATCACCCCCAGCCGGTACGGACCCGACACCACCGGAAACTCGAAGTTCTGCAAATTGAAGTCCCGCCCCTCGAACGCGTGCTTCGGCAGCACCTGCAAGCCGGCCAGCGTCAGCAGATTCTGCCAGTGCTCCTCCTTGGCTCTAAAACGAATCGTCATCTCGTCCAGCGCCTCGGGCGGTTCGAAGCGCTCCAGGCCGATCTTGTGCGGTCCGGTCAGGTGCTTCGGATCCATCACCGCCTCGAACGTCCAGCGCGCGTCCTCGGCGGTCACCGGCCGACCGTCGCTCCACCGCGCCTGCGGATTCATATAAAACGTGAACGTCCGCCGGTCATCCTCCAGCACGCACCGCTCCGCCAGCAGCGGCTCGAGCTCCAGCGTCAAAGGATGCTGCGTCATCAGCGTCTCAAAAAACTGCCCGAACACCTCCGCCGACATCACATTCTGGTCGAGATAATAGTTGAAGCTCTTCGGATACGGCCCCATATAGGCCACCAGCATGCCCCCCTTCTCCGCCCACTCCGACGCCAGCGGATTCGGCGCCTCCACCCACCCCTCGCGCGGGAACACCTCCGCCCCCCCCGCGCCCGATACCAGCGCCCAACCCGCCCCGACCGCCAGCGCCCAGCCTGTCAACCTCTTCATGCCGCCAGTATCCGCCACCCGCCCCCGCTTGAAAAGCCGGAAGTGGGCATGAAGCGGTCCGCGCCCTTGGCGATTGCTTTCCCCATCCCATCCAAGGTACATTCCCCGCCATGAATCCGACCCTCAAGCGCGTGATTTGGCTGCTCAACACGGCCGGATTCGTCTTCTATCTGGTCTGGCTGGCCACCATGAGCAACCAGCACATCCTGCGCGAACAGGACGGCATCGTCTATTTCCTCCCCGTCATCCCCTTCTTTTTCGTTTATATGCTCCTTTTCTCCCCCAAACCGCCCCCCCCCTCCGGCTCCCCCACCGATTCTCCCCCCGACTCCACCCCCGATTCCATTGATGACCACTTCTCCGCCCCGCCCGAGTCATGAGCGCCTTCCGCGAACGCCGCATCACCCATATCTCCATCTGGATCAATTTCGGCCTCAGCGCCGCCAAAATCGCGGGCGGCCTGCTCGGCCGCTCCCAGGCCCTCATCGCCGATGCCGTCCACTCCCTCTCCGACGCCGCCACCGACTTCGGCGTCCTCTGGGGCCTGCGCTTCTCCTCGAAACCCTGCGACGACGACCACGCCTACGGCCACGGCAAATATGAAACCCTCGTCGCCGCCATCATCGGCCTCGCCCTCGGCGTCGTCGCCGTCGAAATCGCCCACCGGGCCATCGTGCTCATTGCGGCCACGTTGCGCGGCAACCCGCTCCCCCCCCCCGCCCTCTATGTCCTCTGGATCGCCCTCTTCTCCATCGCCCTCAAAGAGGCGCTCTACCGCGTCACCATGCGCGTCGCCCGCACCACCGGCAGCCCCGCCCTGCGCGCCAACGCCTGGCATCACCGCTCCGACGCCTTCTCCTCGATCGCCACCGCCATCGGCGTGGGCGCCGCCGCCCTCCTCGGCAACCGCTGGGTCATCCTCGACCCCGTCGCCGCCCTCCTCGTCAGCGCCTTCCTCCTCCGCGTGGCCTGGAGCATCCTGCGCCAGCAGGTCGGCGAACTGACCGACTCCAGCCTCGAGCCCGCCCTCTGCCAGGAAATTATCGCCATGGCTCAAGCCATCCCCGAAATCCAAAATCCCCACGACCTGCGCACCCGCATGGTCGGCCGCACCCCCGTCATCGACCTGCACATCCAGCTCCCCGCCGACCTCCCCCTCCACAAGGCCCACACCATCTCCACCGACCTCGAAAAAACCCTGCACCACCGCTTCGGCAAGGAAACTATTGTCAACCTGCATCTCGAACCCTATCCTAGCTAGTTATTTTATCGCTGGAAAAAACCCCGACATAGAAAGACGCCGCCATGGAACAAGGAGCCAAAACCCTGCTGATCATTCTGATCACCGCCCTGCTGCTGGGCACCTTGGTGGTCGCCTTCAACCCGGCCTATCGCCAGGCCTTTTTCGCCCTACTGCGCGACGAACCCGCCAAATCGCCCATCTGGCGCTCCAACCGCGACTACTATACCGATATCACCCTGCCCGCCACGCAGGCTGCGGACAAGTCCGCCACTCAGGAGACAAGCCATGACGCAGAATAAACTGATCAGCTTCTGCTACCTCTTCATCATCGGCATCGCCTTGGCCATGGCCTTCCCGCTGGGCTCCACCGCCGTCGTGCCGCTCTG
Organism: Lentisphaerota bacterium; assembly: GCA_012511885.1. Taxonomy (GTDB): domain Bacteria; phylum Verrucomicrobiota; class Kiritimatiellia; order CAIQIC01; family Lenti-01; genus JAAZFE01. The sequence continues at coordinate 24,158 of JAAZFE010000048.1, read as the reverse complement.
GGCCGCCACCGCCATCCTCGGCCTCCTGGCCGGCACCGCCCTCCACTTCGTCCGCCGACGCCAGCCCGCCGATGCCCGCGACGCCCTCTACGCCCCCCCCCCGCGCTTCGACGCCCTCCAAGTCGGCGCCTGGGCCCTCCTCCTCGCCGCCGCCCTCTTCCTCGGCTACACCCGCTACCTCGCCATGATCCAGCCGCCCGATCAGACCCTCGGGCGCGTCCGCTTCACCGCCGAAGGCGCCACCTGGAAGCCCACCGACCAGATGGCCGCCACCTCCTTCCTCAAAATCAAAACCATCGCCCCCGTCACCGAAGACATCGAACTGCGCCTCGTCGGCCGCCTCGAAGCCCTCCGCCCCGTCCTCGATGACAACGGCCTGCCCATCCTCGACGACCAGGGCCGCTGGAACTTCACCCAGACCGACCTCCCCCAAACCAGCGACCCCGTCCGCATCCCCGCCGGCACCCCCGCCGGCGCCGAAGTGCTCGTGGCCCAGCCCTTCACCCACCTCGACCAGGTCGAACCCCTCAACCAGCCCTCGACCGGCGTCCTCGCCATCCTCAAGCCCGTCAACGCTGTCTCTCTTTTCGCCCGCAGCGGGCGCAATGTCGTGCCCATCCGCGCCCTCGGGCGCATCACCGCCGATCCCTGGGTCTATTCCTTCAAAACCGTCCTCGCCATCACCCCCGACTACATCCAGTATCAGCCCGACGGCCCCTACTTCCCCGTCGAACGCCAAACCATCCGCGTTACCATCAACCCCGACCTGCCCATCTACGACAGCCTCGCCCGCTCCGCCGCCTATGGCTACGATATCGCCCTTTCCGGCGAACTGATCGCCCCCCCCGCCGCCGCCAACGTCGGCGCCTTCGACCAGGCCAAATACCTCCGCAACTACAACATCGGCGGCCAAATGCTCCTGCGCACCCCCCTCGAGGGCGCCTTGCCCATTGATATCATCATCCCTCAGGGCCACGATGTCCCCCGCGAAGGCAACGGCCTCGTCGAATTTTCCCTCTACCTGCGCGATGAAATCGTCCGCGTCATCAAGCAGACCATGCCCCAGCCCAACTCCGCCTTCCTCGGCGCCCTCACCCTCGGCCTGCGCTACGGCATGCAAAACACCCTCTCCATCGCCTCCGAGCGCTACGACGACACCTCCGTGCGCCCCATCCTCGAACTCGGCCGCGACACCGACGAACTTATCGCCGACGAATTCCGCGCCTCCGGCATCAATCACGTCCTCGCCGTCTCCGGCCTCCACGTCACCATCATCACCATCATGTTCATGGGCATCTTCGCCCTCCTCAAAGTCTCCCGCCGGGTTTACGTCCCCTTCGTCATCTTCGCCCTCGTCATCTTCGCCATCATCACCGGCGCGCGCCCCTCGACCCTGCGCGCGGTCATCATGAACTCCCTCTTCCTGCTCACCTGGGGCTACATGGGCCAGGGTGTTCGCTCCTCCGCGCTCCTCGGCGTCCCCGTCGCCGCCTTCATCATCCTCCTCCAGAACCCGGCCATGGCCGTGGACCCCTCCTTCACTCTCTCCTTCGGTGCCATCCTCTCCCTCGCCCTGCTCACCCAGCCCTTCTTCGACATCTTCAAAAAGTTCCAGGGCAACCAATTCATCGCCCTCGCCATCCTCGTCTCCCTGCTCACCTGGGCCTTCGCCGTCCACTGGCTCCTCGTGGTCACCGTCCGCTTCTGGGTCCTCTACGGCCTGCTCGCCGCCGTCCTCTTCTGGCTGGCGCGCCTCCTCGATCGCCGCAACATCAAGCCCATCGGCTCCTACGGCTTCGCCAACATCACCCCCGGCGTCGCCGGCTTCATCGCCGCCCAGTTCGGCATGCAAATCGGCATGATGATCCCCCTCAGCGCCTACTACTTCTACCGCTGGCCCGTCGCCGGCGCCTATGCCAACCTGCTCGCCATCCCCCTCGTCGGCGTCGTCCTGCAGCTCTCCATGCTCGCCGGCCTCATCGGCCTCATCCCCGGCATCGGGATCTACATCGCCCTCCTGCTCGCCGCCGCCAACTGGATCTTCTCCACCCTCTTCCTCCTCATCGGCCACTACTTCTCGCGCTGGTTCACCTATCCCTTCGTCGTCAAGCCCACCCTGCGCTGGCTCTTCACCTACTACGCCGCCGTCGCCCTCTTCATCTGGTGGCGACCCATCTGGTTCCGCCTCCTGCGCCCCCGCTGGAACAAAGCCACCCGTGCCGGACGCGCCATCGCCCTCACCGCCGTCGCCCTCGTCGTCGCCTCGGTTTTTGCCGCCGGCCACGCCGAAACCAAGGCCATCCGCCACGGCGGCGAACTCGCCATCTCCGTCCTCTCCGTCGGCTACGGCTCCGCCATCCTCATTGACACCCCCGACAACAAGGCCATCCTCATCGATACCGCCTACGTGCAAACCGACCGCGGACGCCGCAACGACGCCGAGCGCACCGTCATCCCCCACGTCTGCCACAAACGCATCCGCAAGCTCGACGCCCTCATCCTCACCTCCCCCGAACCCGAACACATCGCCGGCGCACCCACCGTCCTCCAGCACTTCCACGTCGGCCAGCTTGGCCACCCCGCCTCCCTCGACGCCAAGCTCGCCGAAGGCCCGCTGGCCGAGCTGCTCGCCGAGCGCTCCCCCCGCCGCCTCAAGCATCGCTTCTCCGGCACCGCCATCCAGCCCCGCACCCTCGTTGCCGGCGAGCGCCTCTTCGCCAGCACCGTCCAAGGCAAGCCCTTCGCCATCGAAGTCCTCGGCCCCGCCCCCGGCGACACCAAGGCCCCCCTTACCCTCCGCGTGGTTTACGGCGACTTCGCCATGCTCATCCCCTCCGACCTCACCTACGCCCAGCAACAGCAGCTGCTCGAAACCACCCCCGCCGAGCAGCTCGCCTCCCAAGTTGTCATCGCCCCCGGCCATGGCACCCCCGGACTCGAAGGCATCCTCGTCGGCATGCCCAAAAACTACGAACGTTCCCTCACCGAAATCACCGCCGCCCTCCTCCAAAAAGCGGGCGCCGAAGCCGTCATCTTCGAATTCGGCAACCCCCGCCCCGTCGTGGGCGACAAATACAAAGTCGCCGCCAAACTCCATGGCGCCGCCCGCCGCATCGTCGAAGACCAGCTCCCCGATGCCCGTCATCTCGCCACCGACACCGATGGCGCCATCACCATCCTCTCCGACGGCCACACCTACACCCTCACCGCCCAATACGACGCCGCCGTTGGCTACGTCGACACCCCCACCTCCCTCGAAATCTGCTGGTAACCCTCCCGAATCAGTCCGTCGCCCATTATCCTCTCGGTATCCCCTCGGGGTCAGTCTTTGACAATTGACAATTGCCTCCCCCCCAACCACTGTTGTTCACCAATTTTCGCCAGTTTTTGGCCAATTTGGACCGTTTTTGAGCTGTTTCGGCCTGTTTTGGGCTCTTTTCCCCGCCGCGTCAGCGGCGTCCCCAGCGTCCGTGTCCGTCCGTGCTCGTCCGTGTTGGTCCGTGTGGCTGTTCCCGCCCCCTCCGCCCCCCGTTCGTAGTCCCGCTTTCAGGCGGAATCCCCCTCCCCCCTTCCACTTTCCACACCTTCCACCTTTCACCTTTCACCTTTCACCTTCCACCACTCCCCCCCCCCGCCCCGCTCCCCCGCTCTCTGCTCCCCGCTCGCCGCGCAGCGGCGCCCGTTTGCGTTCCTTTTGCGCCTCTTGCGTCGTTTGCGTTAAAAATTGTCCCCCCTCTCCCGCTCCCTGCTCCCCGCTCGCCGCACAGCGGCGCCCCCCCCCCCTTGAATATTGGTTGTTGAATATTGAATCTTGAATATTGAACACAACCACGAAAAAGCCGCCCCTGAACCAGGGGCGGCTTGCGCCATAACCAAACGGCGAGCTTACTTGCCCAGCGCGGCCTGCGCCGCGGCCAGACGCGCGATTGGCACGCGGTACGGCGAGCAGCTCACGTAGTCCAGACCCACCTTGCAGAAGAACTTGACCGACGCCGGATCGCCGCCGTGCTCGCCGCAGATCCCGCACTTGAGTGTCGGGCGACTGCTGCGGCCGCGCTTCACGCCCATCTCCACCAGTTGGCCCACGCCAACCTGGTCCAGCGTCTGGAACGGATCCGCCGGCAGAATCTTCTTGTCAATGTAGTCCGGCAGAAAGCTGCCGATGTCGTCCCGGCTGAACCCGAACGCCATCTGGGTCATGTCATTGGTGCCAAAGCTGAAGAACTCGGCGCTCTCCGCCACTTCGTCGGCCACCAAAGCCGCCCGCGGCACCTCAATCATGGTCCCCACCAGATACTTCACCTTGGCCTTCTTGGCCTTGATGATCGCGTCGGCCGTCTCGCGGATGATCTCCGCCAGATAGTCGAACTCCTCGCGGGTCCCGATCAGCGGCACCATGATCTCCGGCAGCACCTTGCGGCCCGTCTTGGCCACGTTGCAGGCCGCCTCGATAATCGCGCTGGTCTGCATCACGCACAGCTCCGGATAGGTGATCGACAACCGGCAGCCGCGATGCCCCAGCATCGGGTTCAGCTCATGAAGCTGCTGCACCCGCGCCGCCACCGCCGCCTTCGTCAGCCCAAGGCGCTTGGCCATCTCGGCCTGCCCGGCGGCATCCTGCGGCACAAACTCGTGCAGCGGCGGATCCAGCAGACGAATCGTCACGCCGTAGCCGTCCATCGCCTTGAAAATGCCCTCGAAGTCCCTGCGTTGCAGCGGCAGCAGCTTCGCCAGCGCCTTCTTGCGCGCCTTCGGTTCCTCCGCCAGAATAAACTCGCGGACGGCCCAAATGCGCTCGCCCTCGAAGAACATGTGCTCGGTGCGGGTCAGACCGATGCCCTCCGCCCCAAAGGCGCGCGCCGCGGCCGCGTCGCTCGGACTGTCCGCGTTCGTGCGCACCTTCACCTTGCGGTACTTGTCGGCCCAGTCGCTCACCTGCTTGTACATCAGATAAATCGGATGCTTCTGCGCCGCCTTCCGGCCCCCCACCACCGCGCTCACCACCGGACTCGCCTGCGACGGAATCTGCCCGGCATACACCGCGCCCGTCGTCCCGTTCAGGCTGATCCAGTCGCCCTGCTTCAGTGTCTTGCCGCCCACCTTGACCGTCTTGGCCTTGTAGTCAATCTGCAGCGCCCCCGCGCCCGCCACGCAGCACTTGCCCCAGCCGCGCGCCACCACGGCCGCGTGCGAGGTCATGCCGCCGGTGCTGGTCAGAATCGCCTGCGCCGCCCACATGCCGCCCACGTCCTCGGGGCTCGTCTCGTGGCGCACCAGAATCAGCTTCGCGTTCGCATCCGCCTTCACGGCCGCTTCCACGTCGCCCGCCGTAAACATGATCTGCCCCACGCCCGCTCCCGGACCCGCCGGCAGCCCCGTCGTCAGCAAGTCGGCCTTCTTCTCCGCCGCCACGTCAAAAATCGGGAACAGCAGCTGCTCCAGATCCGCGCCGCTCACCGTCGCCAGCGCCTCCTCGGCGGTCAGAATCTTCTTCTGGCGCTTGCCCGTAAAGAAGTCCTTGCCCGTCGCCATCTCCACCGCCCAGCGGATGCCCGCCAAACCGGTGCGCTTCGCGTTGCGCGTCTGCAGCATCCACAGCGTGCCCTGCTCCACCGTAAACTCCACGTCCTGCGGATACTTGTAGTGTTCCTCCAGGCGCTTCATAATCTTGATCAACTGCGCGTGCGCCTTCTTCCAGATCGGGCTCGCCTCGTTCGGCATGTCGTCCAGATGCTTCGGCGTGCGGATGCCCGCCACCACGTCTTCGCCCTGCGCGTTCAGCAGATATTCGCCCATCGGATGCTCCGAGCCCGTCGAACCGTCGCGCGTAAACGCCACGCCCGTCCCCGACTCCTCGCCCATGTTCCCGAACACCATCGCCTGCACGTTCACCGCCGTGCCGAACAGGCCGGTCACCTTGTTAATCTGACGGTACTTCACCGCCCGCTCCCCGTTCCAACTGCTGAACACCGCGTTCACCGACGCCAGCAACTGCTCCATCGGATCCTGCGGAAAAGGCTTCTTCACCTTCTGCTGATACACCTTCTTATAGATGTCACACAACTCCTTGAGCTGCTCCGCCGTCAGGTCCGTGTCCTCCTTCGCGCCGTACTTCTTTTTCAGGGCGTCCATCGCCACTTCAAAGTCGCCGTGCGTCAGACCCGTCTCCGGCCCCATCACCACGTCCCCGAACATGTCAATAAAGCGCCGGTACGAGTCCCACCCCGTGCGCGCGTTGCCCGTCCGCTCGATAAAGCCTAGGATCGACTTGTCGTTCAGCCCCAGGTTCAAAACTGTATCCATCATCCCCGGCATCGAAATCGCCGCGCCCGAGCGCACCGACACCAGCAACGGGTCCTTCGGATCCCCCAGCTTCTTGCCCATCAGCCGTTCCAGCTTGCGCAACTGCGCCTTCAACTGGTCCATCATCCCCTCGGGATACTTCCCATCATGCGACGAATAATACGCGCACGCCTCCGTCGAAATCGTAAACCCCGCCGGCACCGGCAAACCCGCGTTCGCCATCTCGCACAAATTCGCGCCCTTGCCCCCCAAAATTGCCCGCATCGTCTGGTCGCCCTCGGTGTGCTCCTTGCCGAAGCCGTAAAAATACACATACTTCTTCTTGGCCATCTTCTTCTCCGTTTATTATTAAGACCCTCGCGGGCCGCTTCTGTCTAAAAGAATACCACGCGACGGAACGTGGCAAATCGGCGGCAGTGTCCACCATCCCCCGCCCATTGTCAAGAGAACCCCGCACAAAACCAATCCCCCATTCACGCAATCTCGCAACTCCCCTCCCCCATTTTTCCCCCGCCGCGCCAGCGGCGTCCGCAGCGTCCGTGTTTGTCGGTGTGGGTCCGTGTTGGTCCGTGTGGCTGTTCCCGCCCCCCCCGCCCCCCGTTCGTAGTCCCGCCTTCAGGCGGAATCCCCCTCCCCCCCCTCCCACCTTCCACCTTCCACCTTCCACCACTCCCCCCCCGCCCTGCTCCCCCAAACCCCGCAACTCTCCAATCCTTCATAATCATCCCATCGTCCCTTCTGTCCCATTCGTCCCCTGCGTCCCCTCCTTGTCCCCCCCCGCCTATCCCTCGCTTGCGTTTCTTTTGCGCCCCTTGCGCCTTTTGCGTTAAAAAAGGGTTCTTCCCTCACAACGGACGCCTTGCCTGGATTATGCACGCGACAAGCCCGGCCCGGATGCAGAACGGGCGGGACTAAGCTGTAATGACAACCCGCGAGCCCACGAATCAGGTTAGCCATGCTGAAAAGCAATTCAGGCTGGCATCTTCCCACAGCTTTATTCTCACATAATATATGAGAATGGTTTTGAGCGGTTTGACGGGACCCTTTGGCGAGAGAACAGCAAAAGGATTAATACTGGAAGTGCAGAGTCACCAGAGGCCAGGCGGCCATGTCGGGCGCGGCGCGGCCGGAGCCGCGCACGACGGTTGCGGTCTCATTCAAACGGCGGGCGTTGTGCCGGTGGGCGGCATCAATCCCGCCATAGATGCTGCCGGAATACCAGGTCATTTCGGCAAAAGTCACCACGGCAAAGACTCCCCACAAATCCCGATCCGCCGCTTCCACCATCCCCCAAATGAACAGGCTGTTGAGGATCAACGACCGCGTCGCGCTGGCATATTCCCCCGAATAGACATAGCCCAGCCCCGGAACCAGCCCCAGCACTCCCCCCACCCAGGGTTTCTTGTCGCGTCGCCCGGCATACTTCGCCATGGCTTCACGCGCCGCCACCAGCTCCGGCCCGTCCCCCGCCAGCGTCTGCCGCGCGCCATCCGCGTCCCCCTCGCGCAGGCGGGCCGCGGCAGCGCCGCGCAACGCCGTTTCGTGCAGGGACTCGGCATCCGCCGCGAGCCGCAAACTGTCATAGTGAAACCGGGCCGCCGCCCAATCGCCGGCCACTGACGCATTCTCCGCCCTCAGCCAGGCCACCGGCATGTTCAACGCCAGCGGCGCGGCATCCTCGGCCCGATCGAGCATTCGGTTCGACGCCTCGACCTGCCGCCCTCGCGCGTACTCGTGAGCCGCCCACCAATACCATTGTCCGGCCGCAATCGGATCAGCCACTGCCAATGCCAGACGGCGATACTCTGTCGCCGCCGCCTCGTGACGCCCCTCATTGCTCAAATTCAACGCGAGACGGCCGGCCTCTTCCCCCAACACCCACCCCGCCCCCGCCAACCATAGCATCAGGCCAACCAGACACATGCCCCGGGCTGATCGAACTCCGCGGAATCTCATGTTGCGACTCATTGTTTTCTCCTCAGCCAGAAATCATGGTCAGCCAGCGGATCGGCATAACGGATGCGTCCATCAGGCATCACCACCGGCTTCTCCTTGGTCACCACCACGGATGGCTCGCGCACGAAGCGGTCGGCCATGATCGGAAATCCCAACAACCCGTGCGCCGCGCTGGCCTGACGGAAATACTCCGAGCAGCTCGGTTCGAGATCGCACCGCGCTCCAATGGCCGGTGCGATTTGTGTGCGATACAACCGCACAATCCATCGCCCCGGCATGGAGAGCAGCGATGGGCCGCGGGTCGCAGGCAAACGTCCTTCGCGCCAGACCCACAGCGGCCAGGCATCGCGGCTGCTCTGCAACGCTTGCCACAGCATCGGCTCCGCGCGGCACAACCGCTTGTCGCCTTTCATAAAGAAGTAGAGCGCGGCGCCCGAGCGCCAGAACAGCGGCGCGTTGTCGGCATGTTGGAACGCGTACTTCAGCGGCAGAAAAGCGCCGGCACGGTCGCCCGCGGCCCAGGCCGCGCGGCCCAACTCGAGCGCGGCCTCGCAACGAACCGTCGGACAAGCCTCCGTCTCGAGCCAGGCCGCCTCAAGATGATCACGGGCGGCTGAGTCACCGCCATCCTCGCGCAATGCGGCTTGGCCAATCAGCAGATTCGCCCGGGCCGTCTCGATGGCGTTCTCCGCCGCCTCGCGCGCCCGCAGCCCCTCGACGCGCGCCGCCGCCCAGCGCCCCTCGGCCAGCAATTCGTTGCCCAGCTCCAGCGCCACGCCGCTCGCGGACTCCGCACGGCCGACCGCGTTCCCGCCCTCAGCCCGGACCGCGCCCCCCTCCACGAGAAAAATCATCAAGACACAAAAAAAGATTCCGGGCAAAAGGCCCGGAATCTTTTTGCGCAACATGGATAGGCGCGAATGCGGCAATCGTTCAGCCTGAATTATACACGCAAAGCGATGAATAATTCAGATTAGTAATAGATCGCACCGTAACGGGCCGCCAGCTCACCGCTGTTCACGCCGTTGGCACCATCCACACCGTTCCAGATCATGAACACGATGTTCGCATAGGGAATCAGCAGGCACCACTCGCGCCAGTGCAGCTCCTTGCCATCGTTGTAGGCCGCGCCCGCGCGAATGCCAAAGCAGCATCCGGCGATAAAGCCCATGAATCCGCCCCGGCCCTGTGCCGAAGCCGCCGGCGCAACAGCCAGCAAAATCATCAACCCAATCAACAGACATGCAACGGTTCTCATCGTCTCTTTGTCCTTTCTCCCTCGGGGGGATTTTTCTTGTCAACTTTCACCACGGATTTTGACCCAGCCCATGCCCCGATGTCAACGGCTTACCGGGCCCGACATGATTTTTTTGTAATCGTCCACAAACTCCACCCCGGCAAAAAAACCAGCGCCGTCAAACAACCCGGCCGGAATTTCCTCGTTGGCCACGGGGTTGTCCACCCGGGTGGTGTCCGTCCGCTCGAGCCCCTCCATCCAAATCCGGGCCTGCTGCAAACAGGCGATCCAGACGCCCGGCAGCACTTCGACGAACACCGAATAATCCGTGCGCGCTTGCAAATCCGTCATGGCCGCCGAAGAAAACATCTCAAACCGCGCCAGCCGCCCCTCGGCATCCAGACTGACCACCGCGTAGGAATGGCCCCGGTCATAGGCCGCGCGCACCGGAAACTCCGCGGTGCCGTCCAGAAGTGTCTCCGGCGAGTCCTGCACCATGGCCAGCAGGTTCATGGCCGATCCCGGCACCATGCGCAAGTTGAACAGCATTTCCTCGTTCAACTCCCCCACCGGCCGCGAAAATCCCCTTGGCGCACCCTCCGCGTACTGGCGAAACACCGTCCCATCCGACACCGTCCGCCGCTTGACGGGGCTATGGTTCTCGACATGCAGCTTGTCGGGGCGCTGATAATACACGCGGCTGAGCATGCGCATCGTGTTGCCGTCGGGCAGCGGCATGTCGCGCCGGATGGCGCAGCTCAGGGTTTGCACCGCGTCATAGGAAGCCATGAGTCGCGCGGCCACCGTCTCGGCCACCGCCCCGCCCGCCACACTTCCCCAAACCAAAGCCGCCAATATCCATATACGCATAATTGCTCTCCCTGATTGACCGCGATCAGTCTGGCACCTCGCCCCCGGATACGCAAGCCGCGGCGACATCAACTTGCCGCCCCGTTGCAATTCTCATCGCCAGCCGCCGCCAATTCAGGCAGATTGGCGCCATGTCTTCTTTCGTTGGCATTCCGCTTCGATTGCGCCTCGCCGGTTGCCTGGCCGCAGCGCTGGCCTTGGCCTGCCCGGGCAGCTCGGCACGAGCCAATCCCGATGAATTCATGGAATATGACATCACCTGGATTGGCCTTTCTGTCGGCGCCATGACCGTCCAGAGCCAGACCGATTCAGCCGGCGTCATCACCCGCCGCATCCGCATCTGGAACCGCCCCTGGATTGCCCGGATCTATCCCGTGGACAACACCATCGAGTGCCGCCTCGAAACCACCCCCCAAGGCTATCGGCACACCGTCGCCAAAATCATGGGCGAAAAGAATTTTGTCCAAAACGACACCCTCATCCTCTGGCCCGAAGCCGGACGCGCACGCTGGGAGGATGCCGTCGGGCAAACCGCCCACGAATTTACGGTTCCCCCGGACGCCCGAGACTTTGTGTCGTTCTTCTTCGATCTGCGCGACGCCGCCGCCAACGGCCAATGGGCCGGCGACTATCAACTCGTCATGGATGACGACCTCCACGCGCTCGAAATCCAAACCGATGCCCCCCGGGTCATCCGCACTCCCTATGGCCGTCTCGAAGCCATCCGGGTCAAAGCCATCTCGAAATCCCCGGTTCTTTTCTCGCGCAACCGCCCCCGCGCCGTATGGGTCGCCGCCCGCCTGCCCGTCATCCTCTTTGCCGATGTTGAAACCCGCTTTGGCGCCGTCCGCGCCACCCTGACCGCCTGGGAGCAAAACGAACAGTCCCGCCTGCCCGAGCTGACCAACGAGCCGTCCTCAAAATAATTTGACAACCCCAAGGGGGTGTGGTTGATTTTCGACCGTGAACCACTGGAAGGTCTATTTTAGCTTCACCTTTAGGTCGCCGGACGCACGGTCCGGAGCGACCCGGTGAGCTATTGCCGGTAGTCCTTCCGAAACCGCGTGTCCGGCGAAATGGATGCGCGGATTTTTTGTGCCCGCCATTTTCCCTTGAACCCCCTAACCCCCTGAAATTGGAGAAAAATCATGATTATCGTTCTGAAACGCAATAGCAGCGACGCCGATGTGGCCTCCGTCAGCGAAATGGTCACCACCCTGCGCTATCAGCCGCGCGTCATCCGCGGCACCGAACAGACCGTCGTGGCCTGTATCGGCGACGAGCTCAACCTGCAGTCCCTCTCGATCCTCGAGAACCTGCCCGCCGTCGAGGCCGTCCTGCCCGTTCAAAAGAAATTCAAGCTCGTCTCGCGCGAGTATCACTCGACCGACTCCGTCGTGCAGGTGCGCGACGTCAAAATCGGCAACGGCAACATCACCATCATGGCCGGCCCCTGCGCCATCGAAACCTATGAGCAGTTCCATGCCGCTGTCCGCGACCTCACCGAAAGCGGCGTCCGCATCATCCGCGCCATGCCTTTCAAACCCCGCACCTCACCCTATGACTTCCAGGGCCTCAAGAGCGACGGCCTCGACATCATGCGCCGCATCCGCGAGGAATTCGATGTGGCCATGGTCTCGGAAGTGCCCGGCCCCGATAAAATCGAGCCACTGATGGATTTGGCCGACATGTTCCAAATCGGCACGCGCAATGCCCAGAACTATGACCTGCTCGAACAGATCGCCAAAGCCGGCAAACCCGTGCTGCTCAAACGCGGCCTCGCCAGCACCGTCGAGGAATGGCTCACCGCCGCCGAATATCTGATTGTCAACAACTGCCCGCAGGTGGTCCTCTGCGAGCGCGGCCTGCGCTCCTTCGACCCCAGCACGCGCAACCTGCTCGATCTCGGCGCGGTGGCCGTGGCCAAACAGCTCACCCACCTGCCGGTCATCGTGGACCCCTCCCACGCCGCCGGCACCCGCCGGCTGGTTCCCCCGCTGGCCCGCGCCGCCCTCGCCGTCGGCGCCGATGGCCTGATCGTCGAAGCCCATCCCGACCCCCTCAAGGCCTTCAGCGACGCCGCCCAGCAGCTCGAAAGCGGACGCTTCAACGAATTTCTCGATGAACTCGCCCCCTGGATCGAACTGGCCATGCGCGAACGCCAACGGCCCCAACCGACCACCTCCTGACCCGAAAGGAACGCCATGCCTCGCCCCATCTTCTATCTTGGCCCCGAAGGCACCCACTCGCACGAAGCGGCTCAGCGCCGCTTCGGCGACAAGGCGCGCCTGACCCCCTGCCTGTCGCATTACGACATCTTTGCGCGCCTGCTCGCCACCCGCGCCACGGACCGCCCCCTTGCCATAGTGCCGGTCGAAAACTCGATCGAGGGCCCGGTCACTCAAACCCTCGACCAGCTCGCCAGCCATCAGCGCCTGACCATCCTCGACAGCTTTTCCGTGCCCGTGCGCCAGCATCTGCTTGCCCTGCCCGGCGCTACGCTGAAGAGCATCCGCCGGGTCGTCAGCCACCCGCAGGCTCTGGGCCAGTGCCGTAACCTCCAGAAGAAATATCTACCCAAGGCCGACTTCATCCCCGAGGCCAGCACCGCCGCCGCCGCCCAACGGGCCGCGCGCGAGCCCGGCACCGCCGCCATCGCCTCCGAAACCGCCGCCCGTCTGCACGGACTCGAAATCCTCCGTCCCGATGTGCAGGATGGCGACGCAAACACCACCCGTTTCTTTACTCTGGCCAGAACCCGCCCCCCCCGCTCAACCGCCAAGAACGACGTGCGTTCGCTGATCTATCTGGTCATCGGCAACCGCCCCGGCGCCCTCCTCCACGTGCTTTCTCCCTTCGACGCCGCCGGGGTCAACCTCACCTTCATCCAAAGCCGCCCGCTCGCCGGACGACCCTGGGAATACGGCTTTTTCATCGAGGCCGTCACCGATTGGCAAAGCGAACCCGCCAAAGCCGCGTGGAAAATGATTTGCGCTCTGGCCGAGTCAGGCCGTATCCTCGGCACTTATCCCATCACCTGACATGGCCACCCTTCACGAACTCCGCCAGCAAATCGCCGCCTGCGACATCATCCTTGTGGACACCCTCTGCGCCCGGGCGGCCTTGGGCTATGACCCCGGCCACTACCGCCACAACGGACATACCCTCCCCGACGCCGAAACCATTGCCCAAAGCTATGTCCAGGCCGGCTCCCTGACCGCCCGGATCAATATCCTGCATCCGGCCTGCATCCTTTACGGACTGCCCATCCTTTGCGGCGATGCGCCCCAGGCCAACGCCACCCCCGCCGCCGATCTGGCCTGCCTCGACGCCCTCAACCAGCGCCTGCTCCTCTCCATCCAGGTTGCCGACCAAAAACGCGCGTCGTTATCCAGACGCCTCCAGACCGCCCTCGAGGCCGGCGATCCCCAGCGCGTGGAAAAAGCCATCACCCTCCCCGAAGTCGAAGCCAACGTCCTCAAACGCGCCGTCAACCGCGCGACCAAAAAAACGGCCAACGCCGCCACCGCCGAACGCGTCCGAGAAATCTATCGTGACTGGATCCTCCCCATCTCCCGCAAAATCCAAGTCGAGTTCCTGCTGACCGACACGCCCGAGCCGACCCGACCCGAACCCGCCACGCGCCAAGCCTGAGCCCCGGCCGGCAGTCGCCCGCGCCCTTGCCCCCCACGACCGCCAATGATAGTTTAGGGGCATGCGAATCCTCGATTGCGACTATTTGGTCATTGGCGCGGGATTGGCCGGGCTTTCCGCGGCGATGGAGCTGGCTCCCCACGGACAGGTCATCCTGTGCACCAAACGCGACCTGGGCGAAAGCAATTCCTCCCACGCCCAGGGCGGCATCGCCGTGCCCATGGCCCGCAACGACACCATCGAAGCCCACCTGCGCGACACCATCGAGGCTGGCGCCGGCCTAACCCATGCCGATGTTGCCCGTGAAATCATCGCCGCCGGCGCCGCGCGCATCGCCACCCTCGAAAGCTGGGGCGTGCGCTTCGAGCGCAAACCCGCCAAGTCGCGCAGCGACCACAGCCCCTATGATCTCGGCCGCGAGGGCGGCCACTCCGCCCGCCGCATCCTGCATAGCGGCGACTTCACCGGAGCGGCCATCATTCGCGTCATGGCCCGACGCGTCCGCGCCCAGCCCAATATCCAGATTCTCGAAAATCACATGGCCATCGATTTAATCACCACCGGATGGCTCAAAATTCCCGGCGAAAACTCCTGCGCCGGCGCGTATTTTCTCGAACAAATCAGCGGCGAAATCCTCGCCGTACGCGCACCCCGCACCATTCTGGCCACCGGCGGCGCGGGCAAGGTTTATCTCTATACCAGCAACCCCGATATCGCCACCGGCGATGGCATGGCCATGGCCTGGCGGGCTGGACTGGAAATCCGCAACATGGAATTTGTTCAGTTCCACCCCACCTGCCTCTATCATCCCGAGGCCAAGTCGTTCCTCATCAGCGAGGCCGTCCGGGGCGAAGGCGCCCGCCTGCTCGACCATGCCGGCAAACTCTTCATGAAGCGTTATGATCCCCGCGCCGAACTCGCCCCCCGCGACATCGTGGCCCGCGCCATTGACCACGAGATGAAAACCCACGGCATCCCGTGTGTCTATCTCGACATCACCCACCGGGGCGAAGAGTTCCTGCGCCAGCGTTTCCCCAACATCTATGCCACCTGCCAACGTTTTGGCTTCGACATGGCCCGCCAGCCCATCCCGGTGGTGCCGGCCGAGCACTACTTCTGCGGCGGGGTCAGCGCCGACATCCATGGTCGCACCGAAATGGAAGGCCTCTACGCCGTCGGCGAGGTCACCTGCACCGGCCTGCACGGTGCCAACCGTCTCGCCAGCAATTCGCTCCTCGAAGCCCTCGTCTGCGGCCACCAGGCCGCCCGCCACATCCTCGAACAGCCCCGCCCCAAGAAACGACGCATCCGCATCCCCGCCTGGAAAATCGGCCACGCGGTGCCCTCCGACGAAGCCGTTGTCGTGGCCCACAACTGGAACGAAGTCCGCACCGTCATGTGGGACTATGTCGGCATTGTCCGCACCAACCGCCGCCTCACCCGTGCCCTGCGCCGCATCCACAACCTGCGCCAGGAAATCCGCACCTATTACCGCGACTATCTCGTCACCTCCGATCTCCTCGAACTGCGCAACATTGCCGCCGTG
Source organism: Lentisphaerota bacterium (assembly GCA_012511885.1). Lineage (GTDB taxonomy): Bacteria > Verrucomicrobiota > Kiritimatiellia > CAIQIC01 > Lenti-01 > JAAZFE01. Next base: position 8,592 of record JAAZFE010000048.1, on the reverse strand, counting down.
GCCGAGCTGGTGATCCGCTCCGCCATGCTACGCCGCGAAAGCCGCGGCCTGCACTACACGCTGGACTATCCCGAACCCGTCCCCAGCATGTGCCGCGACACCGTCATCCACGACCTGCCCGGCGGCGGCTCCATCTAACCTTTCACCGGCATGTCCCTGCCGCTTCAATTGCTCCTCGGCTTGTGGGTGGGCGTGGCGGGCCTCATGCCCGGCGTATCCGGCAGCGCGTTCCTCGTGCTCTTCGGCGTCTATCGCCCACTTACGACCGCCCTCGCCCAGCCCACCGTGAACCCGGCCGGCAACCTGCGCCGGTTCGGCCCCTTCTTTCTGGCGGCGGCGATCGGCCTGCTGCTGGCCAGCCGCCTGCTGGCTGTCGTCTTCACCCGCCACGCGGTGCCCACCACTTTCCTGTTCATGGGGCTCATGCTGGGACTGCTGCCCAATCTGATCCGCCAGGCCGGGGGCTCGACCCGCTCCCGGGCCGCCTGGCTGCCTTTCGTTGTCACTCTCGGCCTGTGCGCGGCCCTGGCATGGTATCGCCGCCACTTGGCGCCGCCCGATGCCGCCCTGACGCCCGGCTGGCCGTTGTGGACGGTCATCGGCGCGGGCATCGGCCTCGGCAGTATCCTGCCGGGCCTGAGCGTTTCCTTTCTCATCATCTATCTGGGCGTCTACTCCCCCCTGCTGCATGGCGTAGCCCATCTCGATCTGGCCATCCTGCTGCCCGTGGCTTTCGGTGCCGTGACCACCATCCTGCTCTTCGCGAGACTGGCCAACTGGCTCTTCCTGCGCGCCGAAGTCCCCACCGTGCGGGGCATTTTGGGACTGATCACCGGCTCCCTCTGGCTGGTCTTTCCCGGATGGCCCGAAGGACGCGCCAAAATCCTTTGTCTGGCGCTCCTGACGGGCGGCTTCGGCCTCTCCACCCTGCTCAACCGCTGGGTGGCCGCGCCCCCGCTCGAAAGCGAACCGCCCCCTTCCACCCCACTCCTTCCTGAAAACCAGGTCAAGCCACCCGGCTTGGATGCTGCACGCGCCAAGTTCGTCCCACCCCCAAGGCAGCCGGATGAAACCGGCCGATGAATCACTCAAGCCAGGCTGGCCAGGCTCTCCTTGAGAATACCGGCGGAGTGTGCCAGCAAGCTCCGTTCCTCCTCGGTTAGGGGCGCTTCAATCACGCTCACAATCCCCTTGGCATTGATCAGGCAGGGAATGCCCAGCGTGACATCCCGCAGACCGTATTCGCCTTCCAGCGGAGCGGAAACCGTCAGCACACCTTCCTCATTGCGCAGAATCGCGCGGACAATCTGGGTCATGGCCATCGCCACGCCAAAACTGGTCGAACCCTTATAATCAATAATATGATAGGCTGAGCGGCGCACCTCCTCCAAAATTTCCGGGCGGCGTTTCACAAAGTTGCACTTGCGGCAAATCGGGCAGTATTCATCCACCGGAACGCCGGCAATATGCACCAGCGACCACGGCGCAAACTCGCTGTCGCCATGCTCCCCCAGAATCGGCGCGTGAATGTTCTGGGCCGACACCCCGCAATTCTCGGACAACAGCCAGCGGAAACGGGCCGTATCCAGCACCGTGCCCGACCCCAAAATGCGTCCGCGCGGCTGCCCCGAATGCCGCCAGGCCACATGCGTAAGCACATCCACCGGATTCGTCGCGATCAGAATAATCGCCTCAGAATTCACCGTCAAAATATCCTCCACAATCGATGTCACAATCTTGGCGTTAATTTGCAGCAGCTCAAGACGACTCTGACCCGGCCCCGCCTGCGGCTTGCCCGCAGTCACCACAACCACCGTGGCATCCCGATAGGCCACCGACGACTCATCCGCGCGAATATGCACCGTGGGATAAAACGGAATCCCGTGCGCCAAATCCAGCGCCTGACCCTTCGCCAAATTGACGTTAACGTCCGTCAAAACAATTTCCTCGGCCAGTCCCGCTTGAGCTAGCGCAAAAGCAAAGCTCGAGCCAACCGCGCCGGCACCGACAATCGCCACTTTTCTGGATGCAAAACGAGTCGTCATGGGAACTCCTTGGATTGGGGCAACGTCCCATCTATACCACGCCCACCTCGTAAAGCCAAAACCAACCGCCCCCCCCAGCCGCCCCGCGCGCGCCCACATCCCCGCTTGCCCCCCCGCCCCCCCTGCGCTACGCTAACTCCCCATGCAATCCCCAACCTATTTCCGAAAAGCCCAGGATGTCTTCGATGTCGAAATCGCCGCCCTCCAGCGCACCCGCGCGCGCCTGGACGGCGAATTTGATGCCGCGGTCAACCTCCTGCGCGCCGCCCTCGAGGCCGGCGGCAAACTCATTGTGACTGGCGTCGGCAAGTCGTTCCACATCGGCCAGAAAATTGCCGCCACCTTCACCAGCACTGGCGCGCCCGCTACCGTCCTGCATCCCTCCGAAGCCATGCACGGCGATCTCGGCCTTGTCCGGCCCGAAGACGCCGTCGTCGCCCTCTCCTACTCCGGCGAATCCGACGAGCTCGTCAACCTCCTGCCCATGCTCAAACGAGCCGGCGCGCGCATCATCGCCCTCACCGGCAGCCCCGACTCCACCCTCGCGCGGCATTCCGACATCGTACTCGATGCCTCCGTCGAACGCGAAGCCTGCGCGTTCAACCTGGTGCCCACCGCCTCGACCACCGTCGCGCTGGCCATCGGCGACGCCCTCGCGGTGGCCCTGCTCGAAGCCCGCGGACTCTCCCGCGACGACTACGCCCGCCTCCATCCCGGCGGCGCCATCGGCCGCGCCCTCCTGCTCAAAGTGGACGACATCATGCGCACCGACGAGCGCCTCGCCGTCGTAGCCCCCACCGCCGCCATCCGCGACGCCCTCATCGCCATGACCAAAGCCCAGGCCGGCGCCGTTGTCATCATTGATGAAAACCGCAAGGTGCTCGGTCTGCTCACCGATGGCGATCTACGCCGCTATCTCGCCGCGGGCGCCACCGACTTCCAGACCCGCACCGTCAGCGATCTCATGACCCACCAGCCCCACATGATCCAGACCGGCCGACTCGCCGCCGACGCCCTCGCCATCTTCCAGCAACACCGTTTCGACGACCTCATCGTCACCCACGACGACGGCACTCTCGCCGGCATCATCGACCTCCAAGACCTGCCCAAATTCAAAATCCTCTAACCCCCCCCTACCCAATTCGGCAGTCGCCCGTTATCCCCCATTTTCGCCGTTTTTGACCCCTTTTCACCCAAAAACGCCCATTTTCGGCCGTTTTTTGCCTATTTCGGCCTATTTTTCGTCATTTTGACCCGTTTTTGACCCTTTTTTCCACGCCACGTCAGCGGCGTCCGCAGCTGCTGACAAACCCCGGGACAAGGCGCGGGAGCGCCCCAAAAACGCTCCTCTTGTGCCCCTGTTTCCGCCGCGCAGCGGCGTCCGCAATGTCCGTGTTTGTCGGTGTTCGTCCGTGTACGTCCGTGTGGCTGTTCCGCCGCCCCACAGCTCTACAAAAATACCAAAAAATACCCCATTTTCACCCAGAACCGCCCATTTCTCGCCCATTTTGTCCCGTTTTCGACCCTTTCTACCCCTTCTCCCAAATAATCGCGCCCATTTACGGTTCACTCCCCAAAAATCGTGCAATCCCGCATTCCCGCAATCACGCAATTCCGATTGCCCCGCAGTTGCGCTTGAACTGGCCGCCCAGGTTGGATATTCTGACCCCATCTTCATGAAAAAGCTGGCCTTCCTGAAGCAACCCATGATGCAGCGCGTCCTCTACGCGCTGGCACCCGTCGCCCTCGCCGCCGTCTATTTGTTCGGCTGGCGCGTCATGGCGCAGGTGGCGGTGGCCGCCCTGTTTGCTTTTCTGGCCGAATGGATCATGGTGCCCACCCCTCCCGGCAAACTGTCGCAGGCGGTCTGGGTCACTGCCGCCATTTATGCGCTCTCCCTGCCTCCCGCCACCCCCTTCTGGATTGTGGCCGTCGGCGCTGTCTTCGCCATCGTATTTGGCAAAATGGTCTTCGGCGGCTTCGGCAAAAACATCTTCAACCCGGCCATCGTGGGCCGCGCCTTCGTCTATGTCTGCTTCCCGGTCGAGCTCACCTCGAAATTCGCGCCAGCCTTTCGTGGTTTTCCCGGCGGGTTCGCCCGCTGGAGCTTCGCCGCCCTCGAGGAGCTGCCCGCCCGTCTGACCGCCCCGGGTCTCGGCGTGGTGGACGCCATCACCGCGGCCACCCCCATGTGGTCCCGACGCGACTACGCCTTCGAAACGCGCCTCTGGGACCTTTTCACCGGCCAAATCGGTGGACTCTTCGACCACGCGGGCCACGCTCGCGTCTTGGCGGCGGGCTCCGTCGGCGAAACCTGCGCCATCGCCATCCTGCTCGGCGCCATCTACCTGCTCTGGACCAAGACCGCCAACTGGCGGCTGATGCTCGGTACCCTCCTCGGCGCAACCGCCACCAACCTGCTCCTGCGCAACGCCCTGGGCATTGATCTGGTTCCGCCGCTGGGCTTCACCCTCTTCTCCGGCGCCTTTCTCTATGCCGCCGTCTTCATGGTCACCGACCCCATCTCAGCCCCCCGCCTACGCCCCTCCATGTGGGCCTACAGCATCCTGATCGGCGCGCTCATCGTCTTTTTCCGCTACAAAGCCGTCTTTGCCGGCGGCGTCGGCTTTGCCATCTTGATCGGCAACATGCTGGCGCCCTCCCTCGACCTCTGGATCAAGCGCTATCAGGCGCGCAAGAAGGCGGCCAAGGCGTGAACAAAAAATCACCCGCTTACGTCCTCGGCTTCATGGCCGCCATCTGCCTGGTCTTCGGCACCGGCATCGCCATCGTCAACTATGCCACCCAGGGCCTGCTCGCCAAAAACGCCGTCATGCACCACAACCAGGTCCTCTGCCGCGCCTTCGACCTGCCCGTCGAGGGCAACACCGCCGAAGCCTATCAGCAGGCCGTGGACCAGCACCTCGCAGCAGACAATCTCGACGGACGCGTCATCTACCGCCAAACCACCCCCGACCTCGAACGCGTCGGCTTCATCTTCAGCGGCCTGGGCTTCTGGGATCGCATCGAGGGCGTCATGGTGCTCTCCTCCGATCTCGAAACCGTCCACAACCTCCAATTCCTCGACCAAAAAGAAACCCCCGGACTCGGCGCGCGCATCGAAGAAGCCTGGTTCACCGACCAATTCAAAGGGCTGCGCGTGGACTGGGCCGACCCCGGCCGCGCGCGCGTCATCGTCGGCGCCTCGCCCGATCCCGCCGCGCGCAACCGCGTGGACGCCATCACTGGCGCCACCCAAACCTCGATGGCGCTGGGCCGCTTTCTCAGCGAAGAACTCGACCGCTTCCGCGACGCCTACCTCGCCGCAACGCCCCCCCCGCCCGCCTCCTCGCCCGACGAATCCGACCAGCCCCCCCCCCACCCCCCCTAACTGACATGGCATCCTCATACGGCAAAATCCTCAAAGACGGCCTCCTGGTGGAAAACCCCATCTTCCGCCAAGTCCTCGGCATTTGCTCGGCGCTGGCCGTCACCAACCTCGTCACCAATACGCTCTTCATGAGCTTCGGGGTCACCTTCACCACCGCCCTCACCAGCTTCACCATCTCGCTCCTGCGCAACTACATCCCCGTGCGCATCCGCATGATCGTGCAAGTCATCATCATTGCCGCCTATGTCATGATGATTGATATCTTGATCAAGGCCGTCGCCCCCGATGTCCACCGCTTCATTGGCCCCTACGTCGGGCTCATCATCACCAACTGCATCATCATGGGGCGCGCCGAAGCCTTCGCCAGCCAGAACAAGCCGCTGCCCTCGCTGGTGGATGGCCTCGCCAACGGCCTGGGCTACTCCGTCGTCCTCATCGCCATCGCCGTCGTCCGCGAAGTCATGGGCTTCGGCACCATCCTGGGCGTGGCCCTCCCCGCCCGCGACCTCTGGTGGACCCAATGGACCATCATGGTCATGCCCCCCGGCGCCTTTTTCATGTTCGCCATTATGACCTGGATCGCGCGCGCGCGACTCGTCAAACAGGAGGCCTCATGACACCCCTTGCCGACATGTCCCTACTGAGCTCCTTCCTGCTCATTTTCGTCTCCGCCGCCTTCACCGACAACATCCTTCTTGCGCGCTTTTTGGGCATGTGCTCCTGCCTGGGCGTCTCCAAAAAGGTCGACACCAGCATCGGGCTGGGCACCGCCGTGATCTTCGTCACCGCCTGCACCGCCGCGCTCAACTACCTGGTGTACCGCTACCTGCTCGTGCCCCTCGGCCTCGACTACCTGCGCCTGATCACCTTCATCGTGGTCATCGCCGCCTTCACCCAATTTGTGGAAATGGTCATCGAGCGCGTCTCCGAAAAACTTTACAACGCACTCGGTATTTTCCTACCGCTCATCACCGTCAACTGCGCCATCCTGGGCATCTCGCTCTTCATGCTCAACAAGCCCTACAGCTTCCTCCAGGCCTTCAGCTTTGGCCTCGGCGGCGGCTTCGGCTGGTTTCTGGCCATCACCCTCATCGGCGCCATCCGCGAACGCATCAACGAGGCCACCCTGCCCCGCGGCCTCGAAGGCCCCGGCATCACCCTTATCATCATCGGCATCATGGCCCTCGGTTTCATCGGCTTCTCCGGCATGATCAAAATCTGAGCTATGCTCCTCTCTGTCCTCATCTCCGTCGGGTTCCTGCTCGGGTGCGGACTCTTCCTCGCCGCCCTGCTGCTCCTGGCCGAAAAGAAAATCCTCAACTACGGCATCTGCCGCATCCAGATCAACGCGGGCCGGAAAGAACTCGAAGTCGCCGGCGGCTCCTCCCTACTCACCTCCCTCGCCGAACACAACGTCTTCATCCCCTCCGCCTGCGGCGGGCGCGGCACCTGCGGCTATTGCAAAGTAACCGTCCACGAAGGCGGCGGCGCCATCCATCCCGTCGAAGAGCCCTACCTCACCCCCGAAGAAATCGCCGCCAACGTCCGCCTGGCCTGCCAAGTCAAAGTTCGCCGCGACCTCGACATCGCCATCCCCGAAGAGCTCTTCAGCGTGTCGCGCTACCGTGCCCGCGTCGAACACAAACGCCCCCTCACCCACGACATCGTCGAGCTGCGCCTCAAGCTCCTCGATCCCCCCGCCCTCACCTTCGAAGCCGGCCAATACGTCCAGCTCGAATCCGCCGAATACAAAGGCCGCGAATCCGTCATGCGCGGCTACTCCATTTCCTCCCTCCCCACCGAAACCTCCCACATCGAGCTCATCATCCGCCTCGTACCCGACGGCATCTGCTCCACCTGGGTCTTCCACCACCTCAAAAATCACCAGGAAGTCAACTTCTCCGGCCCCTACGGCTTCTTCCATCTCGCCGACACCGACGCCCCCATCATCTGCATCGCCGGCGGATCCGGCATGGCCCCCATCTGGTCCATCATCCGCGACATGCAAGCCCGGGGCATCACCCACCGACCCACCACCTACTTCTTCGGCGCCCTCACCCAACGCGACCTCTTCTTCCTCGACGAATTCAAGCAGATCGAAAAAGATGCCCCCTGGTTCAAGTTCGTCCCCGCCCTCTCCCAGGAACCCGCCGATTCCGACTGGACCGGCGAACGCGGCCTCATCACCGACGTCGTCAACCGCCACTTCCCCGACGCCTCCCAACACGAAGCCTACCTCTGCGGCTCCCCCGGCATGATCGATGCCGCCATCGCCGTCCTCCAAAACAACGGCATGCCCGAACACCACATCTTCTACGACAAATTCTAAGCTGGAGTCCCCCATGAAAGAATCCCCACGAGACCAAGCCCTCGAACAACGACTCAGCGCCTCCAAATTCTCCGGCGATGGCTTCCTCGGCACCGATCGACGCCCCCTCACCCAGATCATCGCCGCCGACCAGCGCACCCTCGAACAACTCGGCGTGGACAAAAACACTCTCCTCGCCGCCCTGCACGACGCCTTCGCAAAGGCCCGCGCCGCCCTCGGTGGCGAAGTCAACATCCGCCCCGGCATCACCGCCCGCGCCCACGAGTCCATGGGCCGCATCCCCTCCCCCTTCCGCGGCGACGGCGTCTTCGAAAAAGGCGATGTCGTCATCACCTCCGCCGACGGCGAAGAACTCGTCCTAACCGCCCTTGGCCTCGCCCTCATCGAGCGCCACGACTTCTACCAGGGCCACGGCTCCCGCTACCGCATCGATCCGGTCCGCGCCATCAACCTCCTCGGCCTGCGCACCTAACGCCCCCCCTACCCAATCCGGCAGTCGCCCGTTATCGCCCCCCAGTATTACGATTCTACACAATCGTAATACTCACCCCCCCTCCCACCATTTTCCGCCCTTCGTCGGCAGTTGCCGGTTGTGCCACGGTCAAGGCGCGGGAGCGCCCAAAAAACGTCTCGTTTTTGCGTCTGTTTCCGCCGCGAAAGCGGCGTCCCAAATGTCCGTGTCCGTCCGTGTTCGTCCGTGTTAGCCCAAGTTCGACAGTTACGAGATGAAAAGTGGGGATTTACAGGGGTTTTTGCTCGTCACCCCCTGAAAGTCTCCACTACATTTTGGATTGTTTTGGGGCGTGTAGGGAGCTGTAAGCCCATGT
>JAAZFE010000047.1 GCA_012511885.1 Lentisphaerota bacterium | reverse complement strand
ATCAAAATCACATCTTCGATAGATTGTTGAAACATTATGAACAAAATCGTAAAAAGAATGACACCCCAACCAGCTGACGCCCACGATGTGGCGGACAAATGCCCTGATTTATAATATATGAGAATGGGCAACCAAATGGACCCCAATTGGTTATGATTATTTTTAGGAAGAATTATTTGGAATTTGGCACAAAAATCCCCAAAAACAAGGCGTTTTACGCCAAATCTCCGCAAACTGCTTAAAACCAAAAAACATGCTGAATCCGCATCAATTTGAAAATTTACGGTCAATTTTGACGTTTTTATGTCATTTTGCGCCATTTTGAGCCGTATTTCTCAATTATACCACTCGATTTGCCCGAAGCGGGTTGAAATTCTCGGGTGTCCCATTGCGAAACTCAGGAGCCCCCGGCCCCACGGGGGCTTTTTCATGCCCCGCCTCTTGTGATTTTTTCCCAACTGCTTGAGACACAGCATAAGGCCGGGCATGAAAAAGGCACTCCCGCAGGAATGCCTTTCTACAGCGCTGATGCGCGCGGACTTATTTGTCCTTTTTCTCTTTCTTGCTCTTTTCCGGAGCCTTGGGAACGTAGTCCACCCACTCGAGAATGCACATTTCGCTGCTGTCGCTGACGCGTTTGCCCAGCTTGATGATGCGGGTGTAGCCGCCGTTGCGATCCGCCATGGCGGGACTGACCGCGCTGAACAGCTCCTCCACCGCCTTGGGCTGCTTGAGCTTGGCCACGGCCCGGCGGCGGTCCGCCAGGGTGCCGCGCTTGCCGATGGTGACCATCTTGTCGGCCATGCGCTTGGCCGCCCGGGCCTTGGGCAGGGTGGTGGTAATGCGCTTGGCCAGGATCAGATTGCACACCAATCCGGCCATCAGAGCCTCGCGTTGGGCCATGTTGCGGCCCAGTTTGCCGGTTGTTTTACGATGACGCATGGGAAAACTCCTCGATCATTTATTCTTCGGTTTCGGCGGGCTGCAACAAATCCGCGTCGAACTGCATGCCCAGGGTCAGACCCAAACCCGCCAGCATTTCCTTGATCTCGTTGAGAGATTTGCGGCCGAAGTTGCGGTATTTGAGCATTTCGGCTTCGCTCTTCTGGGCCAGTTCGCCCACGGTGGTGATGTTGGCGTTGTTGAGACAGTTGGCCGCGCGCACGCTCAGTTCGATCTCGTTCACGCTGATGGCCAGCTTGCGCGCCAATTCCTCGCGGGCGGGGTCCACCTGCTCCTCTTCCTCGCCAAAATCGAGCATGTCCTTGTCGTAATTGACGAACACGTCCAAGTGATGACGCATGATGGCGGCGGAAAGGGTCAGGGCCTCGCTCGGGCTGATGCGCCCGTCGGTCCAGATTTCCAAAATCAGCTTGTCATAGTCGGTGCGCCGGCCCACGCGGGTGTTTTCCACGGTGTATTTGACGCGGCGCACGGGCGAATAAAGCGCGTCCATCGGGATCAGGCCGATTTCCTGGTCAACATCCTTGTTCCACTCGGCGGGGCAGTAGCCGCGCCCGATCTGCAACTCGATTTCCGCGTCGAACACGCCGTCCACATCCAGCGTGCAAATATGCTGGTCGGGGTTGAGCACTTCGACCGCGGCATCCTGCTGGATGTCGGCGGCGGTCACGTCGCCCGGCCCCTTGACCTTGATGCGCAGGCGCTTGGGCTGGCGGGTATAGACCTTGAACAAGATGCTCTTGAGGTTCAGAATGATGTCCGTGACATCCTCGACGCACCCCTTGAGATGGCAATATTCGTGTTCGGCGCCCTGAATGCGCACCGAGGCGATCGCGGCGCCCTCGAGGGACGACAGCAACACGCGGCGCAGCGAGTTGCCGATGGTGCGGCCATAGCCGGACTCAAACGGCTCGGCGGTGAACACCGCATAGGTCGGGGTCGCGGTTTCTTCGTCCTTGAGGACCAACCGCGGCATTTCGAATCGGTTGAATTGTTCGCTCATGATAGGTTCCTTCCAGCTCCGGGCGTTAACCGGCGCGTATGGCGGGTTGTTTTTAGATTACTTCGAGTACAATTCGACGATCAACTGCTCGTTGACCATCGGCGCGATTTCCTCGCGCGAAGGCACATGGTCCACCATGGCCTTGAAGCCGTTCTTTTCTACGGTCAGCCAGGGGGGCCAGCCGCGGCTCTCGGCCGCGTCCAGATGAGGCTTGGCCAACTCGCGGCTGCGCCGTGTGGCGCTCGCTTCGATCACGTCGCCCGGCTTGGCCTTGAAGGACGGGATGTTGACCTTGACGCCATTGACCCGCACATGCCCGTGACGGACAAACTGCCGGGCGGCCGGACGCGAGGGCACCAGGCCCATCCGATACACCAGATTGTCGAGGCGCAACTCGAGCGCCTGCAGGAGAACTTCGCCCGTCACCCCGCGCGAGCGCAGCGCGCGCTGGAAGAACAGGCGGAACTGGCCTTCGCGCATGCCGTACATGTAGCGCAGACGCTGCTTTTCCTGCAGCTGCAGGCCGTAGTCCTTCAGGCGCGGGCGCCGGCGGGTTTGCGGCCCCGGAGGCGGATGCCCCTGCTCGATCGGGCACTTGGCCATGTAACAGCGGTCGCCCTTCAAAAAGAGCTTCATGCCTGCCCGGCGGCAGCGCTTGCAAACGGGTCCTGTATGTCTACCCATGATGGATTCCTCTTTCTAACAATCAGATTCTTTTAGACGCGCCGCCGCTTGCGGGGCCGGCAGCCGTTGTGCGGAACCGGCGTGATGTCGCGGATGGCGTTGATGGTCAGCCCGGCGGCCTGCACGGCGCGGATGGCCGACTCGCGACCCTGGCCCGGACCCTGCACGCGAATTTCCACTTCGTTCAGATTGTGCCCGAGGGCAACCTTGCAGGCCTCCTGAGCCACAATTGTGCCGGCATACGCCGTGCTTTTGCGTGAGCCTTTGAAGCCGCAGCGCCCGCCACTGCTCCACGAGATCACGTTTCCGCGCGGATCGGTAATGCTGACGGTCGTATTGTTGAACGACGCCAGAATATGCACGACACCCACCGGAATATTCTTCGAGCCCTTGATGCGACGGCGAACGGTTTTGCCCTCGCCCTCATCGCCACTGTCCGCGGCGGCAACGGGCTTCTCAGCGGGCGCGGGGGCGGCGGCAGACTTCTCGGGTTGAGCCGGCGCGGCCTCGGCGGCCGGAGCGGCGGGAGCAACCTGGTCTTGATCTTGTGTCTTGTCTGTCATGATCCGTCCTCTTACTTGCTGGCAACCTTGGCCGCCGAACGAGCCGCCTTGCCCCGGATGGCCCCAACCGTCTTGCGCGGCCCCTTGCGGGTGCGAGCGTTGGTGCTCGTGCGCTGGCCGCGCACCGGCAGACCCCGGCGATGGCGAATCCCGCGGTAGCAGTTGACCGCGATCAAACGGCGGATGTTGCCCGTCACATTCCGGCGCAAATCACCTTCCACCACATATTTTTCCTGCAGCAACTTCGACAGCGCGGTGATTTCCTCACCCGTCAGATCGTCCGCCTTCTTGGCCGGATCAATCTTCAGCTCCGCCACAACCGCCCGGGCGACCGCGGGGCCAACGCCATAAATGTACCGCAACGCGTACTCGACGCGCTTCTTGCCGGGTATGTCTACGCCTATTACTCTGGGCATGGTGCTCTTCTCTCCTCTTAACCTTGGCGCTGCTTGTGACGCAAATCGGCGCAAATGACGCGCACAACGCCCTTGCGTCGCACGATCTTGCAGCGATCGCAAATTCGCTTGACCGATGTTCGTACCTTCATGACTCGCCTTTATCCAATATCCATTCTCTTATCTCGCCGCGCGACATGTCGAATGGCGACATGGCCACGCGGATCCGCGCCCCGGGACCACACAACGCCCCGTTCGCGGAAAACCTGTCCCGCGGAACGAAGGCCGTAAATTCATGTCCATTGCCCAATCGGGCACGGAAAGCACGAGGTTCTATCACAGTGGCCACCACCGCGTCCAGCAGAATTATTTCCGTTCCGCGCATGTGAGAATTTCCGCCGGGCCCTCCGGAAGCACCAGCACCGTATGCTCGACGTGAGCCGAGCGCGAGCGGTCCACCGTGCGCACCGTCCAGCCGTTGGACAGCGTTTCCACCTGCCAGCCGCCCAGGTTCACCATCGGCTCGATCGCCAGCGTCATGCCCGGCCGCAGCAGGGGGCCCTTGCCCACCCGCCCGAAGTTCGGAATCTGCGGCTCCTCATGCAGTTTGCGGCCCACGCCGTGCCCGCAAAAGTCGCGCACCACCGAAAACCCGGCCGCTTCCACCACGGTCTGCACCGCGTGACCGATATCGCCCACGCGGTTGCCCGCCCGGGCGGCCGCAATGGCCGCGACAAGGCTCTCTTCCGTCACCCGGCAGAGCCGCTCGCTCTCGGCGTCCACCGCGCCCACGCGAACCGTGGCCGCGTTGTCGCCGATAAAACCCTCGGCCGTCACGCCCACATCCAGTTTGACCAGGTCGCCCCGGTTGATGACCTGACGCCCCGGGATGCCGTGCACCACCTCGTCATTGATCGAGATGCACGCCTGCCCCGGAAATCCTCCATATCCAAAGAACGCGCTTTTGACGCCCCGGCTCCGGAGCCATTCCAAAGCCATGTCGTCCAGCTCGCCGGTGGTCAGCCCGGGACGAACCTGGGCGGCCATCGCGGCCAGCAGCTCGGCGGACATCCGGCATGCCACCCGCATGCCCTGAATCTCCGCCGAAGTTTTTATCGGGATCATCTGGTTATGCCGAAGCCAGCTTGCTCAACAGTTCCGCCGTGGCGGCCTGCGGCGTGGTGCCGGCGTTCACCCGAACCAAAACACCCTTGCTTTCATAAAATTCAATCAGGCTGGCGGTTTGCCGCTGATAGACCTCGAGGCGGTTGAGCACGGTTTCCTCGCTGTCGTCCGGACGCTGATACAGCGTCCCGCCGCACTGGTCGCAAACGCCTTCCACCTTCGAGGGGATGTTGGTGACGTGATAGACCGCGCCGCAGCTCTTGCAGATGCGCCGGCCGCTCAAGCGGCTCACAATCACCTCCGTCGGCACTTCCAGCAGAAACACCTGGTTCACCTGCGCCTGCAGCTCCGCCAACGTGGCATCCAGCCCCCGCGCCTGCTCGATAGTGCGGGGGAAACCGTCAAACATGTAGCAGTCGGACGGTTGCCCCTGCGCCAGGCGCTCGCGCACAATCCGCAAAATAAGGTCGTCGGGAACCAGCTCGCCCGCCTCCATGAAGGCGCGCGCCTCCAGCCCCGTGGAACGCTCCTCCTTGATGGCCGCGCGCAGCATGTCGCCCGTGGACACATGGATAAAGCCCGTGGCCTGGCGGACACCTTCGGCCAGGGTTCCCTTCCCCGCGCCCGGGGCGCCCAGAAGAATGATGGTTTGCATGCGGTCGGCCTCCCTTCCTCAGTCCTTAGCGCCGGCCGCGCAGACTGCCCTTCCGCAAAAATCCGTCGTAGTGGCGCGTCACCAGGTGCGACTCGATCTGGCGCATGGTGTCGAGCATCACGCCCACGATGATCAGCAGGCTGGTCCCGCCAAAGAACTGCGCCACCATGGTCGGAATCGCGAACACGCGCGAAAGCAGCATCGGCAGCACCGCGATCACCGTCAGGAACACCGCGCCCGCCAGAGTGATGCGCGTCATGACCCGGTCCAGAAACTCCGCCGTCGGCTTGCCCGGGCGGATGCCCGGCACATAGCCGCCGTACTTCTTGAGGTCGTCGGCAATCTGCACCGGGTGGAACTGCGTCGCCACCCAGAAATAGGAGAAGAACAGAATCATCAGCGAATACAGCGTCAGATACACAAAGCCGTAGTCGCGCAGATAGACCTCGGCAAACTGCTTGATGGCCGGCACCGGAATCATCATCAGCAGCCGCTGCGGAAACATCAGAATGGCCTGCGCAAAAATGATGGGCATCACCCCGGAATAGTTCACCCGCAGGGGCATGAACGTGCTCTGCCCGCCGTAAACCTTGCGGCCCACCACCCGCTTGGCATATTGCACCGGAATCTTGCGCTGGGCCTGCGTGACCGCCACCACCCCGGCAATTACCAGAAAGGCCAGCGCCAGCATCGTCACCAGCGTGAACACGTTGGCCCGGCCCTCGCGGAACATGCTGGCCGCCTGGTGAATGGCCCCCGGCATACGCGAAACAATGCTGATCGTGATGATCAGCGAGATCCCGTTGCCGATCCCGCGCGAGGTGATCTGTTCGCCCAGCCACATCAACATCATTGTGGCGGTGGTCATGGTCAGAATGGTCAACATGATGAAGGGCCAGCGCGCCATGGTGACAATCACTTCCCCTTCCATCATCCGCAGCCCCATCGCCCCGGGGTTCAGCAGCAGCGCCGCCATGGCATAGCCCTGCACAATGCAGAGCGCCACCGTCAGATAGCGGCCGTACTGGATGATCTGCTGCCGGCCGGCGTCGCCCTCGCGCGCCAGCTTCTCCAGCGCCGGAACCACCGCCGTCAGCAACTGCAGAATAATCGAGGCGCTAATGCTCGGCATGATCCCCAGCGCGCCAATCGCCGCCTGGGTCAGCGCGCCACCGCTGAAGAGGTCCAGCATGCCCATGAACCCGATGTTGCCGGTGTCGCCCACCATCCGGCTCACAATGTCCTGCAGCACCGCCGCGTTCACCCCCGGCGTGGGAATAACCGCGATCAAACGGCAGACGAAGACCAGCGCCATCGTGAAAAAGATGCGCTGGCGCAGCTCGGGTATCTTGAAGCTATTGGCAAATGCGGAAAACATGGATCACCCTTTCGGTTGGCCCCGGGATCAGATCAACAACACCTCGCAGACGCCCCCGGCCTGCTCGATTTTGGCCCGGGCCGCCGCGCTGAACGCGTGCGCCTTGACCGTGCGCGCCTCGGACAGCTCGCCGACCGACAAAATCTTGACCGGCTTGCGGCCGTCCACCCGGCCCGCCAGACGCAGGGCCTCGGGGGTGATCTCGCCGGACACCAGCCGGGCCGCCTCGCCAATGTTCAGCGCGTCATACTCCACGCGGTTGTGGCTGGTGAACCCGCGCTTGGGCACCCGCCGGATCAGCGGCATCTGCCCGCCTTCGTGCAGCGGACGGCGCGTGGCGCCCGACCGACTCATCTGGCCCTTGTTGCCCCGGCCCGCGGTGCGCCCCAGGCCCGAGGACTCGCCCCGGCCCACCCGTTTGCGGCGGTGCTTGGCGCCGGGCGTGTTCTTCAAATTGTGCAAATTCATGGTCTGCCTTTCCTTCCACTAGCCGCGCAGCGCCTGAGTCTCCTCACGCGAGCGCAACTGCATCAATCCATCCATCGTGGCCTTGACCACGTTCAGGGCCGTGGCCGAACCCAGCGACTTGCACAGCACGTCGCGGATCCCCGCCAGCTCGAGCACCGCCCGCGCCCCGCCCCCGGCAATCACGCCGGTACCCTTGGAGGCCGGCTTCAGCATCACCCGCGAGGCCCCGCAACGCCCGATCACCTCGTGCGGAATCGTCCGCTCTTTCATCGTCACCTTGACCATGTTGCGGCGGGCCATGTCCGTCGCCTTGCGAATGGCATCGGCATTCTCCCGGGCCTTGCCCAGGGCGTAGCCCACCTGCCCGTCGCGATTGCCAGCCACGACCAACGCCGAAAAGCTGAACCGACGTCCGCCCTTGACCACCTTCGAGCAACGATTAATGGCCACCACCCGCTCCCCGATCTCGGGAGCAAGCTCTTCGCTCTCAAACTTGTTCACATCTCGTTTCATCCGATTCCCTTCTGCCTGGCCGGCCTACAACTTCAACCCGACCGCCCGGGCCGCATCCGCCAACGCCTTCATCCGCCCGCCGTAGGCAAAACCGCCCCGGTCGAACACGACCTCGGCAATGCCCTTGGCCCGGGCCGCTTCCGCGGCCTCCTTGCCGAGTTCCCGCGCCGTCTCGACGGTCACCCGCCGGCCCTTCAACGGACCCGCCAGAGTGGACACCGCCGCCAGCGTCGCGCCCGCGTCGTCATCAATAAACTGCACATACATGTGCTGGTTGGACACATACACGCTCATGCGTGGACGCCCGGCCGACCCCTGCACCTTCTGGCGCAGGCGCCGGTGACGCCGAACGCGATAATCTGCCTTGGTCTTCATTTTCATGATTATGCCACCGTCTTGCCGGCCTTCCGCCGCACCTGTTCATCCTTATAGCGCACGCCTTTGCCCTTGTAGGGCTCGGGGGGCCGAAACGCGCGAATCCGTGCGCTCACCTGGCCCACCAGCTGCTTGTCTATGCCGCTGACCTTGATCTGCGTGTTGCCCGTCACTTCCACATCCACTTCGTCGGGCACCGTATAGACCACCTGGTGGGAATAGCCCACGTCCAGGGTCAGCGTGCGCCCCGACAGCGTGGCCTTGTAGCCCACGCCATGAATTTCCAGCTCGCGGGAATAGCCCGCCGTCACGCCCACCAGAATGTTGCCCAGCAGCGCCCGGGTCGTGCCATGGTTGGCCCGGGCCTGCTTGGTGTCGTTCGTGCGGGTAACCTGCAGCACATTCTGGTCGTCAAGCGCCACCTTGATCCCCTCGGGAATCTTCAGCGACATCTTCCCCTTCGGGCCCTCCAGAGTGATCGCGCCATCTTCCAGATGGGCCTTCACCTCGTTGGGCAGGGGCATCGGTTGTTTGCCAATTCTGGACATGATCGTCTCCCTTTACCAGACCTGGCAGAGCACTTCGCCGCCCACGCGGGCCGCGCGCGCTTCGCGGTCGGTCATCAGTCCCCGGCTCGTGCTCAACACCGCCGTGCCCAACCCGCCGCGAATCCGCGGAATTGACGTGGCCGCCACATAGCGGCGCAGTCCCGGCCGGCTCACGCGTTGGAGCTGCTGGATGATCGGTTTCTCGTTGTAATCGTACTTCAACACTATCCGCAGGGCTTTGCGGCCATTGGCGGCGGTCGCTTCGCTCACGTCCGCCACATAGCCCTCCCGCTTCAGGATCCGGGCAATCTCCGCCTTCAGGCGCGAATGGCCCATTTCCACGGCTGGCAACCCCGCCCGGCCCGCGTTGCGAATCCGGGTCAGCATGTCCGCGATGGGATCTGAACAGCTCATCTCTTCCTCCGTCCTACCAACTGGCCTTCACCACGCCGGGAATCTTGCCTTCCGACGCCAATTCGCGGAAACAGATGCGGCACAGTTGAAACTTGCGTATGTACGCGCGGGAGCGGCCGCACCGGCGACACCGCCGATAGCCCCGCACCGCAAACTTGGGTTCGCGCGTCGCTTTTACCATCCAGGATACTTTTGCCAAGGTTCTTCCTCCCTACTTCAATTCTCTTATACCGTCGCGAACGGCATGCCCAGAAGCTTCAGCAGCTCCAGCGCATCCGCGTCCGTCGTGGCCGTCGTCACGATCGTGATGTCCATCCCCTGGGTCCGCTTGACCTTGTCGGCCTCGATCTCAGGAAACAGCGCCTGCTCCTTCAGCCCCAGGCTGTAGTTGCCCCGGCCGTCGAACGACTTGCGCGAAAGCCCGCGGAAGTCGCGAATGCCCGGCAGCGTGGCATGAATCAGGCGCTCGAGAAACTCATACATGCGCCGGCCGCGCAGGGTCACCTTCGCGCCGATCACCATGCCCTCGCGCAGCCGGAAATTCGACACGCTGCGGGTCGCCTTCGTCAGCGCCGGGCGCTGCCCCGTAATCCGGGCCAGCTCATCCATCGCCACCTTGTGCGTGTCGCGGTCCACCTGGGTGTTCACCCCGATGTTCAGCACAATCTTCGACAAGCGCGGCAGGTCCATCACCGACGGGAACCGCCCCGTCTTCTTCAGCGCCTCGACCACCTCGGTCTGATACTTTTCTTTCAACATTGACATGATTGCCCTCCCCCTAATCCTTCTCGGCCTTCTTGGCGGGGGTCACCACCTTCAGCTTCGACGCCGCCATCGGCGCTTCCCGTTGCACAATCGCCCCGTTGGGATGGTCCTGCGACTTGCGCAAATGCTTCGTCACAAAATTGAACCCTTCCACCAACGCGCGGTTCTGCGCCGGATACACCCGCAGCACCTTGCCCGTCTTCTTCCCGTCCGCGTCCTCGCCGGAAATGGCCTTGACGATGTCGCCGCGGCGGATATGCATCTTGTTCCGGCTCATCACAGCACCTCCGGCGCCAGGGAGATCACCTTCATATAGTTCAACTCGCGCAGCTCGCGGGCCACCGGCCCGAAAATACGGCTGCCCCGCGGGTTCTTCTGATCATCAATCAGCACCACCGCGTTGTTGTCAAACCGCAGCGTCGAGCCGTCGCGGCGGTGGATCGGAGCCGCCGTCCGCACGATCAGCGCGCGGTGCAGCTCGCCCTTCTTCACCATGCCGCCCGGCTGAGCCTCGCGCACGGAAACCCGGATGATATCGCCAATCCGCGCCGAGGTCTTGCCCTGGCCCAGCACCTTGACGCATTTGACCACCCGGGCGCCCGTGTTGTCCGCCACCGGGATCTTGGATTCCATCTGGATCATCGGGACACCTCGCTCCCCTCCGCGCGCGTCAAAATCTCGGCCACGCGCCAGCGCTTCGTCTTGCTCATGGGGCGGGTCTCCACAATGCGCACGCGGTCGCCCTTGCGCGCCTCGTTCTTCTCGTCATGCGCCACATATTTGCGGTGCTGGCGGATCACTTTGCCATACAGCGCGTGGATCAGGCGGCGTTCGGCTTGCACCACCACCGTCTTGTCCATCGCGGCGCTAACCACCACCCCGGTGCGTTTCTTTCGCGAATGTCTTGCTTCTGTCGTCATCTTGCTCTACCTCGCGGCTGTCGCCGTGTTCAAAATCGTTTTGAGCCGGGCAATGTCGCGGCGCAGCAACCGGATGCGGTCCGGTTTCTCCAACTGGCCCGCCGCCTGCTGCATCCGCAGGTTGAACAGCTCCTTCTGCGTCTCCGCCAACTGGTGCACCTGCTCCTCGGCGCTCATGTCGCGAATCTCTTGTGCTTTCATCGGTCGTCTCCTCGCGCCTTACACCACCACGCCGCGCCGCACAAACACGGTGCGGATCGGCAGCTTGGACGCCGCCAGCCGCAAACAGGCCAGCGCCGTGCTCTCCGGCACGCCGTCAATCTCGAACAGCATCCGTCCCGGCCGCACCACGGCCACCCACCCCTCCACGGCGCCCTTCCCCTTGCCCATGCGCACCTCGAGCGGCTTCTTCGAATAGGACTTGTCCGGGAAAATCCGGATCCACAGCTTGCCCTTGCGCTTCATCTCGCGGTTGATCGCCACGCGGCAGGCCTCGATCTGGATGTTTGTGATCCAGGCCCGCTCCATGGCGCGCAGGCCGTACTCGCCAAATTCGATCGTGTTGCCCGACATCGCCATGCCCTTGCGCGACCCGCGCTGGTGCTGGCGATACTTCACTCGTTTAGGCATTAAAGCCATGGCTGCGCTCCTTCCCGGCGGCGCCCGTCTTCTCCGGAGCGTGGCAGATCCAGCACTTCACGCCGATCTTGCCCGCCAGAGTGTTCGCCTCCGCAAATCCATATTGCACATCCGCCCGCAACGTCTGCAGCGGAACTTTACCGACCATGTAGTGCTCCGTGCGCGCCAGCTCCGCGCCCCCCAGCCGCCCGCAAGCCTGCACCCGGATCCCCTGCGCCCCCATGTCCATGGCCACCTGCAGCGCGCGCTTCATCGCCCGCCGGAACGCCACCCGCCGCTCGAGCTGCAAGGCGATGTTCTCCGCCACCAGCTGCGCCGTCGCGTCCGGATTGCGCACTTCCTTGATCTCCACATACGTTTCCTTGCCCGTCTTCCCGGCCAGCTCCTCGCGCAGGCGGTCAATGCCCTCCCCCTTGCGGCCGATCACCACCCCGGGGCGCGACGTATGAATCGTCACCCGCACGCGCTGCGCGTAACGTTCGATCACAATATCCGCAACGCCCGCGTCCTTCAGCCGGTCGCGAACCAAATCCCGGATCATGATGTCCTCGTTCAGCAAATTCCCGAACTCTTTCTTCTCCGCATACCAACGGCTCTTCCACTCCTTGTGGACCGCCGTGCGGAATCCAATCGGATTGACTTTCTGGCCCAACTTGCGCCTCCTCTTTCCCGTCTACTTCTTTCGCCGCGGGCGGTCCGTCGTCAACGTCACCCGGATATGGCTCGTCTTCTTCTGGATGGGCGAGGCCGATCCGCGCGCCCGCGGACGAAACCGCCGCAAACTCGGACCGTTCTCGATCACCACCTGCGACACCCACAGCCGATCCGCCGACACCTCCGCGTTGTTCTCCGCGTTGGCAATCGCCGACTTCAACGTCTTGCCGATGAGCTCCGCCGCCTTCCGCTTGTTCACTTCCAGCACCTGCAGCGCGTCGCCCGCGCTGCGCCCTTTCAGCGCCCGCGCCAAATCGTGCGCCTTCGTCGAAGAAAGCCGCACATATCTTGTTGTAGCTCTAATTTCCATCATCTTGTTCCTCAAGGACCGGCCGGGCTCGTCAGCACCGCCCGGTCCCCTGTTTGGGGATGGTCGCCGCGCGCGATCTCCTCAATCGCCGCGCCCGACACGTTTTCTCTTACATCCACCACGCGCACCCGCGCCACCCGCCGCCGGTCCCGCAGAACCGTCAGCGCCAGGCCGTAGCGCACGCCCTGGCGCGCGCCCCGGTCCAGCACCACCAGCCCCAGCTCCGGATTCACATCCACCAGCCGCGCCTCGACCGGCGCGTCCACGGGCCGCGGAACGGACGCCTCCAGCGCCTGCGCCCGCCGGACCTCGTTGCGGTCCAGCGCCGCCTGCGCCTCGGCCAGCGCCACGCTCAGGCGCCGGACCCGCTCCGTGCTCGCCGCCAGCTCCGCGCGCAGCGCGGCCAGCTCGGCCGCCATGCCCATCGTCACCAGCCGCGACTCGCTCGTCACCAGCTCCAGCAGTGCGTCGTGGGAACCATCCGCCGCGCCTCCCCCGGCCGTTGCCGCCGGCCCGTCCGCGCGGATGGGCTCAATCTCCTCATGCCTCGCGGACTGCACCGACTCCTCGGCCGTCTCCGCCTCGTCCGGGCGGACGGGTTCAACCGCGTCCGCCTCGATCTGGCGGGCCGGCGCGGACGCCGGCTCCGTCATCAAAGAACTCTTGGCCGATTGCTGCCAGCCGATCCACCGACCAACCGCAATCGCGGCGCCAATGGCCGCGACGATGGCCATCCATCGCCCTACGCGCCATACGCCCAATTTCACAAAAACCTACTTCAACGCCACCGTCTTGTCCGTCGCGGTGCCGTGGCGGCGGAACGTCCGTGTCGGCGCAAACTCGCCCAACCGGTGCCCCACCATGTTTTCCGTCACAAATACACTCGTAAACACCTTGCCGTTGTGCACCAGGAACGTATGCCCGACAAACTCCGGCAGAATCATGCTGCGGCGCGACCACGTCTTGATCGGGCGCTTCGCCCCGCTGGCGTTCATGGCCTCCACCTTCTTCACCAGGTGGGCCTCCGCGTATGGACCTTTCTTGATGGAACGCGTCATGATCTTACTTCTTTCTACGCTTGACAATAAACTTGCTCGACGTCTTGCGGCGGCTGCGCGTGCGCTGGCCCTTCGTCAGTTTGCCCCACGGGCTCACCGGGTGCCCCCCGCCCGATGTCCGCCCCTCGCCACCGCCCATCGGGTGGTCCACCGGGTTCATCGCCACGCCGCGCACCGTCGGGCGGATGCCCTTCCAGCGCTTGCGCCCCGCCTTGCCCAGCGAGATGCCCTCGTGCTCCAGGTTCCCCACCTGGCCCACCGTCGCGTAGCACGCCACGTTGATCTTGCGGATCTCGCCCGAAGGCAGCCGCACATGCGCATACTCCTCATCGCGCGCCGCGATCCGCGCCAGCATCCCCGCGCTGCGCACCAGCTTCGCGCCCCCGCCCGGCACCAGCTCGATCGAATGGATCGCCATGCCCTGCGGAATCGCGCTCAGCGGCAACGCGTTGCCGTCCTCCGGCTCCGCCTGCGGGCCGGCCATCACCGTCGCCCCC
This sequence comes from Lentisphaerota bacterium, assembly GCA_012511885.1. Classification (GTDB taxonomy): domain Bacteria; phylum Verrucomicrobiota; class Kiritimatiellia; order CAIQIC01; family Lenti-01; genus JAAZFE01. The sequence goes on along the minus strand of JAAZFE010000047.1, from coordinate 37,117 downwards.
ACCTGCAGCTTGTCCGGCGCCAGAATATAGCGCTTCTCCCCGTCCGCGTAGGCCAGCAGCGCCAGCCGCGCCGAACGGTTCGGGTCATACTCGATCGCCTGCACCTTGGCCGGAATCCCGACCTTGTCATGCCGGCGGAAATCCACCACCCGCAAAAACCGCTTGTGGCCGCCGCCCCGGTGCCGGACCGTAATCCGCCCGTGCACGTTGCGACCGGCCTTCTGCTTCCTGATCTTGCGCAGCTTGCGCTCCGGACGCTTCTTCGAGACTCCCTCGAAATCCGACAGCGTCGTAAAACGCAAACTTGCCGATCTCGGCTTGTATTTTTTCAAACCCATGGTCCGACCTCGCTACGCCATTTCAATCGAATGGCCTTCTTCCAGCGTCACCACCGCGCGCTTCCAAGTCGGCGTCCGCCCGTACTGTGCCGTGCGCATCCGCTTCGCCTTGCCCTGGCGCGTCATCGTGTTGACCTTCTTCACCTTCACTTTGAACTGCTCTTCCACCGCCCGCTGAATCTCCAACTTGTTCGCCCTGCGGTCCACCGAAAACAGATACTGATTGGCCGATTCCTTCAGGCTCGTGCCCTTCTCCGTCAGCAAAATACGCTTGATGATCATACCCTTCATGATTCTTCCTGCCCTTTCGACAGGCGCGCCTTCAGCGCCTCAAACCCGGCCGCGTCCGCCACAATCACCGGATAGCGCACGATCTGATAGGTGTGGGCCTGCGCCGCCGTGGTCACTTCCACCCTCTGCCGGTTCCGCGCCGCCAACTGCAGGTTCACGCTCTGCTCGCCCGTCACCAGCAGCACCGCCCGCCCCCCGGCCACCTGCTTCAGAAGCGGAGTCAGCGCCTTGGTCTTCGGCTCGATCTCCCCCAAACCCTCGGCCACCACCACCGCCCCCGCGGCAATCTTCTCGCTCAGCGCCCGCCGGAACGCCAGCGCCGCCACCTTCTTGTTGACCTTCTTGGAATAGTCCCGCGGTTTCGGCCCGAACGCCACCCCGCCGCCAATCAGCAGCGGCGAACGGTTCGACCCGCGCCGCGCGCGCCCGGTGCCCTTCTGCCGGAAGGGCTTGCGCCCACCGCCGCGCACCTCGCCGCGCGTCTTCGTCGAGGCCGTCCCCGCCCGCGCGTTCGCCCGGTGGGCCGTCACCACGTCCTGAACCGCCTGCGCGCCGCGCCGACGCTCGAGCAGCTCCGCGGCCACCACCTGTTCGCCGGCCGCTTCGCCCGCCATCGTATAAACTTTCACCTTGCTCATGACGTTTACGCCTTCTTTATCGCTTTGCGCACCAGCAAAATCCCGCCGGCCGGCCCCGCCACCGCGCCTTCCAGCAGCAGCGCGTTATCCTCCGCGAGCACCTTCACCACCCGCAGGTTCTGCGTGGTGATGTCCACCGCGCCCATCTGGCCCGGCATCTTCTTGTTCTTGGCGATCCGGCCCGGGCTGATCGAACCCGGACGGCGCAGCCAGCCGCCGCCGTGGCTCGCCTGGCCCCCGCCCATCTTGAAGCGGCGCACCACGCCCTGGAACCCGCGGCCCTTCGTGCGGCCCTGCACGTCCACGTGGCTCACGCCCTCGAAAATCTGCGCCGTCAGCACATCGCCGGGCTGGGCGTCCTCGCCCTCCTCCAGGCGCACCTCGCGCAGCACCTTGTGCGGCGGGGTCCCGGCCTTCTTGTAATGGCCCAGCAGCGGCTTGGTCATCCGGTGCTCCTTCTGCCCCTCGAAGCCCAGCTGCACCGCGTCATAGCCGTCCGCCGCCGCCGTCTTGCGCTGCACCACCGTGCACGGCCCCACCTGCACCACCGTCACCGGCACCTGCACCCCGGCGTCATCATACACCCGGGTCATGCCGACCTTCTTGCCTATCAATGCTTGCATCCTGTCCCTCCCCCCCTTACAGACTGATCTGAATATCCACGCCCGCCGGCAGGTTCAGCTTCTTCAGCTCGTCAACCGTCTTCGCCGTCGGTTCGATGATGTCCAGCAAACGCTTGTGCGTGCGGATCTCAAATTGTTCCATCGACTTCTTGTCCACATGGACGCTGCGGTTCACCGTATAGCGCTCAATCCGCGTCGGCATCGGGATCGGGCCCACCAAACGGGCGCCCGTGCGCTTCGTGGTCTCCACGATCTCGCTGGCCGACTGGTCCAGGATGCGATGGTCGAAAGCCTTCAACCGTATTCTGATTCGTTGTCCGCTCATGTTCTATTCTCTGTCAACCTTCTATTAATTCCTGGCTCAAGGTGTCCGGCACCACGTCAAACCGGGTCGGTTCCATCGTGTACCCGGCGCGTCCACGTGTCAAAGAACGCAATGTCGTGGCGTAGCCAAACAACTCCGCCAAGGGCACCGAGGCCTCGATCACCCGCGTCCGCTCGCGCTGCGCCACATCCGAGATCTGGCCGCGCCGCGTGTTCAGGTCGCCCAGCACGTCGCCCAAGTGCTCCTCGGGCGTCACAATCTCGAGCCCCATAATGGGCTCCAGAAGGACTGGACGGGCAGCCTGCACCGCCTCTCGCAAGGCCAGCGATGCCGCCGTTCGAAACGCAATCTCCGACGAGTCAACCGGATGAAACTGGCCATCAACCACCGTCACCCGGACATCAACCAGCGGGAAATTTCCCAGCACACCTGTACTCAACCCGTCGCGAAGGCCTTCCTCCACCACGGGCCAAAAATCGTGCGGGATTAAATCATACGAAATTTGGAAGTCAACCCTATTTCCGGCCCCGCGTTCATTTTTTTCCACGGCCACTTCCACCCGCGCGAAATGCCGCCTCTCCCCCAGCTCCCGCGCGAACGTAAACGCCCCCCGCCCCGCCTGCAAAATCGTCTCCCGGTACGCCACCATCGGCCGCCCCGTATTCGCCTGCACCTTAAACTCCCGCAGCAGCCGATCCCGCAACACCTCCAGGTGCAGCTCCCCCATCCCCTGGATAATCGTCTGCCCCGTCTCCGCATCCTTCACCGTCCGGAACGTCGGGTCCTCCTCCGCCAGCCCCATCAGCGCCAGCTTCATCTTATCCTGATCCGCCTGCGTCTTCGGCTCAATCGCCATCGAAATCACCGGCTCCGGAAACACAATCCGCTCCAGCGCAATCGGCTTCTGCTCCGCGCACAACGTATCCCCCGTCGCCGCCCCCTTCAGCCCCGCCACCGCCCCGATCTCCCCCGCATACAGCGCCTCCACCTCCTCACGCTGATTCGCGTGCAACCGGATCAGCCGCATCACCCGCTCCCGCTTCGCCGTCCGCGGGTTCCACACATTCGCCCCCCGCTTCAGCACCCCCGAATACACCCGCAGAAAAACCAGCCGGCCCACAAACGCATCCATCGCCACCTTAAACGCCAACCCGCTCAGCGCCTCAAAATCGCTCGTCTCCCGCACCTGCTCCTCATCCGTCTTCGGGTGACGCCCCACCACCGCCGGCACCTCCAACGGCGACGGCAGATAATCCACCACCGCATCCAGCAGCGGCGGAATCCCCTTATACCTCAAACTCGTCCCGCACAACACCGGCACCATCCGGTTCCCCAGCGTCGCCGCCCGGATCCCCCGCTTCAGCTCCGCCTCCCCCAGATCCCCCGCCTCCAAATACATATCCAGCAGCGCCTCATCCGACTCCGCCACCGCCTCCAGCAACACCTCCCGCGCCCCCGCCGCCTCCGCCATCAGCTCCTCCGGAATCGCCCCCACCGCCACCTCCGCCCCCAGCGCCTTCGCCTCAAACGTCAGCAACTTCATCCGCACCAAATCCACCACCCCCCGGAAATTCTCCTCCGCCCCCCATGGAATCTGAATCGGCACCGCCGGCGCCCCCAGTTTCTCCCGCATCTCCTCCACCACCCGCCCGAAATCCCCCCCCACCCGGTCCATCTTATTAATAAACGCCACCCGCGGCACCCGGTATGTATTCGCCTGCCGCCACACCGTCTCCGACTGCGGCTGCACCCCCCCCACCGCGCAGAACACCCCTACCGCCCCATCCAGAATCCTCAGCGACCTCTCCACCTCCGCCGTAAAATCCACATGCCCCGGCGTATCAATCAGGTTAATCTGCCTCTCCCGCCAAAAGCACGTCGTCGCCGCGCTCGTAATCGTAATCCCCCTCTCCTGCTCCTGCTCCATCCAATCCATCACCGCCGTGCCCTCATGCACCTCCCCCATCTTGTGCACCTTGCCCGTCACAAACAGCATCCGCTCCGTCGTCGTCGTCTTCCCCGCGTCAATATGCGCCACGATCCCGATGTTCCGGATCGCCGCCAGCGTGTACTCGCGCTCTGCCGCTTCGATTGTTCTTGCCTTGGCCACTGGATAACCTGTCCATCATTTCCATAAAAGAAAGCGGCGAACCCTACCACGCCCGCCCCCAAACCACAAGCCCCTCCCCACACCCAAAATATTGAATATTGAATATTGAATATTGAACATTCAAAATTGTTTTTGAACCTTGTCCCCCGCCCCTGCCCCCCCGCCCTGGGATCGCCGAGCCCCAGCTCGGCACAAAAAACATCCAAACCCCGCAAATCCTCCCAAACACCCCCAAAAACACCCCAAACCGGCCAATTCTCGCATAAAACCGCCCAAAACCGGCCTGTTTTGCCCCAAAACCCCAAAAAACTCCCCATTTCAACCCGTTTTTGGCCTTTTTTACCGCCGCATCAGCGGCGTCCACAGCGTCCGTGTCGGTCCGTGTTTCGTCCGTGTTTGTCCGTGTGGCTGTTCCCCGCCCCCCCTGCTCGTCAATCAGGTCAGCAAAGCCAATACGGTCGCCCGCGCGCGAGCGCGAAAGAACCGCGCCTTGCTTTTGTGCACGTTTGTCCTCCCGCCCCAGTATTACGATTGTTCACATTCGTAATACTCAACCCGGCTTTTCGCCCTCAAAATGCGTTTTTGGCTCCATTTTTGACCGTTTTGGCCGTTTTGGCCCTTGTTTGGCCGGTTTTTCGGCCATTTCCGCCCTTTTTCCTGTTTTGACCCGTTTTGGGCCCTTTTTCCCACCGCATCAGCGGCGCATAAAAATTCCGCAGCGTCCGTGTCGGTCCGTGTTTCGTCCGTGTCGGTCCGTGTGGCTGTTCCGACTGCGTCAGCGCCCCTGCCCCCCCTTCCCCAAAACGCCATTTTCGACCCAAATACACGCTGTTTCTCCCCACTTTCACCTTCCCCAAAGGTAGGAACGGATCGCCGAGCCGTCCGCGCCGTGGCCCCGCCACGGCGTAGAAAAAATGGTTCTTCTGTTGGCGGGCTCGCTGAGCCCGCAGTTTTGGGCTTTTTTCGCCGCTTGCGGCTTGCGCGGCCGAAAGGCTCGACACCCGACTTCCAGGGATGTTCGATCCGTCGGATCCGACTGACCGACCGATCCGTCGGATCTGCCCCAAAAACCGTCCAAAACCAGCCATTTTCGCCATTTTCTCCCTTGTTTGGCCGGTTTTTTCGCCATTTCCGCCCATTTTCGCCCCTTTCCGCCCATTTTCACCCATTTCCCTCCCTTTTTTCCGCCGCACAGCGGCGTCCCAAATGTCCGTGTCCGTCCGTGCTCGTCCGTGTAAGTCCGTGTGGCTGTTCCCACCCCCCCCCACCCGCCGTGGCCTCGCCACGGTGTAAAAAACTACGGCACCTCGCGAATACGAATGAACCGGCGAGCCGAAGTGATGGAGACATCAATCGAGCTGAGCGGCCCGGTGGCGGTGAAATTGTAGTAGGGCGCCCAAAAGATGTTGGCCAGAACCCCGGTGGTTTCGATTTGGTACTTGCGGCCTTGGATGGTTTTGACGGTGAGCTGCCATTCGGGATCGAGCGCGGAGTGAGGCGACGCGAGAATCAGGGGACGGGCGGGCTGCAAAAATTGCCGGGGAGTGAGGGCGACGCGGGAAAAACGAACTTGGTCAAAGAAGTCTTGCTCAATGCTCGTGTTTCCGTTGTTGAGAGTTTGGCCGATGCGGGCGACGCTGTTGGTGTCGAAAATGTAGCCCCCGGACGCGGCAGAACTGAGGTTGGTAACGCTGATGAGCTGGTAGTCAAGGTAGGTGTACAGATTGGTGCCGTCCTTCACCATCGCGGCGTGGTGCCAGCGGGCATCCGGTGTGTAGGCGGCAAGGAAGGGGAGCCAGTCTTTGTCGGTGGTGGTTTGGTGGGCGTCGCGCAAGTTGGCGCAGAGTTGGTAGATGGAGCGGTGTGAGAAGCTGATGAAGGACCTCTCGCTGTTGGAGCCGATGCTGGTGCCCCAATCGAAAAGCGTGTTGGCGGTTTGGGCGGGATCGTGCCGGAAGATGCTTTCCAGGGTCCAGTTGCTGAACACGGGCGTGGTCCGCGCGCAAGCGAGATTGGCCGAGATCGGCTTCCGAATGACGGCCTCGTTGGTGAGGTCGTTCGCGCCGTCGTGGAGTGGGTCGTAAGGGTGATTGTTAGGCGCAACCAGGATGCCGGGGCTCGGCTGGGTGGGGCTGTGGAATGCGCCGAGCTGATCGGCAAAGGGCGTCAGGGCGTCGTCAAGCCGCCACCACGCCAATATATGCGGGAGGAAGGTGTCAACGCGAATGTCGTCAACAAAAACGCTTTGCTGATCCTGGCTGGGATGCGGCTCGCGGAAAATGACCAATTGGTTGAAGCGCGCGCCGTTGACGCCGGAGGTGTAGTCGCCCCAGTTGATGAGGTTGGTGTTGTTGATGTCGAGCCGGGCTTGGGTGTTGGAACGGTTGAGGTGGAAGATGACGTTAAAATAGGCGCCCGTGGGGAGGGTCACGCCCGTGTCGTGGGAGCGGAGTTTGGCCAGACCGTTGGTGATGACGAAGTAGAAGAAGCTTTGAGATTGCGAGTCGCGTAGTCCGAATTGAAGATAAACGTTGGTGTGGGGCAGAAAAAACTTGGCCGAAACGCGGATGACCGGGTGTTCCGTGGGCTGATTAGTGGGATAACGGGCCAGAAAGTTGCTGGCGATCGCGCCGGTGCGGTCGGTGGTGACGGGACGCAGCTCGAGCGCGTGGGGCGAGGAGTACGGCCGCGCCGTGGAAATGGTCGGCGCCGTGTAGAGTTCCGTCCAGTGGGGCAGATTCGTGATGCTGCCCGCCTCGGCGTCATCGAAGGTTTCACGAAGCAATTCGCCGGCGGCGACGGGCAAGGTGAACAGCGCCGTGATCACCATGAGGGACAGGACAAGCGTAAGTGTTTTCACAGGAGCTCCTCCGGGTGGTATCCTCTGCTCTTTGACAGCCAGCATAACCTCCACAAGACCCGAAACACAACCCAAAATATCACTAAAAATAGTGCCCCAAAACACCCCCCCGCCCCGTCCTCTTTGACCCCATTTCCGCCGTTTGTCGGCAGCTGCCAGTTGTCCCTCGGCCAAGGCGCGTCAGCGCCCCCACCCCGTTCTCTTGCGCCTCTTTTTCCGCCGCGATAGCGGCGTCCGCAGCGTCCGTGTCCGTCCGTGCTCGTCCGTGTAAGTCCGTGTGGCTGTCCCCACCCAATCCGGCAGCTGCCGGTTATTCCCCGCCCCCACCCACAGCGCGCCAGCGCCCAACCAAGCACAAAGCACAAAGAACAAAGCACACGCCGCACAGCGGCGTCGCGTCAGCGCCCCCTCGTCAACCTTATCAACCTTGTCAATCAGGTCACCCGCGCACCAACACCCCCCCGCCCTCCCCCTTGGCGCGTCAGCGCCCCCCTAAAAATACCACTCCCACCAGTCCCCGTCCCGCCATCACACTCCCCCACACACCACCCACAACACACCCCACCCACAACACACATCCACATTTGGCGTCCCAAACCAAACCTGCTACTCTACCCACGTCATGCCAAAACCCGAACAACTCGCCCGAACACAAATCGAGCAGCAACTCGAAGCCTCCGGCTGGGTCCTCCAATCGCGCGACGAATTCGACCGCAACGCTGCCTTGGGCGTTGCCGTTCGCGAGTTTTCTCTGCCAGCCGGAGTCTGCGACTACCTCCTCTTCGTCGCCGGCAAAGCCGCTGGCGTCATCGAAGCCAAAAAATCGGGCGTCACCCTCAGCGGCATTGCCGAGCAATCCTCCAAATACATGGAAAACCTGCCCGAGCACCTCGCCACATGGTTTCCCAACCTCGTTTTCCAATACGAATCCACTGGCGACGAAACCTACTTTTGCGACCAACGCGACCCTGCCCCCCGTTCTCGTCGTGTCTTCACCTTCCACACCCCCGAAACCCTGCACCACTGGCTGCAACAACCCGATACCCTCCGCACCCGCCTCCAACACCTGCCCCCGCTCAATCCCACCGGCCTGCGCGACTGCCAGGTCGAAGCCATCACCCATCTCGAAAACGCCCTCGCCGAAGACCGCCCCCGCTCCCTCATCCAGATGGCAACCGGCGCGGGCAAAACCTTCACCGCCTGCTCCTTCTCCTATCGCCTCATCCGCCACGCCGGCGCCAAACGCATCCTCTTCCTCGTCGATCGCAACAACCTCGGCGACCAAACCCTCCGCGAATTCCAAAATTTCCACCCCGTCGGCACCGCCAACCGTTTCACCGACACCTACATCGTCCAGCACCTCTCCGCCCAGCGCATCGATCCCGACGCCAAAGTCGTCATCACCACCATCCAGCGCCTCTACTCCATCCTGCGCGGCAGAGAACTCGACCCCGCCGACGAAGAAGAATCCGCCTTCGAAAAATGGCAAAACGACGACGGCACCCTCGAACCCATCGCCTACAATCCCGCCATCCCCATCGACACGTTCGACTTCATCGTCTCCGACGAATGCCACCGCTCCATTTACGGCCTCTGGCGGCAAGTCCTCGAATACTTCGATGCCCACATCATCGGCCTCACCGCCACCCCCTCCCTCCACACTCTGGGCTTCTTCAACCAAAACCTCGTCTCCGAATACCCCTACGAACGCTCCGTCATCGACGGCGTCAACGTCGGCTACGAAATCTACCGCATCAAAACACGCGTCTCCGAAAAAGGCGGAACCGTCGAAGCCAACGGCAACTTCCACGTCCCCATCCGCGACCGCCGCACCCGCAAACTCCGCTACCGCGAACTCGACCGCGACCTCCTCTACACCCCCCAGGACCTCGACCGCTCCGTCCTCAACCCCAACCAAATCCGAACCATCCTCCAAGCCTACAAAAACAATGTCTTCAAAGACCTCTTCCCCGAGCGCTCCGGCGAATGGCTCCCCAAAACCCTCATCTTCGCCAAAGACGACAACCACGCCGAGGAAATCGTCCATATCGCCCGCGAAGTCTTCGCACAAGGCAACCAGTTCGCCAAAAAAATCACCTATCGCACCGGCACCGAAGACCCCAAAGCCCTCATCAAAGCCTTCCGCGTTGACCCCTTCCCCCGCATCGCCGTCACCGTGGACATGATCGCCACCGGCACCGACATCAAGCCCGTCGAAGTCATCATCTTCATGCGCGATGTCAAATCCGAAGGCTACTACGAGCAAATGAAAGGCCGCGGCGTACGCACCATCCCCCCCGCCGACCTCCAGCAAGTCACCCCCGATGCCCAAGCCAAAACCCGCTTCATCCTCATCGACGCCGTCGGCGTCTCCGAAAGCAAAAAAAACGCCAGCCAGCCCCTCGAACGCAAACGCTCCGTCCGCTTCGACCAACTCCTCCACCAAATCGCCATGGGCCGCCGTGACGACGACGCCCTCTCCTCCCTCGCCGGACGCCTCGCCGCGCTCAACACCAAACTCGACCCCGACGACCTCCAGCTCATCCCCCCCGCCGCCAACGGCGCCACCCTCACCCAGCTCGCCACCAACCTCCTCGACGCCATCGACCCCGATACCCAGGAAGCCGCCGCCATCGCCCGCCACGGCGACAACCCCACCCCCGCCCAACGCCAGCAAATCGCCCAGGAACTCGCCGACACCGCCTGCGTTCCCTTCGACAGCCCCGCCCTGCGCAACCTCCTCATCCAACTCAGCCAAAAATCCGAAATCGTCATCGACGAACTCACCCCCGACCAAACCCTCAGCCACGGCTACGACCTCCAACGCGCACGCGAAACCGTCTCCAGCTTCCGCGACTTCATCCACAAAAACCGCGACTCCCTCACCGCCCTCCAAATCCTCTACAATCAGCCCTACGGCAAACAAAAACTCACCTACGCCGCCATCCGCGAACTCGTCTCCGCCCTCCGCTCCAGCCCCCCGTTCCTCACCGTCCCCGCCGTATGGCAGGCATACCAGCGCCTCAACGCCGCCCATGTCCGCGGCGCACCCGTCCCCAACCAGCTCACCGAAGCCGTCAGCCTCGTCCGCTACACCCTCGGCCAGGTCGAAAACCTCGAACCCTTCGGCATCGCCGTCCAGCAGCGCTTTAACCTATGGCTTGGACGCGAAAAAAATGCCGGACGCGAATACTCCACCGAGCAACAGGACTGGCTCCGAATCATCGCCAAATACATCGAAGCCAACGCCGAAATCTCAACCCAAGCCCTCATCGAAGTCGCCAGCTTCACCGACAAAGGCGGACTCCTCACCGCACAACGCCTGTTCGGCGACCAACTCCACAACCTCCTCCAAGAACTACAGGAAGCACTGGTGGCGTGATGGGTGTCACCGGCATCGGCACTTCCGCACTCCCCGAAGGATGGATTAGGACGCCTCTAAACTTGCTCCTTGCTCATAATTCCGGAAATTCGAAGCTAATTAAGGGCAAGCAATCTCCTGTTCGCCAAGTTGGGTTATTCCCAGGCTTTAGCGCATCGGGGCAAGATGTCTGGTGCCAGAGCTATGCGCACGAGGGTCGAGCAATAATTATCTCTGCGGTTGGTGCAAGGTGCGGAAAATGCTTTAGAGCAGAAGGCAAGTGGAGCGCCATCGCCAATACACATATAATTTGGCCGGATGAAGGCATCATAGATCGCGATTTTCTTTGGTACAAGGTCAACGATGAAAACTTTTGGATAAGAGGAGGAAGCGCACAACCTTTTGTGAAGGTTAAAGATACTTTTAAAAAGAAATTTTCCCTCCCTCCCCTCAACGAGCAACAGCGCATCGCAGAGAAAATCGAGACATTATTTGCCGAATTGGACGCCGGAGAAGCATCACTGCAAAAAGTCCAAACGCTATTAACGCAATATCGCCAGTCCATCCTCAAAGCCGCCGTCACCGGCAAACTCACCGCCGACTGGCGCACAAAAAACAAAAACAAACTCGAATCCGGACACGACCTGCTCAAACGCATCCTCAAAGCCCGACGCCAAAACTGGACCGGCCGCGGCAAATACAAAGAACCCGCCCCGCCCGACACCTCCAACCTCCCCAAACTTCCCAAAAGCTGGATATGGGCAAGTGTGGGACAAATCTGCCAAGTCATTACCGGTACCACACCATCTAAACAAAATAATAATCAATATTATGGGGGCACTATCCCATTCTTGAAACCAACAGATTTGAACCAAGGTGCAAATATTTCTGAGGCGCGTGAATTTTTAACAGATTTAGGTGCTCAACATGCTCGCGTCGTTCCTCGGGGAACCGTTTTAGTAACAGGCATCGGTGCTACAACAGGGAAAACAGGCATAAGCCAATTTTCAAACGCGGCATTCAATCAACAAATCCACGCGATACCCCCTGAGCCTAATATTGTTTTAAGTCATTTCTTATACTTGGCAATTATTGAGACAGGATTCCAAAATCAAATTTGGGAAAATGCTTCTGCGACAACTCTTCCCATAATAAATAAATCAAATTTTGAAAAATTACTTTTGCCAATTCCATCTTTTTTTGAACAACAAGTAATTTCATCCGAAGTAGAATCAGCATTGTCAGCATTGTCCTATTATGAAAAGTTGTGCCAGCATACTCTCACCCGCTCCACCGCCCTGCGCCAGTCCATTTTGAAAGAAGCCTTTGCCGGTCGGCTGGTGGCGCAGGATCCCAACGACGAACCCGCAAGCGAATTGCTGGAGCGAATCCGGGCGGAGTCGGGGCAAAAATCGAAGAAAAAGAAGGGCGCAAAATGAGCAACGAGCAGTTGGTGGCAAAAGTCTGGAACTACGCGCATGTCCTGCGCGATCAGGGAATCTCCTACGGCGATTACATCGAGCAAATCACCTATCTCCTCTTCCTCAAAATGGATCAGGAGCGCACCGACCTCCTCAAAGAAACCTCCTCCATCCCCCAACAATGGAACTGGGCGCAACTCGCCAAACTCGATGGCGATGCCCTCCAACAACAATACAACCAAACACTCCAAGCCCTCGCCAAAGAACCCGGCATCATCGGCACCATCTTCGCCAAATCACAAAACAAACTCTCCGACCCCGCCAAACTCAAACGCATCGTCAGCCTCATCGACTCCGAAGGCCCCTGGATCGGCCTCAATGTCGACGTCAAAGGCCAAATCTACGAAGGCCTCCTCGAACGCAACGCCAGCGAAGTCAAATCCGGCGCCGGCCAATACTTCACCCCCCGCCCCGTCATCGAAGCCATTGTCCAATGCGTCAACCCCCGCATCAGCGAAACCGTCTGCGACCCCGCCTGCGGAACCGGCGGCTTCCTCCTCGCCGCATTCGCACACATGAAAGGCCAAAGCCAGGACAAAGAAAAACAACGCCGACTGCGCAGCCGGGCGCTCCACGGCGTCGATATTGTGGACGAAGTCGTCCGCCTCTGCGCCATGAACCTCTACCTCCACGGCATCGGCAACCACCAAAGCCCCGTCATCCAAGGCGACGCCCTCGCCTCCGTCCCCAACCAACGCTACGGCGTCGTCCTCACCAACCCGCCCTTCGGCAAAAAATCTAGCTACCAGGTCATCGGACAAGACGGAACCATCACCACCGAACGCGAAACCTACGAACGCGACGACTTCAAATTCACCACCTCCAACAAACAAATCAACTTCCTCCAGCACATCATGACCATCCTCGACAGCCGCGGACGCGCCGGCGTCGTCCTCCCCGACAATGTCCTCTTCGAAGCCGGACGCGCCGGCGAAGGCATCCGCCGCCGCCTCCTCGACCAATTCAACTTCCACACCCTCCTCCGCCTCCCCACCGGCATCTGGTACAGCCCCGGCGTCAAAGCCAATGTCCTCTTCTTCGATAAACGACCCGCCGCTCTCGAAGCCCAAACCCGTGAACTCTGGATCTACGACCTCCGAACCAATATCCACAAAACCCTTAAACAAAAACCCCTCACCAGCGCCGATCTCGCCGACTTCATCACCTGCTACCAAACCCGCAAAGAAACCGAACGCTTCCGACGCTTCCCCTACCAAGACCTCATCGCCCGAGACAAACTCAACCTCGACATCTTCTGGCTCAAAGACGACTCCCTCACCGACCTCGAAAATCTCCCCGACCCCCAAACCCTCGCCGCCGAAATCCTCGACAACCTCGAAGCCGCCCTCGAACACTTCCGCAACATCACCGACGAAATCGGGGTCAGTCCATGACAATTGACAATCTCTCCCCCGCGCCGTCCTCTGTCCATCTATCCTGGATAATTCATGCGACAAGTCCGGCCCGGATGCGAGGCGTGCGGGGTGAAGCTGGTTGGATACACTGCGAACCCCGCAGAACAAAGCAGACGGGTTGGAATCGTCGCGCCCGCTCCCTTGCTTCCATGCTGCGGCCCGGCCGCATCCATGTTGATGAATAATCCAGGATCAACCTGTTTTCAGCTTGCAAAACCCATCCCGCCCCAACATCATACTTGCGGAGACGGTTGTGGCAGCAAGCATCCCAGCCCGTTCAAGAAGTCGGCTCCCGTCACGAGCCGTCGTTCCCCGGAATCGCCCGCTGGATTCATCCCCCTTTATAACAAGGAAAGCACGAACCTGGATAATTCACGCGACAAGTCCGGTCCGGATGCAAGGCAGGCGGGGCGAAGCTGGTTGGACATATTGCGAGCCCCGCAGAACAAAGCAGAGAGGGTTGGAATCGTCGCGCCCGCTCCCTTGCTTCCATGCTTCCATGTTGCGGCCCGGCCGCATCCATGTTGATGAATTATTCAGGCGAAGGAGACACACATGAAGAACAGTTCTTTTTCATTCAGACGGACCATCCTGGGCATTCAAATGCTGTTCGTGGCGTTCGGCGCGCTGGTGCTGGTGCCGCTGCTGACGGGTCTGGATCCGTCCATCGCCCTGTTCACGGCGGGCGTCGGCACGCTCCTGTTCCACGCCATCACCGGCGGCTCCGTGCCCATCTTTCTGGCCAGCTCGTTCGCCTTCATTGCCCCCATCCAGTTTTCCATGACCGAATTCGGCACCGCCGCCACGCTCGGCGCCATCTTCTTTGCCGGCCTCGTCTATCTCCTCTTCAGCCTGATGGCGCGGATCGGCGGACGCGATATGCTCAACCGCTATCTGCCGCCCATCGTCACCGGCCCCGTCATCATGGTCATCGGCCTGAAACTCGCGCCCGTGGCCGTGGACATGACGCGCAATTTCGACGGCTCCGCTGCGCTCGATGGGTCGGCGCTGTTCCTCGCCGCCTGTTCGCTGCTGACCGCCATCGCCGCCGTCATGTTCGGCAAAAAACTGCTGAGCCTCATCCCGATCCTCTGCGGAATTGTCGTCGGCTATCTCGTGGCCATGGCCATGGGCGTGGTGGATTTCTCCATCATTCGCGAAGCCCCTTGGTTCCAACTGCCCTGGACGCTCGCGCGCGAGAACGGCTCGTTCGCCATACCGCGCTTCGATCCCGCCGCCATCCTCTATATGCTGCCCGTCGCCCTGGCCCCCGCCATCGAGCACATCGGCGACATCCTCGCCATTTCCTCCGTCACCGGACGCAATTATCTCGAGCATCCCGGCCTGCACCGCACCCTGGTGGGCGATGGCCTCGCCACCTCGCTGGCCGGCCTGCTCGGCGGACCGCCCAACACCACCTACTCCGAAGTCACCGGCGCCGTGGCCCTCACCAGGGCCTACGACCCCGCCCTCATGCGCGTTGCCGCCGTCGCCGCCATCATCCTCGCCTTCGCCGGCAAGCTTGGCGCCATCCTGGGCACCATCCCCGGCCCCGTCATGGGTGGCATCATGGTCCTGCTCTTCGGCATGATTGCCGCCATCGGCATCAACTCCCTCGTCAAGGCCCGCGTGGACATGTCCAAATCCCGCAACCTCGTCATCGCCTCCGTCATTCTGACCTCCGGCATCGGCGACATGGCCTTCACCTGCGGACGCTTCTGCCTCAGCGGCATCGGCCTCGCCGGCCTCGTCGGAGTCCTGCTCAACCTCGTCCTCCCCGGCACCTGCGAAGCCCACGAAACGCAATAGCCCCCCCCACCCCAATACCTCAAGCCCATCCCCCAATCTCCCTGAACTGCGCATTATCTCATAATTCCTGGCATCGAAGGATGGCTGTGGTGCAGAAGAGGCTCGCGTGCCCATGGCTTCAGAACAGATGGCTCTCGAAAAAAGAGATCCGCAGGAACTCCCTTATAAAATTGCAAGTTTATGCTTTTTCTCTGGACAACTGCCCATCGCTATTTCAGAATTAAGCTGACGAACAAGAAACTTGGTTTAATATGTGCCGAACTATTATCATTGCATGAATGACATCACTGAAAACGCATAAAACAGGAGCTGTTTGCCGCTATTTTAAAATACACGCTACCCCGTAAATAGGAGAAAACGAATGACAAAATCAGCAACCGCAATTGTTTTGCTCACGATGGCTATTGTCCTGACTGGCTGCGCAACCTCTCGGGTGCATTTTGAGCAGCCTGCTGGGGCACGGCTCTTGCTCGAACCGACCGGGTACCAATCTGCGGGCAAGGAGTATGAACTTCCTACGGCCATTGATCTGCCACAAAAAGATAGCCCCATGTCGATCAACAGTGACTCGGGCGGACGGCCGATCCGAATGGTGCTCTCTGACGACACTAAGCTAAAAGGCTATCTCTATGTTTATAGGCTGGACATGGACCAGCTGGAAAAACTGGCCGAGGTAACCTTCCGGCTCACCGATGAGCAAATCTCCAAAATAAAGAAAGGAGATGCGGTGACTATAATTGGTTACTCTGCACGGAAAAGGCCGGTTTACAAGGTCAACGTTGGACTTGATCGATGAGGAGAATCCTACTCGCTCTGCTTCCTGTTTATCTCGTCGGCTGCACAACAACACCTCCGCTGCACCTCGTCGAGACGGCTAGGATACAAAATAAAGCAGTCCTCGAGTATTCTTACGGTGAAGAGACTAAACCATTCCGCCTAAGATCACCGCCTGTCGAAGTTGTTGTTCGGGTTCCTCAGACTTTTATAGCTGAAGGAGCCGCCGAAACACAGCAATCTGCTAGCGCGGCTGAGTCCCATACAAAGGAACGGGATGCTGCTACTGCGGTAAAAGTTGACGACGCTGCGTCCTCGCGGCGCATATGGGATGCACAGTCGGAAACAGAACGCATTGATGCGAAGACAACATACAAAAAAGACGATCTTGCTGCTTCGCTAGATCATACCGATTTTGGCTCGTTGCAAACAGAACAAAGTGATCATGCAACAACTCGAAATCAAGCTGTGGAATCTTTTGCTGTAGTGCGCCAACAGGCCTCTTCGATCGATGCAACTGGGTTTGCTTGCCTAATTCGCAATGAAACACACACTTCACACATGTTTCAAAGAATTGCAATTGCCCACACCAAAGCAAGCGACGCTTGTGCCACCACAGCATGGACGACCACGAAGCCGACCATCAAAAAATGGGCCTCCAGCACTCGAGTTATAGTGGGAGTGATGTTTGACTATGTCATCGAAGTCGAAAACACCTCAACTCTGGATCTCACGTCTGTAACCATAGTGGATACTCTTGACAATCGTCTGCTGGTCGACACCTCCGGTGTGCGTGCGACACCTAACACCAAATTAGATGTTGAGCTTGTCAAGCAACGGCTAAACGTCCGGATCATCGGTGGAATTGCGCGTGGGAAAACAGTGCGCATCACCATACCCACGGTAATAAAGACAGCCATCTGAATAGCTGGATAGAGTTCTTTGGGCCAAGCAGGATGTGAAACCGTCAAAACGGATCTGGTTTGGTAATCTACAGCTCCCCCCCTCGCACCATAAAGCAGACAGGCTGGAATCGGCGATTCAGGTCAGGACTCATCCGCCCGATCAAAAAAAATGGAGCGGGAGACGGGGATCGAACCCGCGACGTTCAGCTTGGGAAGCTGACATTCTACCACTGAATTACTCCCGCACCGTCGGAAAGTACTGGTAGCGCATTGCGGGCCCGATGTCTATTTCTTTTTCAAAATTCATTGAATGCCAGTCATTCACCAGACTGGAACAGAACTGATGCCACCCTCCGTATGATCATTTTCTACTGCACAGCGGCCGGCATCGATGCTTTCATCCTTGTTGATGAACAATTTGGGCTGGGTTATGGTTCCTGTATGACGCGCGCTACGCGAATGTTCAAACGATCCGGGATGGGAGCCCTCCTCATGATGACCATACTCTCGACATCCTCCGCTCAGGCCCCGGACCCTCTCCGGCTGGAGTTTGCCGAAGGCCGGGTGGTCTGCCTGATCAAAACGGATGACAAGGAAGTGCCGGACATCGTGGGCGTCGTCCTGCCCATCGCCATGCGCTGCGTCCTCGAAGAAATCGGCGCGCCTCCGGAACCGGCCACCCTGACCATCCGGCTCGAAAAGCCGCCGCGGTTTTACAAACGCTCCAAGGCGCTCAGGCCCGTCGAGGCGCTGGCGGTTCAAGACGGCGACAAAATCCGTCTGCACCCCGGCAGCGATCCCCTCAAGCTCGCCTTCCGCCTCGGCCACGAACTCTCCCACTGGCTGGTTTACAAGCAGCATCCCGCGCGCCCGCCGCTGTGGCTGGACGAGGGCCTCGCCAACCGCATGGGGTCCGCCGCGGCGGAAGCCGCCGCCCGCCCCCTGTCGCAAACCATCGAACGGCCAGCGCCCGGCAACATCGCCAAACACCTCGAACCGCTCGACACGCTCCTGACCCGCACGACCTACCCGCGCAAGCCCCTCGAAGTGGCCGCGTTCTACTGGCAGGCCGAAACCCTCGTGGACGCCCTGCGCGACAAATTGGGCCGCGACGCCTTCCGGGAATATCTGGGTCTCCTCTCCGCGCCCGAGCCGCCCCCCTGGGACGCCCCCCTGCGCGAAACGTGGTACTTCAACGACGCCGATTTCCAGTGGCTGAGCGAGCGCATCCTGAACGCCCCATGACCGATCCCGCCGCGACCCGGTCCGACGCCCCCGAACGCGCCTGGCTGATCTCCACCCACATGGACGAGACGCCCCGCGCCGAAGTCGAAGACTCCCTGCGCGAACTGCGCGCTCTGGCCGGCACCGCCCAGGCCGAGGTCGCCGGCGAAACCATCTGCCGTCTGCGCGCCATCCAGGCCGCCACCTTCATCGGACGCGGCAAGGCCGAACAGATCGCCGCCGAAGCCTCCAGCGCTGGCGCCAACCTCGTCATTTTCGATGACGAGCTGTCCCCCGCCCAGGGCCGCACCCTCGAAAACCTGTTCAAGATTCGGGTGGTGGACCGCACCCAGCTCATCCTGGACATCTTCGCCCAGCGCGCGCAAACCCTCGAGGGCCGCCTGCAAATCGAGCTGGCCCAACTGCGCTATCTGCTCCCCCGCCTGATGGGCATGTGGACCCACCTCGAACGCCAGAAAGGCGGCATCGGCCTCAAGGGTCCTGGCGAGAAACAGCTCGAGCTGGACCGCCGGCGCATCACCCAGCGCATCACCCGCATCCGCAGCCAGTTGCAGGATGTCCGCAACCGCCGGGCTGAGCTGCGCCGCGGCCGCCGCCGCCACGGCTGGGCGCTGCTGGCGCTGGTGGGCTATACCAACGCCGGCAAATCCACCCTGCTCAACCATCTGACCCAGGCCGGCGTGCTGGCCGACGACCAGCTCTTCGCCACCCTCGACCCCACCACCCGCCAAATCCATCTGCCCAACCATCAGCCCTGCCTGCTGACCGACACCGTCGGCTTCATCCGCAAGCTGCCCCACCATCTGGTCGAAGCCTTCAAGGCCACCCTCGAGGAAGTGGTCGAAGCCGACCTGCTGATCCATGTGATTGATGCCTCCCAGACGCGCGTGGATGAGCAAATCAACGCGGTCCATACCGTCCTGCGCGAACTTGACGCCCACACCAAGCCCATCCTCGCGGTCTTTAACAAAACCGACCTCGAGCGGGGGCGCAACCAGGCGCTGCGCCTGGCGGACCGCTTCTCGCATTCCGTCATGATTTCCGCGCTCACCGGCGAAGGCACCGAAGCCCTGCGCCAGACCATCGCCGACCTGCTGCGCGACCGCGTGACCCACCTGCATTTGCGCATACCCGCCGGCGAGGGTCGCGCCATCGCCTCCCTCCACGCCAACGGCAAAGTGATCGCCCAGAAAGTCCGCGGCAAATATCTTTACATCGAGGCCATCCTCGCCGCCCGTTTCGCCGCCGCCATCAACCCCGACTGGATCCGCGACGAACCCGGCTGAGGCCGCCGGCCCGGCAGCCATCCACGTCAGATTCGCCGTACCGACAGCCGCCCGATGGGGGTTTGACCGATGTAGTAGCGCTCGAAGTCGGTCTGCTCATCCTCGGGCGGCACATAGGGCGCGATGGCCGCGAACCGCCTGTCCTCCGCGAAAACGGCGGACAGTTGCTCGAAGTAGGGCGCGTGATCGGTGGCCACATGCGCCTCGCCGCCCTCGACCAGCGTCCGGTGCAGCGCGTCCAGAAACCGCGGATTGAACAACCGGTTGCCCTCGTGCCGCGCCTTGGGCCAGGGATCGGGAAAGAAAATGTAGTAGGTCCGCACGCTCACCGGCGGCAGCAGATGGGCCACCGCGTAATAGGCCTCGACCCGCAACAGCCGGATATTGGCCAGGTCCAGCCGCCGCGCGCGGTTCTCGACCTTGCGGATCCGCCGCAGCATCCGGTCGATGCCCAGAAAATTGACCTCCGGCTGCCTGGCCGCTCTGGCCAGCAGAAAGCGCCCCTTGCCGCAGCCGAGATCAACGGCCAGCGGATGCTCCGGGTTGGCGAATGCCTCGCGCACCGGCAGCGGCCCGAGCCATTCGTCCGCCGTGGCCGGCAGCAGGCGCAGAGGATAATCCAGCATGGTCCATCAAAAGGCGGACGCGCGGGGGGGGCATGCCACCCCCCGGTACTCGCGGCGCTGTTCCGCCGCTATTCCGCCTTGATGGCGGCCAGCGCCTTCAAATCCAGCCCGGCCGCCGCCGCGGTCAGCTCGTCGAACGAATCCAGGCCACTGCCTTCCACCTTCACCATGAAGCGCTTGTCCACAAACACTTCCACCTCGGCCTCCTGCCCGGACTTGTCCCATTTTTCGAGGCTCTTGTAGCCCTGGCACATCGCGGTGCGCTCGAACCCCTGACGGGTTTCCTTGTCAATCTCCGACATCGCCCAACCGGCCATCGCCATGGCGCCGAAGGGACCCAGCCCGCTGGCGTCGCTGACCTGCACCTGGATGGTCTTGCCGCCCTTTTCATAGACGCCGTTGGCCACCACCATCTGCATGCCCATCATGCCCTGTTTCTCGGCGCCGGCCTCGACGCGCTCATAGCCCGGCAGCGACTTCGGCAGCCAGTCCTTCAGCGCCTTGGGCGACACGCTTGCCGCGGGCCCCGCCTCTTCGGCCTGCTGCCCCAGCGCTCCCAGCGCCTGCATCATCGCCCCGAAATCCATGTCCTCCTGTGCCTGCGCCGCGCCGATCAGCGCAACCGCCAACACCATCGCCAATGTCTTGATTTTCATGTTCATGTCCTTTTGTTCAGTGTTTAAGCGGCCCGCCGGGGCCGCCCCCCAACACTACTCCATCCTCACGCGGTTGCGCAAGCGGCCCACTCCATCTATTTCGCACTCGACCACGTCGCCGTCCCGCAGCCAGACCGGCGGCCGGCGCGCCGAACCGATGCCCCCCGGCGTGCCGGTGGAAATAATGTCGCCCGGCTCGAGCGTCAGCACGTGGGTCAGGTCCGCCAAAATCCGCGCGACTCCGAAAAGCATCCGCTCCGTATGGCTGTCCTGCAGCACCAGTTCATTGACGCGCTGGCGCAGCCCCAGCGCCTGCGGATCCGGCAGCTCGTCGGTCGTCACCAGCCAGGGGCCCAGCGGCCCGAAAGTGTCCGCCGACTTGCCCAGAAACCACTGGTCGCGCTCGGCCTGCAGATCGCGGTCGGTCACGTCGTTCAGAATCGTGTAGCCCGCCACATGGTCCAACGCGTCCTCTTCGGCCACCGCGCGCGCCGGCCTGCCGATCACCACCGCCAGCTCCACCTCCGCGTCCGCCCGCGCCCCCGGACGCAGCCGGATCTCGTCGGCCGGCCCGCAGAGAGCGCCCGGGTTCTTGGCAAAATAAATCGGCTGGGCCGGCACGCGGGCATCGAACTCCTCCGCGTGGTCGCGATAATTCTTGCCCAGGCAAATCAGCCGGCGGGGCGGCGGCACCGGCGGCCCGAGGCGCACCCCGTCCGCCGCCAGCGTCTTCAGCCCCTCCTCCGCCAGCAACCCCCGCAAGCGCTCCAAGCCGTGCGTCCGCCAGAAGCGGGCGTTGTAGTCCTCGATGTCAAACGCCATCCCGCGCACATCCACAATGCGCGCGGCATCCGCGCCGGCGGCCTCCAGCCAAATGCCGGGCCGCTCGCGCCCGGGCTGTCCGTAACGCACCAGTTTCATGGCGATCGCTTGCGCGGCACATAGGGCTTGCGCTCGGGCGCGGCGGGCAGCCCTTCGCTCTCGCGCGTCTTGCCCAGCGCCGCCAGAACATCATCCGTGGTCTTGAAGTGGCACTTCGCCACCTCGAGCAGCATGGCGCCGCCATGCTTCCCGACCAGCTCCGTCGCCGCCTCGCGCACCTTGGCCGAGGCCCCCTTCGGCAGCGTCATCTCGACCTTCTCGCCCAGTTTTTCCAAGCCGCTCAAAAAGGCCGCCCGCGCCAGAATGGATGCCGCCGCCACGGCGACATCGCTTTCCGCGCGGTGCCGCTGCTCGAGTTTGATCTTGCGCCCCTTCTGCTGCAGAGCGCGCAGGATCTGCTGCTCCGGCCCGAACTGGTCGCTGAGCGCGCGCGGACAGTTCGGCACCACCTCGAGCAGGTTCTCGATCACCTTGGCATGGCCCCACGCCAGGATGCGGTTGACCGTGCCCATGCTGCCGTGCAGCCGGTTGTAGGCCGCCGGGCCCACCGCCACCACGCTGAACCGCCTCCCGAGGCGCTTGCGGATTTTCTGCGCCAGCGCCTGCACCACCTTGTCGCTGGTGATCACCTTGCTGTCGCGCACGTTCATCGCCTTGAAATCCTTGGCAATGGCCTCGTCCACATAGACCGCCGCAATCACCATCGGGCCGAAGAAATCGCCCTTGCCACTTTCGTCCACCCCGATGTGCGGCGCCACCGACTCCGGATTCAGCACATCCTCATAGTCCAGCCGCGCCTCGTGCAGCACCTGCGGCTCGAGCACGAACCGGATCCAGTCCGCGGCCCCCTTGCCCTGCACCAGGCACTTGCCGCTCTTGTACAGCACGATGTTGCAGTCCTCGCGCGCCCCCGCCGCCAGGGCATAGGGCACCTCGCGCGGACGGTAATTGCCCTCCCGCAGCAAAGCGGCCGCAGCCTGCATCTGCTCGGGGGACAACTTGACGGTATAGGAAGTCTTCTGCTCCATGCGTCCACTCTAGCAAACACGCCGGCCCTCTGGCAATCGTTCCGATCAAATTGACACCCCGCCCCGGTTGTCCTATGATGAAAAGATGAAGGCGTCGTCCAACCGGCCCCGCATCACCAACAACCTGGAAACACCCATGAAAAAACTCCGCCTGCTTGCAATCCTCGGCCTGTTGACCGCCCTGTTGGGCTGCGCCTCCTGGCAGGACGGCGCGTGGAGTTCCGAACCTGTCACCGACGAAGACATCGCCGCCCTCGCCACCAGCCGCCTCAACAGCGACACCATGACCGCCGCCGCCACGCTCAGCGTCAGCGTCCACAACGGCATGGCCACCCTGCACGGCGTCGTGCCCGACCGGGCCGTCCGCCAGCGCGCCGTCCAAATCCTGAAAGGCACCCCGGGCATCTTCGATGTGCTTGACCGTACACGTTTGCGCTAGCCCCCCCCCTCGTCGCCCCCATCCCAAGGCCGGCCCGGGCCGC
The DNA here is from genome assembly GCA_012511885.1 of Lentisphaerota bacterium. Lineage (GTDB taxonomy): Bacteria > Verrucomicrobiota > Kiritimatiellia > CAIQIC01 > Lenti-01 > JAAZFE01. The sequence goes on along the minus strand of JAAZFE010000047.1, from coordinate 13,982 downwards.
CCTGTATATATCCGTTCCGCTCGCCTTCTCGCGCCGCTCGCGCTCCTGGCCCTCGCCGGCTGCGCCACCGCCCCCAAGCCCCCCCCCCACCACGCCCTCCGTCCCACCCCCGCCATCACCGGCGACCACACCCGCTCCGAGCGCGCCATCCTCGACGCCTTCTTCCGCGCCAACAAGTTGCGCCTGCGCCCCGACGAACTCGAGCAGATCATCCCCCACTGCGCGCCCCGGGGCCACATGGACCGCAACCATCTGCGGCGCGCCGCGCAAAACCGCCAGCGCGTCCTCATGGCCGTCAAAGCCGACCCCGTTCTGCTCGAGCGCGCCTTCCTCAACAAGCGCCCCCTGCTCATCATGATGCCCCACCCGGACAAACGCTATGCCGTCGCCGACCCCATGATCCCCGTCTCCTGGAACCGTGAAACCGCCTGCCTCCAACTCCTCGACGGCGCCGGCGTCCGCCACACCATCGCCGAAAGCGACTTCTTCTCCCGGCGCGAGCCCCTCAAACAGGCCGCCCTGCTCCTCATCAGCCCCAACGCCGCCCGCTGCCTCCAGCTCGCCCGCGAGCAGCAGCTCGCCCTGGCCGACTTCTGGCTCCAGCGCGGCGCCTACCGCAAGGCCCGGGCCGCCTACACCGCCGCCGAAGAAACCGCCCTCGACACCACTGACATCAACGCCATCCTCGGCCAAGCCACCATCCTCTTCCGCAAAAAGCGCTATCACGACGCCCGCTGCCTCCTCCTCAAAGCCCTCGAACTCGCCCCCGACAACCCCGCCGTGCTCAACAACCTCGCCTACGCCATGCTCCAGTGCAACGACGAACTCCTCACCGCCCTGCGCCACGCCACCAAGGCCCACCGTCTCGACCCCAAAAACCCGCTCATCCTCGAAACCATGGGCTCCATCAACCTGCGCGTCGGCGACGCCCCCAAAGCCGCCCACTACCTCGAACTCGCCTGGGCCAACTCCCTCCAGCACTCCCCCGAAGTCCAAATCGCCATCATGGACCAGCTCACCCGCGCCTGGATCGCCAACAGCCGCCAGGACCTCGCCCTGCAAGTCGCCGAACAACGCCGGCGCGCCTTCCCCTCCTACCGCTTCCCCCGCGACATCCTCACCCAGCTCCCCGCCCTCCGCGGCCGCCCTGCCACCCCGCCCTGACCCGCCCCAATCGCCCAATCACGCATCCCCGCAATCACGCAATTCCCCTCCCCCCCGCCCCAGCGGCTCAAACCAGCTCGGCAAAGACAGTATCGCTGATGAAAAGAGCGTCGTCAGCCAGGCGGAGGCTCTCTTGCGTTTCGACGAGCAACCCGTCGGCCGCGAGGCGCGCGATTTCCGGCCCGCGCAGGTCGTTGATCTCGAAGCCCGTGGCGGCGCGGAACTCCCGCCGGTTCCAGCCGGCGATGCGCCGCAGCCCCATCACAAGCGTCTCGCGGGCTTTAGCGGCGGGCTCGAGGGTCTCCTCGAACGCGCGGGACCATTCGGGCAGCTCCTCGGTGTGCCCCCAGCGCTTGCCCCGCCAGTGCGAGTGGGCGGCCGGCCCAATGCCGAGGTATTCGCCGCCCGACCAATAGAGCCCGTTGTGCCGGCACTCCCGCCCGGGCAGCGTGAAGTTCGAGATTTCGTAGTGGCCCAGACCGGCGGCGGTCAGCACCCGGCGGGACAATTCAAACTGACGGCGCTGTTCGGCTTCGTCAATCGCCAGCTCGCCGGCGGCGGCCCGCCGGCTGAAGGGGGTGCCGGGTTCGATTTCGAGGCAATAGCACGAGATGTGCTCGGGCTCGAGCGCCAACGCCGCCTCGAGGTCCGCCGCGAACATGGCGGCGGTGACCCCCGGCACGCCGTAGATCAGATCGAGAGCAATGTGCCGGAAGCCCGCCTGCCGGGCCAGTTCGACGCTGGCGCGCGTGTCGTCCGCGTGGTGGCCGCGCCCCAGCAGCCGCAGCGTGTCCGGGTGGAAGGATTGCGCACCAATGGACAGCCGGTTCACCCCGGCGGCGCGCAGCAGCTCCGCCTTGGCGGAGGTGAGGGAGCCGGGGTTGACCTCGCAACTCCATTCGCCCGCCCCGCCCAACTCGACATGCCCGGCCAGCAGCTCGAACAGGCGGGCCAGCTCCTCCTCCTCCAGCGCGGTGGGGGTGCCCCCGCCGATATAGACCGTGGCGGGGGCGAAGCCGTCCGGCAGTTCGCTCAGGTCGCGCCGGATGCCCGCCAGCCAGGCCGCCACCAGCTCCCGCGCCGGAGCCATCGAGAAAAACGCGCAATAGGCGCACTGGCTGGCGCAAACCGGCACATGGATGTACAACCCCGGGCCGGTCGCTGTCTGGCCTGGGGTGTTCACCGCCGCCGCCTCAACCAAGTTCCAGCTCGCGCAGCTCCCGCAGGATGCGCTCGGCTTCGGCGGTGTCCAGCAACGTGATGGCAAAGCCCACGTGCACGAGAACATACTCGCCCGGCTGGGCCTCCGGAAGATAGGCCAGCGAGACCTCCTGCCGCACCCCGCCAAAGTCCACCGTGCCGCGCCGTTCAAGACCCTCGCCCCCGGCAATCTCGACCAGGCGTCCCGGAATGGCCAGGCACATTACGCGCCCCCTCCCGGACGGCAGCCAGAATCAGCCCTCTTCATGCCCGGCTCCGGTCAGAACGGGCTGTCCTGCCTCGACGGATTGACATCCATCACCCGCAGAGGGAAACGGATCTTGATGTCGTCGTTCAGCAGAACCTCCACCCAGTGGGTGCCGGCCTGGTGGAATTCAAGGTTGAGGAACAGCTCAACATTGGTGGCCGTGGCCTCCACATGCGGCAATTTGACCGGAATCCGCTTGCCCTCGGCCACCAGCGTGGCCATGTCCGGCCGCAAAATACGCGTATGCTGCTGGAACTCACCCTCCCCCGAACACCAGCGCGTCACCAAAAACTGGCGCGGATGCCGGAACGGAAACGTGGGCGCCCCCAGCGAATCAAACAGACCTATCAAAATGAATTTGCCGGATTTCTCCTGGCGCACGTCATCGCACAGCAGCGACGACTGCAAATCGGGTATCATGGCCATCGGCGGCCTTCCTTTCTATACATGATCCAACGATGCCCCAAGCATCAGACCGCCCCACCATACCCGCCCGCCCCCCCCGCTGGCAACCCGAACCCGACAACTCGCCCATTCCCGCAATCCCCAAAATCCCTCAGCGTCCGCCTGTCCCGTCCCGCACGCGCGGGACGGGATGTCCGTCAGTGTTCGTCCGTGTGGCTGTTCCCAAGGTAGGGACGCATCGCCGAGGCGTCCGTGGCCCGCCGTTAGGCGGGGCAAAAAAAAGAAGGACTTCCAAGATGGTCGCGGAAAGTTACAGTATCAAGTTTTGCGGATGGTTTCAGAACATTTTTTTTCTTCGCTGTGTCCCGCATGGACGGGACACAGCGCGGACGCCTCGGCGAGGCGTCCCTACCCTGCCACCCGCAAACCCGCCCCAAAAACCGCCAAAAACGTCATAACAACTCGCCCATTCCCCATTCCCGCAATCACGCAATTCCCAAGGCCCGCTCCGCGCCGCCTGCGTCATCTGGTCATATTGCCGACCTTGAGGGTCATAAAACCGCGTCGCCCCTTCATGAGCCTTATACGTCAGAAATCTTCGACAAAAACTCAACGTCTCCAGTTGGACAATCGTCGCCAAGGTAAAAGAATGCAACCGACGAAAACCCCCGTGCTTGTCAAACCTCCCAGACATGACGCCCTCCTCCTTGGCTCATTGTTTTTGACCTGATTAACCTTGTTGACCTGATTGACCTTGTTGACCTGATTGACCTCCAAGGCCCTATGTCTTCAGTCAAAGTAGGCCAAACCATCGCCCAGTCAACCCAAAGTTGTCCTCCCCCGCAGAGTCATCCCTCGCGGCGCAGCCGCAACCGTCTTCGTCAACAAGGTCAACAGGGTCAACAAGGTCACCTCTCGGTGGCCCATTTTCTTCCTGCCCAAGCCTCCAGTCTGTGGTCTCGCGTCTGTAGTCTGCGCGGCGCAGCCGCGGGGCCTTGCCTACGGCACCGTCTCAATCTTGATCAGGTTACTGCTGCCGGTCTTGCCCGGCGGGAAACCGGCGGTGCAGACCACCGTATCGCCCGGCTTGACCACGCCCAGCTCCTTGGCGGCGCGGTGCATCTCCCGGAACAGGTTGGACAGCAGCTCCTGCTCGGGAATCATCATGGGCTGCACCGCGCGCACCAGCGCCAACTGGCGAAAGACCTCTGGCGTGATGGTCGCCGCCAGAATGGGTCGGCGCGGACGCGCCTTGGCCGCCATGCGTGCCGTTGTGCCGGATTCCGTGGCAATCAGCAGCGCCCTGGCGTCAATCGCCTCGGCCAGGTTGCAGGCCGCGCGGGTCAGGGCCTCGGCGGTGTCGGCTGGACGCAGTTGGGCCAGCCGCTGCCACCAGGCCTCGCGACGGAAGGCCTGCTCGGCCTCCAGCGCAATCCGCGCCATGGTGCGCACCGCCTCGACAGGATATTTGCCCACCGCGCTTTCCTCCGACAGCATGACAGCGTCGGTGCCCTCGAGCACCGCATTGGTCACGTCGGTCACCTCGGCGCGCGTGGGCCGGGGGGCGTCGGTCATGCTCTTGAGCATTTGGGTGGCGGTAATGACCGGTTTGCCCGCCAGATTGGCTTTTTCGATGATCAGACGCTGGGCGGTGGGCACCTTTTCCGGCGGAATGTCCACGCCCAGGTCCCCGCGCGCCACCATCACCCCGTCCACCGCGGCAATGATGGCATCCAGCTCGTCGAGCGCCTCATGCTTCTCGATTTTGGCAATGATGGGCCGCTCGGCGCCGAACTCGCGCATGGTGGCCCGGGCATCCTCGATGTCAGCCGCCGAGCGCACAAACGACAACGCCACATAGTCCACCCCCAGCTTGAGCCCCAGCGCCAGATCCAGACGATCCTTGGGCGTCAGGATCGGCGCGCGAATGCTGCGCGAGGGCAGATTGATGCCCTTGTGGCTGCTGAGTTCGCCGCCCAGAATGACCCGGCAGTGGATGTCCGGCCCCGCCACCTCCTCGACCCGCATCTCGAGCGCCCCGTCGGCCAGCAGCAGGGTGTCGCCCGCTTCCACGTCGTTGGGCAGCTCCGCATAGGTCAGGCTCACCTCGCGCCGATCCCCGGGCACATCCCGGGCGGTCAGAGTGAACCGGTCCTCCGGCTCCAGCTCCACGCGGCCTCCGGCAAACACACCGGTGCGGATCTTGGGCCCGGACAAATCCTGCAAGATGGCAATGGGCAACCCCTTCTCGGCCGCCAGAGTCCGGATCAAGGCGATTTTTTCGGCATGATCCTCGCGCGTGCCATGCGAAAAGTTCAACCGCACCACATTCATCCCCGCATCCATCAGGCGCTCGAGCATCTCGCGACTGCTCGAAGCCGGCCCGATGGTGCACACAATTTTCGTATTTCTCATCCTGCACGCTCCCCGGCCGTTGGCCGATCGGTTGCCATGGAATCAAGCGCTTCCTCCACCCAGTCCAGCCAGGCGGCCGTATCTTGGAAATCGCGGGCCACCCGCCGGGCGCCCGCGGCGAACAAATCCTCCGCCGTATAGTTGCCGGAGGCCACGCCGAGCGCCGGGATGCCCAGCGCGCGCCCCGCCAGCATGTCCGACGGCGTATCACCCACCAGGCAGGCCCGCGCGCCGCCATGCCCCGCCACCCGCGCCGCGGCCATCGCCGCGCGCGCGATGGCCGACCGCTCGGCGTGGTCGTCGCCGAAGCCCCCGAACGGGAACAGGTCGTCCAGCGCGATGCTGCGCAGCTTGAGATAGGCGCAGGCTCGGATGTTGCCGGTCACCAGCCCCAGCGCCGCGCCCCGCCCGGCCAGCTCCCGCACCAGCCGGCCCGCGCCGGCGATCTCCTCGACCTCCGCCCCCGCCAGCAGCGCCTCGAGCTCGACCGCCATCAGCGCGAACACCTGCCGGACGGTTTCCTCGTCAAGCTCCCGCCCCCGGCGCTCCATCACCTGCGCCAACACCCGCCGGTCCGTGTTGCCGGCAAACGAGATATAGGCCAGGTCGTCCGGCACGCCCGTCGCGCGCTCGAGGCCGCGGCGAAACGCCTCGCACCCCAGCCCGCCCGTATTCAGCAACGTGCCATCAATATCAAACAAAACCACCCTGGACGCGTACGCATTCATCATTGGCGTCCCATCCTAGCCGAAACCGCCCCCCGCGCAAACCCGCATTCCCAACATTCCCAAGAATCCGCAGCCTCCGCGTGGCTGTCCCCGCCGCGTCAGCGGCAGAGCCTTGACACCCCACCCCGCCAACCCCCATCATCCCTTGAGGAAGTAGGCCCCATGTCATCCACCGCCATTCACGCCCACCCCCACCCATCATGACCGCCCCCAAAACCAACTACCAACCCGACCCCGCCCCCCACTCCCCCATCCTCTGCGAAGAAGACATCGAAATCCGCTTCATCAACCGCCTGCGCGACCTCAAATACACCATCCGCCCCGACATCCGCGACCGCGCCACCCTCGAACAAAACTTCCGCGCCAAATTCGAAGGACTCAACCGCGTCCAGCTCTCCGATGGCGAATTCGACCGCCTTCTCAACGACATCGTCACCCCCGACGTCTATACCGCCGCCCGCACCCTCCGCGAAATCAACCACTTCACCCGCGACGACGGCACCCCGCTGCACTACACCCTCGTCAACATCGAAGACTGGTGCAAAAACACCTTCGAAGTCGTCCACCAGCTCCGCATCAACACCGACTACAGCCACCACCGCTACGATGTCATGCTCCTCATCAACGGCATCCCCGCCGTGCAGATCGAGCTGAAAAACCTCGGCATCAGTCCCCGCCGCGCCATGCAGCAAATCGTGGACTATAAAAACGACCCCGGCAACGGCTACTCCCGCACCCTCCTCTGCTTCGTTCAGCTCTTCATCGTCAGCAACTGGACCGACACCTGGTACTTCACCAACAACAACCACCGCCACTTCAGCTTCAACGCCGAAGAACGCTTCCTCCCCATCTATCAGTTCGCCGCCGAAGACAACGCCAAAATCACCAACCTCGACCACTTCGCCGAAACCTTCCTGCCCAAATGCACCCTCGGCGACATGATCAGCCGCTACACCGTCCTCATCGCCAGCGAGCAAAAGCTCATGATGATGCGCCCCTACCAAATCTACGCCGTGGACCGCATCATCCGCTGCATCCAAGAAAACAGCGGCAATGGCTACATCTGGCACACCACCGGCAGCGGCAAAACCCTCACCTCCTTCAAAGCCTCCACCCTCCTCAAAACCAATCCCTGCATCCACAAATGCCTCTTCGTCGTGGACCGCAAAGACCTCGACCGCCAAACCCGCGAAGAGTTCAACCGCTTCCAGCCGGGCTGCGTCGAAGAAAACACCAACACCGCCGCCCTCGTCCGCCGCCTCCTCTCCACCGACTACGCCGACAAAGTCATCGTCACCACCATCCAAAAACTCGGCCTCGCCCTCGACGAACACAGCCCCCGCAATCGCAAACGCCAGCAACGCGGGCACTCCGCCTACCCCGACCTCCTCGAATCCCTCCGCCGCCAGCGCCTCGTCATCATCTTCGACGAATGCCACCGCTCCCAATTCGGCGATACCCACCAAACCATCCGCGACTTCTTCCCCAACGCCCAGCTGTTCGGCTTCACCGGAACCCCCATCTTCGAGCAAAACGCCACCGTCAAACAAATCGACGGCCACATCCAAACCCTCAAAACCACCCAGGACGCCTTCCAGCAGGAACTCCACGCCTACACCATCACCCACGCCATCGAAGACCGCAACGTCCTGCGCTTCCACATCGACTACTTCAAACCCGAAGGCGAAAACCTCTCCACCGCCCCCGCCCACCACACCAAACAAGCCATCGTCGACACCATCCTCGCCAAACACCACGCCGCCACCGCCAACCGCCGCTTCAACGCCCTCTTCGCCACCGCCAGCATCAACGACGCCATCGCCTACTACCACCTCTTCCAAGCCCGCCAGGCCCAACTCGCCACCCAAGACCCCGACTCCCCCCCCCTCCGCATCGCCGCCGTCTTCTCGCCCCCCGCCGATGGCAACGCCGATGTCCGCCAACTCCAGGAAGACCTCCCCCAGGAACAAGCCGACAACGCCACCGAGCCCCACAAGAAAAAAGCCGCCCTCCAGCAAATCATCGCCGACTACAACGCCACCTACCAAACCAACCACTCCCTCCACGACTTCGACGCCTACTACAAAGATGTCCAGCAACGCATCAAAGACCAGCAGCACCCCAACGCCGACCTCCCCCGAAAAGGCGCCGAAAAAATCGACATCACCATCGTCGTCGATATGCTCCTCACCGGCTTCGACTCCAAATACCTCAACACCCTCTACGTGGACAAACCCCTCCGCCACCATGGCCTCATCCAAGCCTTCAGCCGCACCAACCGCATCCTCAACGCCACCAAACCCCACGGACACATCCTCGACTTCCGCGGACAGCAAGACAACGTGGACGAAGCCATCACCCTCTTCTCCGGCGCCCAACCCGAACAAGCCCGCGAAATCTGGCTCGTGGATAAAGCCCCCGCCGTCATCCAACGCCTCAAAGAAGCCAAAGCCCAGCTCGACCAATTCCTCCACTCCCAAGGCCTCCCCCCCCAGCCCGAAGCCATCGCCAACCTCAAAGGCGACGACGCCCGCGCCCAGTTCATCAACCGCTTCAAGGAAGTCCAGCGCATCCAAACCCAGCTCGACCAATACACCAACCTCTCCCCCCTCCAAAAACAGGAAATCGAATCCATCCTCCCCCGCCACCAACTCCGCGAGTTCCGCGGCGCCTACCTCGAAACCGCCCAACGCCTCCGCGATCAACGCGACAAACCCGGCGGCACCGGCAGCCCCGCCCTCGACCAGCTCGACTTCGAATTCGTCCTCTTCGCCTCCGCCACCATTGATTACGACTACATCATGCAGCTCATCGCCCGCTACACCCAGCAAGACCCCCAAAAAGCCAAAATGACCCGCGATCAACTCATCGGACTCATCGCCTCCGAAGCCCAGCTCATCAACGAACGCCAGGACATCACCGAATACGTCCACTCCCTCCAAGCCAACACCCCCCTCAACGAAAACCAAATCCAAGACAACTACCGCCTCTTCAAACGCCAAAAACAAGCCCGGCAACTCACCCAAATCGCCGCCCAACACAACCTCCCCCGCGAACAACTCGAAGCCATCGTCGAAACCATCCTCCAACGCATGATCTTCGACCCCGACGCCCTCACCGACCTCCTCGCACCCCTCCAACTCAACTGGCGGCAACGCGCACAACGCGAACTCGACCTCATGGCCCACCTCATCCCCCTCCTCAAAAAACGAGCCGACGGACGCCCCATCTCCGGCCTCGCCGCCTACGAATACTCAACCCACACCACACCACCCACCACATCGCCCCCCACATGAAAACCCACCCCAAAATACCCAAACTCAGATTCCCGGAGTTCCGGAAGGAAGGCGGGTGGGATCAGGTAACACTCGGGGATATAATTACTTTAGAGTATGGCATTTCCTTGCCCGAAAAAAAACGAACAGGGCAAGGATATGCCGTCGTAGGATCCAATGGCGTTGTCGGTTTCCATGAACCTGCAATGGTATCCGGTCCTGTAGTCGTGGTAGGGCGTAAAGGTTCCGTCGGAAAAATTAATCTGTTCGAAAGTGATTGCACTCCTATTGACACTACATTTTACGTTGTCTTGAAGTCACCTAATCAAAATAACTTCTATTTTATTTGGCGCCTCCTTACGGCTATACGACTTGACAGCATTCAAGATATTGGCGCTATTCCAGGATTAAATCGCAACACCGTCTATTCACAATTGGTTACGATCCCTGGTCTTGCCGAGCAAACGAAGGTTGCCGATTGTTTCAGTTCCCTCGACAACCTCATTCAAGCCGAAGAAAAAAAGCTAGAAGCCCTGCAAACCCACAAAAAAGGCCTCATGCAAAACCTCTTCCCCCGCCCAGGCAAAACCACCCCCCGCCTCCGCTTCCCCCAATTCCGAAACGTGCCATTCGAATTTTCTTCGATATCGAAATTTGCCAGAATTTCCACTGGAAAAAAGGACACAAAAGACAATGTAGCTAATGGACAGTACCCCTTTTTTGTTCGTTCCCAAAATATCGAACGCATCAATTCATACTCGTATGACGGAGAGGCTGTATTAACTTCGGGTGATGGTGTTGGCGTTGGCAAAAACTTTCATTATATAAACGGTAAATTCGATTTCCACCAAAGAGTTTATTGCATCTGTAAATTTGAACCTATCGTAAATGCTCGATTTTTCTTTTACTATTTTTCACAACACTTTAGAGAGCGTGTTTTAAAAATGAGTGCTAGAAACTCTGTTGATTCTGTCCGCTTAGCCATGATTTCCGAAATGCCAATTTGGACCCCACATATTGACGAACAACAACAAATCGCCTCCCTCCTCACCACCCTGGACGACCAAATCACCGCCCAAACCCACCGCATCCAAACCCTAACCCACCACAAAAAAGGCCTGCTCCAGCAGCTCTTTCCAACAAAAGAGTAGCAAGACACCGAAAAGGAGATGTCAATGGATAAGAAAACAACTCAAGACACTCCAAAGAAAGACACTCCCCTAGCACTCTACAAACTGACCCCAACGGATCAGGTTGACAATATTGAGACCTATCAAAAGGCAATCGATTTCGTGTTCGATAGCCCCGACCTACATAATATCGCACTTTCAGGGCCATATGGGGCAGGAAAAAGTAGCGTGCTCGAAAGCTATAAAAAAAGAAATAAGAAAAAGAGATTTATACATATTTCTCTAACCGACTTTGACTTACAAGGCGTCGGCAATACTAAAAAAGCCTTAGATAATATCGCCTTTATAGAACGTAAAATTCTCAGCCAGCTACTGCATCAAATTAAACCTAGTTATATTCCACTCACCGCATTTCACTTAAAGAACCCAGTGACCAAGTGGGGGGCAGGCAGATTTGCATTCTGGATTATTACAACAATAGCCCTGCTTTTGTATCAATTTAAGTTTACCAGTGTCGTTAGATTTATTATTGAGAATGAAATTAGTCGCTTCGAGTGGATTGCAAGTGCCGCCTGCAGAGGATGGGCATTTGTTGCTATGCTGATTGCGGTTACATTTCTGACATATAAATTGATATGGTATCTCAGAACGACTAAGTGTCTCAGAAAGATTGCTGTTCAAGGCAATGAGATCGAACTTAATGAAAAGGCGGATGAATCTCTGTTTGATAAATATCTTAACGAAGTATTGTATTTATTAAACAATGCAAATGTAAATGCAATTGTTTTTGAGAATTTCGACCGATTGCAGTCACCAGAAATTTTAGTGCGTTTAAGAGAAGTCAATCAACTTGTAAATGTTCGTCAAAACACTAAACGCTCAAGAAAAAAACGTGTGCGCTTCTTTTATCTTGTACGTGATGACATGTTTACTACTAAAGACCGCACAAAGTTTTTTGACCTAATCATTCCAGTTGTGCCCGTCATTGATAGCTCAAATTCCTACGACATGTTTCTCACCTATCTCAAGGAACAGGATATTTTAGATCGCTTCGATGAGTATTTTCTTCGAGATCTGTCCCTGTATATCGATGAAATGCGTATTTTGCGAAATATTATCAATGAATATGTCATCTATAACCGACAAATTAATACCACAAACTTAGACCACAATAGACTGCTTGCACTAATCACCTACAAAAATCTTTTCCCAAAGGATTTTACTGAATTGCAGCTGGACAGAGGTTTCGTGGCTGAAATATTCAGATCAACTCCATCTCTTCTACAAGGTCAGAAAGAGTTATATGAGAACAGGATTACTGAGATTGATAGTATCATAGAAACAGCAAGCTATAAACACCCTTCACTTGATAAGATTGATAAACTTGAAAGTTATCTATCACGATATGCGCAGCGTCCTCACGCACCTGAAATCAAGGATATTCTTTTAAGATTAAGGGATAATGCACTTGCAAAACAGCAGTTGGAAAAAGAAGGTTTATCGAAAGAACGAGATAGCCTTACTAAAAAATTGAGTCGGCTTGCTCATTTGCAACTAAAAGACACTTTAGACCGAAGCAATATCACTGAGCATTTCAATAGCATAAATGTTAAAAATATAGCGGGTGAAACAGAGTTGTTTTTAGATGTCAAGGGTAACCATTACTTTGATCTGCTGAAATATCTTTTGCGGAGTGGCTACATTGATGAAACCTATCCCGATTATTTGACCTATTTCTATCCTGCCAGCATAAGTCATAGTGACATGCTATTCCTTCGGTCAATAACAGATCAAAAAGCCTTTAAGCCGGACTACAAGTTAAATAATCCAGATAAACTGTATGATCGCATCTCAGACAGGTATTTTTTGCAACCTGAAACTATAAACCATGATTTGTTCGATTATTTGGTGTCATCTGCTCTAGACGCTGAGCATCGGTCAAGGCTTTCAAGCATGGTCTTACAGCTACATAAAGACCGTAACTACCGATTTATAATCAATCATTTTCAGCTATATTCTGAGAGCAAGACGAACCTCATTAGTGCCATTCACAGTGAATGGCCAACGTTTCTAGCAGACGCAATCCCCAAAAACAGTTTGCCAGAACAAATATTGTTGCAATGGGTTCAATTGGCCTTGAATTCCATAAAAACAGAAAATATTTTACAGCTTAATCAAGATAGCCATCTTGCAAATTGGACCTCTGACCACTCGAGCGTTTTAATTTTTGAGGACGAGGCTACTGACAACTATATTGAAAATTTGTATGAGCTGGAGATTAGTTTTAGCAAAATCGACGATGAAAATGTAAACCGACAGTTGATGGAAGGAGTTTATGAGCACAGTTTATACGATCTAAACACTCATAATATTGAAATCATGCTGAAGATGTTTTATCAAGAGGACACCTTAAATCATCTCCAGAATCGTTGGCTTTCTGCCATTTTAAGCGAATCAGAACAATTTCTAGCAAAGCGTGTCGCAAACGACCTCGATTCCTGTCTGAACCTGCTGCTGGATGAGGGATATTCTTCAATTTCTGATGATGATGATGTTGTTCTTCAGGTCTTGAATTCTGACAAGCTTACCAGTGATACAAAGAAAAAATATATTCAACGGCTCTCTGTTGTGGTTTCGGTTCTCAACACGGTTAGTGATCATGAAATGTGGTCTGTACTTCTAGAGAATAACAAACTGGCTCAGTCACTCCCAAATATTGTGACATATTTCGCCAATATCGAGACAGAATTGGATCAACCACTAATCAATTTCATTAATAGTTTCCCCGTCAAACAGCTGGACTTCTCTAATCCGGATTTGTTTCAGGGGGAGGACCTTCCAAAAAGTTTTTTCGACAATGTTCTTCTTTGTAACGACATAACCCTAGATAGATACAAAAGCATTCTAAGCACATTGCCCTTTCAAGCTGTTTCCTTTGACTCTACCGAGCTAGATCCAGAACGGGTGCGCACCCTCATCAATATTGGCATGCTTGAAATGAATCTAGCGACGCTTGAGCATATTCGCGAGCATTATGGCTCCTGCACATTAGATTATATTCATGCCAATTTCGATGAATATACGGAAATATCTGACTTGGTGATTCCAGGGGATGAAATTATGGCAATATTAAATGACAATATTTTTTCTGAAGATCAAAAGAAATCAGCTTTGAGTCTTTATTCTCACAGTATTTCTATCCGCGACTATACGGATGAGTCTGACGATATATTCAAGCAAATTCTTGAGAATCATTTTTATGAAGATATAGCCTGAATAATTCATCAACCTGAGGACAAAAAAGGAGTTGGCATTCTCATCCTATTCTGCCAGAATAGGATGCAGTTAAACAAAAGAAGGCCAACTCATGAAGAAGTCTATCACACCTGATCTGTAT
>JAAZFE010000046.1 GCA_012511885.1 Lentisphaerota bacterium | reverse complement strand
AGACGGGTTGGAATCGTCGTGCCTTGGGTCAACATGGATGAAAACTGAATTTTTTATGATTATTTCCGCATCATGCTGCCCTGCAGCAAATAACAATACTTTCATCCATGCTGATGAATAATCCAGGTTAGGGCCTTTTTTGGCGTCAACCGGCAGCTGCCGACAAAACTCGCAAATTCCGCCCCGCCCCCGCCAGGGCACGTCAGCGCCTACTCCCCTGCTCCATGCTCGCCGCGCAGCGGCGCCGCCCCAATCGCCCATTCCCGCATTCGCTCATTCCCGCAATCAGGCAATCACGCAATCACGCAATTCCCCCCATCGCCTCTTCCAACGCCTCCAGGAAACGCGCGTTTTCCGCCGCTTGCCCCACGCTCACCCGCACATAGCCCGGCAGGCCAAACCCCATCATCGGCCGCACAATCACCTTGCGCTTTGTCAGCTCCCCGGCCAGCTCCGCCGCCTTCTCAAACGGGAACAGGATGAAATTGGCCACCGCCTCGACCGGCTCCAGCCCCAGCTCGCGCATCCCGGCCATCAGTTGCGCCCGCCCCTCGCGCAGCATCTTGCGCGACGCCACCAGATACTCCTCGTCCTCCAGCGCCGCCAGCGCCGCCGCCTGCGCCATCGCCGTCACATTGAACGGCTGGCGCACCCGGTTCAGCAGATCAATGGCGTCCGGCTGCGCCAACGCATAGCCCACCCGCAGCCCCGCCAAGCCATAGGCCTTGGAAAACGTTCGCAGCGTCACCACCGGCTTCTTCCCCGCCTTCACATGCTTGACCGTGTCCACCTGAATCTCCGGCTCGATCAGCTCCATATAGGCCTCATCAAAAACCGCCACCACCCCCTCCGGCAGCCGCTCCACAAAGCTGTCCACCGCCGCCTGATCCACCAGCGTCCCCGTCGGATTGTTCGGATTCGCCACAATCACCAGCTTCGTCCGCGGCGTGATCGCCGCCAGCATCGCGTCCAAATCGTGCGTCATCCCCCGCATCGGCGCCTGGATGCAGTTGCAGCGGTACAGCGCCGCCACCAACTGATACACCACAAACGACTTCTCCGAGCAGACTAGGTCATCCCCCTGATCCATGAACGCGTGTGCCAGCAGCACCAGATGCTCATTCGAGCCGCACCCCAGCATCACCATGTCCGCCCCCACCCCGAAATGCTTCGCGATGCCCTCGCGCAAATAAAACGACCCCCCGTCCGGATACAAATGCATCCGCGGAATCGCCTCGCGCATCGCCGCCATCGCTTTTGGCGACGGCCCCAAATTGTTCTCGTTCGACGCCAGCTTCACGATCCCGTCAATGCTCTCCAGCCCCAGCTCCCGCGCCACCTCCTCCAGCGGACGCCCCGGCTGATACGGTTTCTGCGCCGCAATCCACCCGTTGGCCAAACCCTCAAACAAGCTCATCACTCGTCCTCCTCGTCATCATCCCCGTCGTCATCCTCAAAATCATCGTCGTCATCGTCATCAAAATCATCGTCGTCTTCGTCAAACTCATCGTCCTCATCGAACTCGTCGTCCCCCTCCTCCTCGAAGGCTTCCTCCCCGTCCTCCTCCAAATCGTTGCCCTCGCCCCCCACAATGTCATCCGACGACATCTCCTCGCGCTCGATCTCCCCCTCCTCGCCATCCTCCTCCGCCCCGTCACCCCCCTCCGCCGCCGCGGCCTCCTCGGCGGAACGCTGCCGCTGCCGGGCCTCCATCCGCCGCAGCTCGTCCGTCCCCGGCAAATCCTCCAGACTCTTCAGCCCGAAGTGCTCCATGAACTTCTGCGTCGTGCCGAACATCCAGGGCCGCCCCGGCAGCTCGCTGCGCCCGATCACCCGGATCAACTGCATCTCGAGCAAATTGCGCACAATGGAATCCACCGCCACCCCCCGCACCGCCTCGATCTCCGATCGCACGCACGGCTGACGGTAGGCAATAATCGCCAGCGTCTCCAGCGCCGGCAGCGACAGCCGCGCCCCGCGCCCCTTCTGCAGCAGCACCCGCAGCCACGGCCCGCAGCTCGCGTCGTTCTCCAGCCGCCACCCCCCCGCCACCTCGATCAGATGAAACCCAAGCTTGCTCCCCGCCAAATCCCGCTCCAGCGCCGCCACCGCCTCCCGGATCAGCTTCTCGCCCGCCTTCGCGAAATCCGTCGTAATCCCCCCCCGCCGCTCCGCCGTCGTCGTCAGCACCCGCCGGATCTCCGCCACCGTCAGCGGCTCCTTGCGCACAAACAGCATCGCCCCGATAATCTGCTTCAGCTCCGGCAACACAATATCGTTCATAACCTCTCCCGCGCCCGGCGGCGCATCCATCCTTCCGGCCGCCCGGACCTCACTCGCGGCCCTCGGCCGGCAACGACTCCTCGAGCAGCGGGGGCACCATCAGCCGGATCCCCTCCGCCCGCTCCAGATAAATCTCGCCAAACACCTCGTGCTGCACGGCGCGCACCTGCGCCAGGCGAATCAGCTCCAGCAGCGCCAAAAACGTGCACACAATCTCATTGCGCGAGCGCATCCCCGCGAACATCGCCGACAGCGAGAACCTCTTCTCGCGCTGCAGCCGCTCGCTCAGCACCTCGATCTTCTCCGCCACCGTGAACCGCTCGGCAAAAATCTCGCGCAGCTCCTCCGTCTTGACCTTCTTCAGCGCCTCGTTGAACGCGCTAATCAGGTCAAACAGCCCCACATCGTGCAGCGCCACCTCCGCGTCCCGCGGCAGCACCACCTCCGCCCCATCCCGCCCGAAAATGCCCTCGCGCCGCAACTCGAGCGCCTCGAGATGCAGCGCCGCGTCCTTGAACTTCTTGTACTCCACCAGTTGGCGCACCAAATCCCAGCGCGGGTCCTCCTCCTCGTCCTCCAAATCCGGCCGGTCCTCCACCGGCAGCAGCATCCGGCTCTTGATCATCATCAGCGTCGCCGCCATCACCAGAAACTCCCCCGCGATGTTCAAATCCAGCATCTTCATCAGGTCCAGATACTGGACATACTGCGCCGTGATGCTCTCCATCGGGATGTTGTGAATCTCCAGCTCGTCCTTCTTGATCAGATAGAGCAGCAAATCCAGAGGCCCCTCAAACACCTCCAGCTTGACCTTGTACTCCTCCGGCGACATCCCAAACCGTCCTTTTGCGCCCCGTGCCCGGCAGGCTCCGGCCCTACTCCAGCCCCACCGCCCGCCGCGCCCGTTGCACCGTCACCGCCGCCAGCTCCCGCGCCCGCGCCGCGCCCGCCTTCAACACGCCTTCGACATACCCCGGGTCCGCCTCCAGCTCCGCCCGCCGCGCCCGCATCGGCGCGAAATACGCCTCCAGCATGTCCGCCAGCTCCTTCTTCGCCGCGCCGTAGCCCATCCCCCCCGCCCGGTAGCGCCGCGCCAGATCCGCCTGCTGCTCCTCCGTCGCGAACAGCTTGTACAGCCGGAAAATGTTGCACGCGTCCGGATCCTTCGGCTCCTCGAGGGTCTTGCTGTCCGTCACCATGCTCATGATCCGCTTGCGCGTCTGCTTCACATCCCCGAAAATCTCAATCGTGTTGCCGTAGCTCTTCGACATCTTCTGGCCGTCCAGCCCCGGCACCACCGCCACCTCCTCCGAAATCTGCGGCTCCGGAATCGTAAACACCTCCCCAAACAGGTGGTTGAACTTGATGGCAATATCCCGCGTCACCTCCACATGCTGCTTCTGGTCCCGCCCCACCGGCACCACGTTCGCCTGCACAATCAGAATATCCGCCGCCATCAGCACCGGATACGCCAGCAAACCGTGACTCGCCGCGATCCCCCTCGCCAGCTTGTCCTTGTACGAGTGGCATCGCTCCAGCAGCCCCAGCGGCGTCACATTCGACAGCAGCCAGGCCAGCTCGTGCACCTCCGGCATGTCGCTCTGACGGTAAAACGCCGTCCGCTCCGGGTCCAGCCCGCACGCCAGAAAATCCAGCGCCACATCCCGCGAGCCCCGCCGCATCGCCTCCGCGTCCGCCACCGATGTCAACGCGTGGTAGTCCGCGATAAACAGATACGCCTCGCCCTGTTCCTGCAGCCGCAGCGCCGGACGCATCATCCCAAAATAATTCCCGATGTGCAGCTTGCCCGATGGCTGTATGCCCGACAAAATTCTCATCGCCTCACAATTCCTCTCATCCACGCCAAAAAACTAACCCGCGCATCCTACCGCCCCCCCCCCGAATCAGCAAGAAGCGAAATCATCACGGCGAAATCGTCCCCCCACAGCACGCCCTTCGTCCGTGCGGCCGTCCCCCCGTTTGTCGGCAGTCGCCGGTTGCTCCCTCCGTCGCCATGGCGCCTCAGCGCCAAAAGGTAGGGTCGCATCGCCGAGGCGACCGCGCCGCGCCCCGGCGCGGCGTAGAAAAAAATTGTCCGGCAAACTTGCGCAAAACGTGATGCATGCGGCCAACGTGGACCCGCCCCGCTCCCCCGCCACAAGCGGCCTCCCCGTCCGTGCAAGTCCGTGCGGCGCCCCCCCCGTTTGTCGGCAGTCGCCGGTTGCTCCCTCCGTCGCCATGGCGCGTCAGCGACCCCAAAACGCCCAAAAAACACCAAAAAACATCCGGTTTTGCCCGTTTCCGGCCGTTTTGGGCCCCTTTTTTGCCAAAACCGCCCATTTTCAGCTCAATTTTGTCCCTTTTTGCCCTTTTCCCCGCCGCATCAGCCGCCATTTTCCACCATCAACCGCAGCTGCCGACAAACCCCGGCCAAGACGTGGGAGCGCCAAAAAAACGCCTCGCTTTTACCTCTCTTTTCGCCGCGCAGCGGCGTCCAAAATGTCCGTGTCCGTCCGTGCAAGTCCGTGCAAGTCTGTGTGGCTGCTCCACGCCCCCACCAATCCCGTAACGCCGTCGCCAAGGCGCGTCAGCGCCCCGCACCACCCGCCCCACCACCACCCCGCCAGACAAGACTACCAAGGCAACCCCAACTCCTGAATCTTCCGCTGGATGGTCCTCCGCGACAGCCCCAACTGCTCCGCCGTCAGACTGCGGTTGCCCTGATTGCGCCGCAATGCCTCCTCCAGCACCCGTTTTTCGATCTCCTCCAGCGTCATGTCCGCCGGCACGCTCCAGCCGCCGGGCGCGACCGCCGTCGCCCCCGCCCCCCCCAGTTGCAGCCGCTCCGCCCGCAGCACTTCGTCCGGCGCCATAACCACCGCCGCCTCGACCACATTGCGCAACTCGCGGATATTTCCCGGCCAGTCGTGCGCCTCGAGCCGGGCGTACCACTCCGGCTCGACTTCCCGGACGCGCCGCCCGTGCTCCTGCTGCGCCCAAGCGATGAACCGCTCGGCCAGCGGCCGGATATCCTCGCGACGCTCGCGCAGGGGCGGCAGGGTCAGCCCCACCACCTGCAAGCGGTAGAGCACATCATGCCGGAAACTCCCCGCCGCCACCTTGGCCTCCAAATCGCGGTTGGTCGCGGACACCAGCCGCACGTCCACCTCGAAACTCTCCTGCCCCCCCACCCGCATGATGGTGCGGTCTTCCAGCACGCGCAGCAGCTTGACCTGCACCGCGGAGGGGGCGTCGCCGATTTCATCCAAAAACAGCGTGCCCCCCTGCGCCCGCTCGAACGCCCCCGCGCGCCGCGCGGAGGCCCCGGTAAACGCGCCTTTTTCGTGCCCGAACAGCTCGCTCTCCAGCAACGACTCCGCGAACGCCGCGCAGTTCACCGCCACAAAGGGGCCATTCGCCCGCGCGCCCTCGGCGTGCAGCGCCCGCGCCACCAGCTCCTTGCCCGTGCCGCTCTCGCCGCGCACCAGCACCATGGCATTCGTCTGCGCCAGCGCCAGAGTCTGGCGCACCACCTCGCGCATGGCCGGCGACTCAGCCACCCACGAGCGCACGCTCCACTGCCCCCGCATTTCGGCGTTCAGCTCCTCCACCTTGCGCCGCAACCGCGCCGTCTCCAGCGCCCGGCGCAGTTTGGTCTCGAGATCGTCCAGATCCAGCGGCTTCTGCAAATAGTCATAGGCCCCCCCCTTCATCGCCCGCACGCTCGAGTCCACCGAGCCGTAGGCCGTCATCAAAATCACCGGCGTACGCCCGCCGTCCAGCTCACGCAACCGCCCCAGCACCTCGATCCCGTCCAAATCCGGCATCACCAGATCGCAGAGCACCACATCGGCCCCCCGCTCGCGAAACACGGACAGCCCCTGCCCGCCGTTGGCGGCCCACTCCGCCTCCAGCCCCATCCCCCGCACCACCTCCAGCAGCGACTGCCCGTGGTCGCGGTCGTCTTCAATAATCAATACCCGTTCGCTCATGTCTGCTCCTTGTCGGCCAGCGGAAATTCCATCCGGAACTGCGCTCCGGCCGTTCCCGTCGCGATCAGCTCAAGCCGGCCGCCATGATTCTCGATGGCGGTCCGCGCCAAAAACAGCCCCAATCCGGTTCCCTGCGGCCGCGTCGTGAAAAATACGTCAAAAATCCGCTTGCGGTGCTCGCGCGGGATGCCCGGCCCGCTGTCAAGGATGTCCAGCCGCGCCCGCCGCCCCGTCCGCGCCCCCTCCACGCGGATATTCCCGCCCTCCCCGGCATGTTGCAGGGCGTTCAGCAACACATTCAGCAGCGACCGCTTGACCGACGGCCCCGGAGCCACCACCCACAGTTCACCGTCGGGAGCCTCCACAACCGCGCTCACCTTGGCGGCCTCCAGCCGCGGCGCCAGCATCTCGAGACACTCCCGCGCGCAGGCCGCCAAATCCAGCCGTTCGCTCGGAGTATCGCCCGGCCGGGCCAGCGTCAGAAACTCCTGAAACACCCGGTCCATGCGGTCTAGCGTATGCTTCATCCGCCCGGCCAATTCCGTCATCCGCGCCGGATTCGCCTCCCCGCCGCGCTCGGACTCCTTCGCCAGCATCTGCGCGTCCAGCCGCAGGCTCGACATCGGATTGCGGAAATCGTGAACAATCCCGTTGGCCAGCATCCCCGAAAAGGCCAGGTGTTCCTCGCGGCGGCGCGTCTGCTCGCGGCGCTCCTCGCGCCGCGCCATCGCCGCCACCAGCACCAGACAAATCCCGAAACAGGCCGCCATGGTGGCCAGGCTCAGCCGATACATGGACTCCACCGCGTTGGCCGCGGCCCACTCCTCGCGCTCGAGCGCCAAATGACGCAGCCCCACCTCGAGCTCGAAGGGCGGCTGCTGCGGATGCGCCAGCGTCACCGTAAAACTCAGCACCGGAATGCGCCCCTCGCCCGTGGTGACATTTTGACGGCCGATCCTCACGGGCCCCTCGAAGGAATAATCCGTCATTTCGCCGCCGGGCCTGCCCCCCCCCACATGCTCCTGGAACAACGTGGCCCCCTCGCGCCGCACTGCCACATATTCCAGATCGCCCTCCACCTCGCGCAGCGACCCCAGCAGCTCCGAAAACCCCTGCCAGGACATGCCCTCCCCCTCCGCCGCCCCCGCCGCCACCCGCAGCGCCAGATTCATCGCCAGCCACTGCCCCCGCTCCGCCACCGTTTGCGCCGCCATTTCATGAATGGCCCGGCTGTGCCAGTGACGCAGCGCAAACAGCCCCCCGCCCGCCAAAAGCGCGATCACCCCCACCCAACCTGCCGCCCGCCAGGCGTAAGAACTGCGCCGCTTTGCCGTTTTCTTCATACCCACCCATATTAGCCTGAATAATTCACGCGACAAGCCCAGCCCCAACGGCAACGCGCGGCCTGCGGGGTTGCGCCACCCCCTGAATGAGCGTATGGTTCACTGAACATGAGCAAACTTCTTTCCATTCGCACCTATGGCGACCCAATTCTGCGCGAACCCTCCCGCCCGGTCGAAGCTGTCACCCCCGAAATCCGGACCCTGGTCGAAGACATGTTCCATACGATGAAGGCCTCGCAGGGAATCGGTCTGGCCGCCCAGCAAATCGGCCGCACCGAAGCCGTATGTGTCGTCGAAATCCCCGAGGACTACGATTACGACGAGGAAACCGGCGAGCGGCTCAACCCCGACACCCCCCTGCGCCTGACGCTCATCAATCCGGAAATTGTCGAAGCCTCCTCGCGCAAATGCGGCGTGGAAGAGGGCTGCCTCAGCTTCCCCGGCATCACCGGCAATGTGGACCGCCCTTGGGCCATCGTGGTGAACCACCTCGACCTCGACGGCCAGCCCCGCGCCACCCGCCTGCAGGGACTGTTGGCCCGCGCGGTCCAGCACGAAATGGACCACCTGGCCGGCGACCTCTTCATTGACCGCTTCAGCCATGTCAAAAAGTTGGCTGTCCGCTCCAAACTCAAGCGCCTCGAAGAAGAAACCATCAGCCAGATGGCCCTCACCTAGCTCGGCCGTCGCCCGTTGTTCCGCCGCGCACCGACTGTGCTCCCCCCCACCGTTTGTCGGCAGCTGCCGGTTGTGCCCAAGCGCGTCAGCGACCCCCTCGCGGCGCGGGAGCGCCCAAAAAACGTCTCCTTTTTGCCTCTGTTTCCGCCGCGCCAGCGGCGTCCCAAATGTCCGTGTCCGTCCGTGCTCGTCCGTGTAGGTCCGTGTGGCTGTTCCGCTCTTCGTCGGCAGCTGCCCGTTGCCCCCCCGCCACCGTCCACGGCGCGTCAGCGCCTCAATCGCCCAATCTCGCGATCCCGCAATCTACCAATTCACATTGCCATTTCCCTCCCCACCACCTTGCTCTATGGTAATAACGAAGTTGCCTCCATGCAGATGAATAACCCAGACTAAACTTATGAACCCTGCCCTCACCCCACTTTTCGCACGACGCAGCGTGCGCCGCTTTCAACCCCGCCCCGTTCCGCCCGAGCGGATTCAGGACCTGCTCGAAGCCGCCATGGCCGCGCCTTCGGCCAATGCCCGCGACCCGTGGGAGTTCATCGTGGTGGAGCAACCCGGCACCCTGGCGCGGATCTCCGAGGGCCTGCCTGCCGGCAAGATGCTGGCCCGGGCGCCCCTGGGCGTGGTGATCTGCGGCGACCTGACCCGCGCCAACGGCCAACTGCTCTCCTATTTGCTCCAGGATTGCTCCGCCGCCATCCAAAACCTGCTGCTGGCCCTGCCCCCGCTGGGCCTCGGCGGCGTATGGCTGGGCGTCCATCCGCGCGAAGACCGCGTGGCCCACCTGCGTGGCATGTTCCAACTGCCGGACCACATCGTGCCGGTCGGTGTTGTGGCCATCGGCTATCCCGACGAGACCCCGCCCCCGCGCACCCGCTTCAACCCCGCCCGCGTCCACCACGAACAATGGACGCCCCCACCCGGCTGAGACCAACCCGCCCCCCCCCGCTTCGCCAAACAATTCGCAGCAGTCCGTATCCGTCCGGGCGGCCTTCGTGTAAGTCCGTATTGCCCTCCGCTAAAATTCGCGCTGAATCGAAAACGTCGCCCGCGGCGCCTCGCCCTCCTCGGACCAGTCATAGCCGACCCAGAAACCCGGACGCAGCACCTGCAGTTCCAGCCCCCGCAGTTTCGGTTCAAGCATGTCGGGACTGAGGGCCATCACATCCGGCTGCACCACCTTCAACCGGAAATCCGGCAGCTTCGACACCACGGGCACATCCACGTTCACCCGCTCGAGACCGCCCAGCAGGCTCGAGGCCTGCAACGAGAGCAGCCACTCGCCGGTCTCGGGCGTCCCGTCCTGGGCCCGGGCCGAACCGACGACCAGCAAAACCGCCGCCGCCCACATCCACCATCTGACCCGGCCTTTTCTCATCGCCACCATTCTAGCCTGAATAATTCACGCGGCAAGCCCGGCCCGGATGCCGGGCAGGCGGGGTGAATCCTGGCAAACCCTGAGTTGAGCCTTTATTTTTTCCGTCTTTCACGCTACGGTTGGGTTGTTCAACAATTGCGAACACTACAGCAAGAGGAGAAAAGATCATGGCAGGCATCTTCAAGGCGTATGATATCCGCGGCATCTATGGCGAAACCCTTACCGACGACATGGCCTACAACATCGGGCGCGCCATCTTCACTCTGCTCGGCTGCAAAAAGGTGGTCATTGGACGCGACATGCGCCCGCACTCCCAGCCGCTCTTCGACGCCTTGGCCCGGGGCCTCACCCTCTACGGCGCCGAGGTGATTGATATCGGGCTCTGCTCGACCCCCATGTCCTATTTCGCCAACCGCCTGCTCGGCGCCGACGCCTCGATCATGATTACCGCCTCGCACAATCCCGGCCCCTGGAACGGCTTCAAAATCTGCCGGGCCAACGCCACCCCCATCTCCGGCGCCACCGGCATCCTCGACCTCGAACGCATTGTGGAGGAAAGCGATTACGCCCCCCCCGCCACCGCCCGCGGACAGATCGTCAGCCATGACATCGTGCCCGACTATGTCGGGCACTTCCGCGCCTTTGCCGACATCCGCCACCCCCTCAAGGTGGTGGTGGACTACGCCAACGCCATGGGCATTGTCGAAGCCAAGGTGTTCGAAGACCTTTTCGAAATCACCCCGCTCTTCGACACCCTCGACGGCACCTTCCCCAACCACGAGGCCAATCCCCTCGACCCCACCACCCTCGTGGACGCCCAGAAAGCCGTCAAAGCCGGCCAATATGATTTTGCCGCCTGTTTCGACGGCGACGCCGACCGCGTGGGCTTCCTGGATGAAAAGGGCGAGATCATTCCCATGGACATGATCACCGCGCTGATTGCCCGCACCCTGCTGCGCGACAATCCCGGCGCCAACATCTTCTACGACCTGCGCTCTTCCTGGGCCGTCAAGGAGGCCATCCTCGAAGCCGGCGGCGTCCCCAACCAAAGCCGCGTCGGCCACGCCTTCATCAAGGCCCAGATGCGCGAAAAGAACGCCCTCTTTGCCGGCGAACTCTCCGGCCACTACTACTTCCGGGAAAACTCCTACGCCGAGTCCTCGGCCCTGGCCGTGCTCTACATCGCCAACATCGTCTCGCAGTCCGACCAACCCCTCTCGGAAATTGTCGCCCCGTTCCAGCGCTATTACGCCAGCGGCGAAATCAATTCCACCGTGCGGGACGCCCCCTTCCTGCTCGGCAAACTGCGCCGGCGCTATGCCGATGCCGATATCCTCGAACTCGACGGACTCAGCTTCGAATATCCCACCTGGTGGTTCAATGTGCGCTCCTCCAACACCGAACCCCTCGTCCGCCTCAACCTCGAAGCCAAAACCCTCGACGAAATGGAACAGCGCCGCGACGAAATCCTCACCCTCATCCGCAGCAGCTGACCCGACCCAATCCGGTAGTCGCCCGTTGCGCCGTCGCCATGGCGCGCACTCCCTGCCCCGCCATCTTCTACCCCTGTTTCCGCCGCGAAAGCGGCGTCCCCAAAGTCCGTGCCAGTCCGTGTTTGTCCGTGTGGCTGTTCCGCCGTTTGTCGGCAGCTGCCGGTTGTGCCCAGGCGCGTCAGCGCCCCCTCCATACCTCACGGCATGCCGTGAAGCTCCACCACGCAACGCCACCCAATCCAACCTACGCCAACAAATGCTGCCCGCCATCCACATAGAGGATCTGGCCGCTGACGGCTGACGCCTCGCAGAGCCAGGCCACGGCACCAGCCACATCCTGCGGCGTCGGCCGCCGCGCGAGCGGCAGCTCCCCCGCTTTCTCGCTGACGCCCTCGGGCGCCAGCACCGGTCCCGGCGCGACCCCATTCACCCGCACGAGCGGCGCCCACTCGCGCGCGAGACGCGGCACCGATTCGGCCAGCTCACGCTTGCCCGCCGCATAGACGCTGAAATCTCCGTCATTGTTGCGCGCGATCCGGCTGTCCAGCATCTGGATGATGGTGCCGTCGCAACCCTGCGCCGCCATCAGGCGCGACAGACATAGCGGGGCTTCGACATTGACGGCCCTCATGAGCGCGGCGTCCACGGCCCCATCCCGCCCGAAAATGGACGCGTTGTTCACCAAAATATCCACCCGCCCCATCCATTCGACGGCCTCGCGAAACAGCCATTCGCAGCCCTGCGGATCCGCCAGATCCACTCTCGCGGTCCAGCCGCCGCCCCCCTCGAACGCGCGGCGCGTGCCAATGGCGCCCTTCTCCGAGCGCAGATAATGAATCAGCACATAAGCCCCGCGCGCGGCCAGTTCCCGGCAGATCGCCGCGCCGATGCGCTGCCCGCCCCCGGTCACCAGCGCCGTCTTTCCCGCCAGGCTGCCCGGCAGCTGCTCCATGCCGTTTTCGCTCGTCACACCCCGCCTCAGCTCCGAGGCCGCCGGTCAATCACCCGCACCGCTTTGCCCTCCGAGCGCGGCGTGCTGCCCGGCTCGACCAGGCGCACGTTCACATGCAGCCCCACCGCCACCTCGATCCGGCGCTCGATGGCCTGCTTGATGCTCTGCTGCTTGGTCATCTCGTCGAAGAACAGGCTCTCGTGCACTTCCACCAGCACTTCGAGATCGTCCAGTGCGCCCTTGCGACTCGCCACAATCTGATAGTTCGGCGTCACGCCCTCGACCGACAGCAACGCTTCCTCGATCTGCTGCGGATAGACATTCACTCCGCGGATGATCAGCATGTCGTCGCTGCGCGCCGACACCTTGCTCATGCGCCGCCCGGTGCGCCCGCACGGGCAATCCCCCTCATAAAACGTGCACAAATCCCGTGTGCGGTAGCGGATCACCGGAATGCCCTGCTTGGTCAGCGTGGTCAGCACCAGCTCGCCGCCCCCCGCCGCCGCCGTCACCACCCGCCCGGTGGCCGGATCAATCAGCTCCGGAAGGAAATGGTCCTCGGCCAGGTGCATGCCGTGCTGCTCGACGCACTCGCACGACACCCCCGGGCCCAGCACTTCGCTCAGACCGTAGTTGTCCGTGGCAAACACTCCCAGGCCGCGCTCGAGCGCCTGCCGCATGGCATCGGTCCAGGCCTCGCCGCCGAACAGCCCCAGGCGCAGCTTGATGTCCGGGCGGCTCCCCGTCGCCTCGATCAACTCCGCCAGATACATCCCGTAGGACGGCGTGCAAATCAGCACCGTACTGCCGTAATCCTTCATGATCTGGATTTGCCGCTCGCTTTTGCCCGACGACACCGGCAGCACCGCCGCGCCCACCTTCTCCACGCCATAGTGATGCCCGATGCCCCCGGTGAAAAACCCGTAGCCAAAGGCAATCTGCACAATATCGCTGCGTGTCATCCCCGCCGCGGTATGCAGCCGCGCCATCAGCTCCGACCACGTGTCCAGGTCCTGCCGCGTATAGCCCACCACCGTCGCCTGCCCCGTGGTGCCCGACGACGCGTGAATCCGCACCACGTCCTCGAGCGGCGTTGCGAACGCCTGATACGGGAAGCAGGCGCGCAAATCGTCCTTGGTGGTAAACGGCAGCAGAGCCGCGTCCACGAGCGCGCGGATGTCCTCCGGCCGCACCCCCGCCGCCTCCATCTTCGCGCGGTAATAGCCCACCTTCTCCCACGCCACCTTCACAATGGCCTGCAGCCGCTCCAGCTGCAGCGCCTCCAGCGCCGGGCGGGGCATGCACTCGCACGCCGGATTCCAAATGCGATTCTCGGGTTTCTGCCTTGTCGTCATCAGGCCGCCCACTCTAGTCCCCCCCTCCGCGCCGTTCAATCTCGAAACCGCCCGCCCCCGCCGCCCGACCCGCCGCCCGACCCGCCGCTTTTTTTCATCCCGATATTGCCCGCCCCCCGGTGTCATGCTACAGTTCCCCCCTAGTTCAGCACCCCGGAAAGAGAGTTGTCTCATGGCCAAGTTCAAATATATCGGCAAGTCCCTCCCCCGTCCCGATTCCGTCCAAAAGGCCCTCGGCAAAGCCCAGTATCTGGATGACATCCGCCTCCCGGACATGCTCCACGCCGCCATCCTGCGCCCCGAACATGCCCACGCCGAAATCCTTTCCATCGACACCTCCGAGGCCGAAAAAATGCCCGGCGTGGTCACCGTCGTCACCGGCAAAAACTGCAAAACCCTCTACGGCGACAACATCAGCGACATCTCCCCCATGGCCGTCAGCCGCGTGCGCCACATCGGCGACCACGTCGCCGCCGTCATTGCCGAAACCAAGCGGCAGGCCACCGAAGCCCTCCAGAAAATCAAGGTCGAATACAAGCCCCTGCCCGTCTATGTGGACGCGCGCGACGCCCTCGCCCCCGACGCCGTTCTGATCCACCCCGACGCCGAATCCTACTGGCATCTGCCCGGCCTCGGCTGCGTGCCCGGCACCAACATCGCCAACCACTACCGCCTCAAGAAAGGCGACGTCGCCAAGGGCTTCGAAGAAGCCGATGTCATCGTCGAAGGCGAATTCCTCTATCCCCACGCCTCCTGCGCCGCCATCGAGCCGCACGGCGCCATCGCCCGCTTCAACGAGGATGGCACCATTGATATCTGGTCCTCGTCCATTTGCCCCTTCATCATCCGCGACGATGTCGCCCACGCCTACAACCGCCCCTCCTCGATGGTCCGCGTGCGCATCCCTGAAATCGGCGGCTGCTTCGGCTACAAGTCCGACATCACCGTCGAGCAGACCGTCGCCTGGATCGCCAGCCACGCCCCCGGCCGCCCCGTCAAGTGGGTCGCCACCCGCCGCGAAGACTTCACCAGCACCCTCATCGGCCACGGCTTCCGCTACAACATGAAGATCGGCGCCAAAAAGGACGGCACCCTCGTCGCCATCCAGTCCGACATCCTCCACTCGACCGGCGCCTTCTCCGACACCGGCGTGCATGTGGCCAACGCCGCCACCCACAACTGCACCGGCCCCTACGAATTCCCCAACGCCCTGCTCGACTGCAAGTGCGTCTATACCAACACCCCGCCCGTCGGCGCCTTCCGCGGCTACGGCCACCAGGAAGGCCACCTCCCCATCGAGCGCCTCATGGACATCCTGGCCCGCAAGCTCGGCATGGACATCTTCGCCCTGCGCGACAAAAACTATCTCGGACCCGGCAAGCGCAACGCCCAGGGCGAACGCTACTATGTCGGCAACGGCTCCGTCCGCGACTGCGAGGCCAAGGTCCGCGCCGCCATCTACACCGGCGAAAAACCCGCCGAAGACGAAACCTACTACTACGGCCGCGGCTTCGCCGCCATGATGAAGTCCCCCAAAGGCGCCCCCCACTCCTCGAAGTCCTGCTACCTCAAGATGAACCCCGACGGCTCCGTCGTCATCAACATGGGCGGCGCCGAAGTCGGCCAGGGCCTGCGCAACGTCGTCCGCCAGGTCGCCGCCGAAGCCCTCAAAATCCCCCCCGAAAAAATCCGCGCCTACCCCGAGCTCGACACCCAATACTGCCCCTGGGAGTGGCAGACCATCGGCTCCATGTTCACCACCCAGGGCGGACGCGCCATCGTCCGCGCCGCCAACAAGGCCATCCAAATGATGAAGGAAACCGCCGCCAAGGCGCTCCTCGTGGATGTGGACCACCTCGAATACGACGGCGAGCGCGTTTTCCTCAAGCACGACCCCGACCTCGGCATCCCCATCCAACAACTCATCCACGGCTACATGACCGAAACCGGCATCACCATCGGCGATGTCGTCCACACCACCTCCGACGCCCGCCTGCCGCGCTACTCGAACCCCGACGAAAACGGACAGGGCAACCTCGGCGTCGAATACACCTTCGGCGCCCAGGCCTGCGAAATCCGCATCGAAAAGAAAACCGGCAAAGTTCTCATTGATCACTTCGCCTCCTCCTTCGATGTCGGCACCGTCATCAATCCCCTGCAAATCCGCGGACAAATCGCCGGCGGCGTCATGATCGGCATCGGCGCCACCCTCCACGAGGAAATCAAATACGACGAAAAGGGCAACATCCTCAACCCCTCCTTCGGCAAATACCGTTTCCCCAGCCTCCGCGACGCCCCCGCCAAGCAAACCATCGAATGCGTCGAAAATCCTGGCGAGATCGGACCCTTCGGCGCGCGCGGAATCGGCGAACACCCCGTCGTCGCCGTCGCCCCCTGCATCCTCAACGCCATCCAGGATGCCATCGGCGTTGACTTCTACGAAATCCCCATCACCCCCGAAAAAATCCGCGCCGCCCTCAACAAATAAACCCAAACGCTTCCTCCCCCGCGCCGCATCGGGTTTTCATAAAAAATCCGCATTTTTGGGCCAATTTCAGCCCATTTTTCGCGTTTTGGGCCGATTTTCGCTCATTTTGGGCCGGTTTT
>JAAZFE010000045.1 GCA_012511885.1 Lentisphaerota bacterium | reverse complement strand
TGGTCTTGGTCTTGAGTTTTTTTTCATAATACCTGTAGGCTACAGGCACACAAAATCAAGACCAACACTCTTTTTTATCCGCTTCCCCAGCTCAAAATGACATCCCTATGGGATGGTAGTGTAAAAAAATCATTTTTCATTCATATTGACCAAGGGCGCGACGATTCCAGTCCATCTGCTTTGTTCTGCGGGGTTCGCAGTATGCCAATACAGCTTCACCCCGCCCGCCTCGCATCTGAACTGGACTTGTCGCGTGCATAATTCAGGTTAGAGTGGTTCCGAAATCCGCAAGTCTGGTGCGGGTTGTGAGCGAACTGATGGAGTCGAGCGATGTTGAACAACCGACCTGTTGCCTCGGGGCCGTTGCCTCCCATGAAAAGGGTGGCGCGAGGCGCCGGAAAGGTGGTGGGCGGGAGGATGGCGACGTGACCCGGTGGCAGGTGGTCGCTGCCCGACTGTCGCGTTGGGGCGACGGGCTGTTCCGGTGGCGCTGGTTATGGGGGCTCGTATTGTTTGCGGCGCTGGTGGGCGGGAAGTTGCATGGGTCATCACTGGGGGCCTGGGATCATCTGATGCCGGATGTGACGGAGGAGTATCGCTTTGTTGAAATCGGTTCGTGGCGCGCGATTCGTAGCGACGAGTGGCGGGTGTCCACGCCCACGGTTTTCGCTCAATGTGCGCATCCGGATTATTTTCCGCGCATCAACGAGCGGTTGGGCAGCGGGATGGACATGTTTTTGATGGTGCCATCCTGCCCGGTGTGGGATTGGACGGTGGTGGGGCAGGCGCACAATTGGGGCTATTTTTTGTTTGGCGCGGAGCGGGGGCTGGCCTGGAACTGGTGGATTCGTTATCTGGGGATCTTCCTGTTTGCTTTGGAATTTTTTCTGATCTGGACAAGTGGTGCTCGGGCGTTGTCGGTGGTGGGCGCGCTGGCCATTTGCTGGGGGGCGCCGACGCAGTGGTGGGATACTTCCGTGCCGTATATGGTGCTTTATTTTTTCATGGGTTTGGTGTGTCTGTATCGGCTGTTTGCGGAGCGCCGTCCGATTCTGCAATGGCTGTGGGGCGTCGGATTCCTGGCGGCGTTGTGTTCCTATTCCTACTCGTTTTATCCGCCGTGGCAGTTTCTATTGGGCGGCTTATGGCTTTTGCTGGCGGGGGAGATGACGCGGCGGGCTTGGCGGCAGGGGGGGCATGGCCGTCACGCCCTGATTGTGTTGGGGGTGATGCTGGGGTTGTGGGGAGCCAACCTGCTGTATTTTCTCAACGTGCACCGGGAGACGCTCGAGGTTTTGGGTCAGTCGGTCTATCCGGGGCATCGGCTGCCCACGACGGGAAATGTGGCGGGGTTATGGATATATTTTTGGTATCCGCTGGTGTGTTTGTTCACCTCGTTTCGGGGCATGGAGTATTTGAATCCTTGTCTGGTGAGCATGTATGCCGCGCCGTTGGCTGCCGGGGTGGTGGTGTGGGCGCAGATGGGGTGGCGGCGAAGGGGCCGGTTGCCTTGGTTGAGCTGGGGTTTGGCGGGCTATGCGGTCTTGCTGACTCTCAGCGTGTTGTGGCCTTGGTCGGGTGCGCTGGCCCGGTGGGTGGGCGCGGTGATCGTGGGGCCCAGTCGGGTGGCGCTGGTCATGGGGCTGATGTTTCTGCTTTTGGCCTTCAAGACATTCGCCTATTGCGAGCAGCGGGGGTGGCGTGTGGGCTGGCCCGGAGTGGGGGTTTGGTTGGCGCTGAGTTGGGGCGGTCAGCTGCTGGTTTTTTGCCTCTATCCGGAATGGCGCGGCTTCTTCGGCGGCCACCGGTTGCTGCCGACTGTGGCCATGCTGGGGCTGGGGGCGGGCGTGTTTGGGGCCATGGGGCTCGGGTTGCTGCGGACTCATCGAGGCTTGTTTCTGGGCGGTTATCTGGTGTGTGGGCTGCTGACGGGGGCCTGGGTCCATCCCCTCTGCGTCGGTGCGAGTCCTCTGCTGCACAAGCAGGTGGCCAGCTATGCCAAGGAGATTCAGCAGGGATCGGGCGAAGGCCGTTGGCTGTGCAACGAGAAGTCGCGGGCCCAACTGCTGGTGGCCAATGGCTTGTCGTGCGTGAATGGCATCCATTCAATCCCCCAGCCCGCGCTATGGCTGACGATTGATCCCGACCGCACTTTTGAAACGGCGTGGAATCGCTACGCGCACATTTCGGTGGATGTGGTGGCTGGCGACAAGAGCTGGGCTGAGCTTGAGGGCCGGGATCAGTTCACCTGGAAGCTGTGCCGGGCCGACTTGGACAGGCTGGAGGTGCGCTATCTGTTGTGGGCCGGCAGCAAGTTGCGCGAACCATGGGCTGTGCCGCTCGGGCGTGTTGGCGCGAATTATTTTTATCGGATTGTCCCTGACATTCCGGCTATCATGAGCACTGAAGATGAACCCTGATTTGCCCACGGTTTCGATATTGATCCCGACGTTTAACTACGCGCGCTTTCTGCCGCAGGCCATTGACAGCGCGCTGGCGCAGACCGTGAAGCCGCTGGAGATCGTGGTGGCTGACGACGGCAGCACCGACAACACGGCAGAGATTGTCGCGCGTTACGGCAACGCGGTGACTTATCGCCGCTTTGAGCACCAGGGCGTGTACGCCATCCGGCAGGCGATGCTGGCCGAACTGAGGGGCGAGTGGTTTTTGAACCTCGATGCGGACGACTGGATCGAGCCCGATTTTTTGGAGAAGGCTCTGGCCATGGTGGCGAGCCAACGCAACGACCCGACGTTGGCGTTTGTTTATCCCGACATTACCCGGTTTGGTGAAATGAACGATGTCCGGGAGTTTCCTGACTTCAGCTTGGCGCGTCTGAAGCGGGGTAATTATGTGGTGATGAGTTCGCTGATTCGCCGCGGCGCGGCTCGCGAGGCCGGGTTTGACGCGAACTTCAACGATGGACAGGGCGATTACGACTTTTATTTAACGCTGGCGAAAATGGGGTATCGCGGTGAGCGTCTGCCCGGCGGCCTGATGCATGTCCGCGTGCACGGTGGCAGCATCAGCGGCTTGGGGCGGGCGCAATTTCGCCAGGTGGAGTTGGCCGAGAAAATTCTGGCCAAGCACGACGATCTGTTTTCGGCGCGCGAGTCACGTCAGCTGCGGCGCAATGCCCGTCGGGGCGCCAGCCAAGCCATGTGGCGGGCGGTGGAGCAGCATTATGCGGCGGAGCAATACCGGCAGGCGTGGGGATTGGGTCTGCGTGCCATCTGGCAAGGGCCGCGCCATGTGCCGTGCCGACCGCTGGCATTGATGCTCCGCGCCTTGGTGGGGAGTTTGTTTCGCGGGCGGGATGTGGACACGTCAACGGAGACGGATTAAAGCGCGGGGGCCCGTCGACTCAGGCGCGGCCGGTCCACAATTGCTTGAAATGAGCCAGCTGCTCCGACACGCTGCGGGGGAGCCACCGTATGAGGAGGGTTTCCAGCGCAAAGCGGCTTTTTCGGGGAACGAACAGGTTGCCCGGCGCCAAGTCCTGCACGAATGTGCCGGGCGCCACAATGTAGTTTTGCAGCGCCAGCTCCATTTTCAGGTAGGAGCGGAGGTTGCCGACGATATCGGCCATTCGATACAGGTCGTCCCGGGTTTCGAGAAGCGCGTCTGTCTCGCGGTTGTGGGCGAACAGATAGTGCAGGGTTCGGAAGAGAATAAAGTCCACGGGGACGGGGAAAGCAAACGTCCATTCGTAATCGATGACATGCCAGCGATTGTCGTGGACGATGATGTTGGGCAGGATCAAATCGATGTTGCTGATGGGCGCCGATTTCAGGCCGGCGGGCAGGCGCGGTTTGCCGAAGACTTGGTGGAACGGGTCGGTGGGGTGAAAGTCTTCGGTGGCCAGGGAGCGGACCGTGTGGAAAAAGTCTGCCATCAGCTCCATGAAGGCAGCGCATTGTCCTTGTTGGAGCTGTTCGAGCGCTTGATCTGCCAGAGATGGTCCCAGGATGTATTCGAGTTCGGCGGCACCTTGGCGGAGGTGACCACGATTGGGAACCAGTTTGGTGCCGGCATAGAGCTGAGCGAGGGCGTCGTGGTATCGGATCAGATTCTCAACATGCGCTTGAGTGGCGGGGGAGTAGGCGCGCTTGCGAATGACACGGTCGCCACGGCCATCCATCAGGATGTCGGTGCGAATCTGGTAGGGTCGGCGGCGTTTGGTGGATAGTTTCGAGTAGATGATCCGGTGGTCTTCCGGTGCCGGAGCAGACGGAATGTTTTTCTGGAGCACGATCAGGTATGAATTGGAAAACATGGGGAACATGTTGTGGCGGATCAGCTCATCGAAAACTTTGCCGGGATGAAAGAGCGCCATGGTTTGGGCGTCCCAAGGTAATTGGTTGAAGCACAGTTCGCTCCGCGTGGGGAGGCGGTCGTGGGAGTAGATGACGCTGGTGAAGCGGTAGTCGGGATAGGGGTAGAAGAAGGTCGCGCTGGCGAAGCCGCTGGCTCGGGCCACCTGTTCGAGGTCCGTTTTGGAGAAGGGTCGGCCGCCTGCAGAGTCAGGTAGGCCTTTCAAATGGGTGAAGGGACGGTCCGCAGTGTTTTCAGCGCTTCCCGCCCAATATTTCAGGCCGAACCGATTGGGGAGGGCGATGATCACGCGTCCGTCATCTGTCAGCAGGTTGCGCAAGCTGGCGAGCAGGCGTTGAGCGGGATTTTCTCCGGGGCCGACATACTGTTCAGCCATGGGCAGGGTGCCGATGAGGGCGATGATGTTGAACTGTCGGGCGGCCAAACGGGAGACGGTGTCGGGAAAGGGGCCCGCGTGGATTTCGACGTTGTCGCGGTTGCGGTGCCGGATGGCATTGATGCAGGCCCGCTGAGGCGCGAGTTCCACGGCCACTACTTGGGCGGCTTGGTTGGCCCAGCCGCCAGTGAGTGCGCCCACGCCCGCGCCGATTTCCAAGACGGTTTCGGTTGTGCCGATGGGCAGCCAGTGGATGCAATTATGGCGTTCGAAACAGAGTTCGAGGGCCAGTTCGCGCGAATTTTTCTGCAGGGCGATCTGGTTGAATTCCCGTTCGTTGTGGCGCTGGACTATCTTGAGCAGGCGACGTTCTTGGCGTGAGAAGCGCAGTTGATCCGGCTGGCTGACGCCGAATAGCGGCGCATGGGCGGGAGCGGCGGGAGTCATGGCCGCTCCTGGGAGGCAGCCCGGCGCAGGAGCTGGCGGGTTCGCCAGCGACGCACAAAATTCGGGCTGAACCGGGCGGCGGCATCGATCATGTTGCGAAAAAAATTCAGAGTGCCATAGAGGCCGGGCAGCCGGAGAACACGGCGCAGGGTGGTGAGCGACTGGCGGAAGGTGGCGAAGGTGGCGAAATGGAGCCCGGGGGTTCCTTTCAGGGCATCGCGTGTGGCGGCCACCATGTAGTGGAGGTTGGCGATTTCGGTGGAGGCGTAGCGGTCGGTGAGCACCCAGCCGGTCAGATAGCCCTGCGACTGGGCCACCAAGGGGAGGATGCGCTCCAGGGCATGGTTGAGGGAACCATCGTTGGGCAGGGGTTCGGGCGGGAAATCCGAGTAGTCCCAGTTGACCGCGAATAGAGGTTGCAGGGCATCGGTGCGGCACCAGAACACGGAACCAACGGCGATGGGCTGGTGCTGTTTATTCGGGCGGGCCCGGAGGTCCAGTTTTTGTGCCAGCCGCACGGTTTCATCGAAGCAAATAGTCCAGCGGTCGAGGCCGGATTTGAAATAGGTGCCGTGCAGGGGCGGGGGGGGCACCAGGAGGCCCAGCCAGGGGTTGGCTTCGAAGGTGGCGATGATGTCGCGGATGTAGCCCGGACTGGCGAGCAGGTTGTGCCAGAGCATGTCGCGGAACGAGGCGCCGACGGTGACATACTCTTTCTGGAGGGATTTCTTGTCGTGGATGAACCCGAGGTAGTCGTAGCCTTCCAGCTGGTATTTGCAGCCGACGAGCAGCGCGCCCCAGTCCCGGCCTCGGGACTCGACGTGCAGCACGGTTCCCGGCCGCGCGGGTTCAGCGGCGAGCATACGTTCGAGTTCCTGTTGCTTGGCGGCAGTGTCGGTGGTGATCAGCAGATCGACTTTCGGGGGAATGTGGCGCAAATGGCTGAGGCTATAGGCGAAGAGGTCGGGATAGAACAGGTGCGCGACGAGAAGGGCCTTGCGTTGGGGCGACGGTGCGGGGGTCGTGGGTGAATTGGCTGGCAGGATGAAGTTCAGGTTGAGGTTGTCTTTGAGCGTGCCGGGGTCGAAGCGCCGCAGCAGGTGGGCGAACATCAGGTTCAGATCGTAGTCGTAGTGGGCGCGGATATAATCCAGCGCGTTGCTCAGGTCCGTCCCGCTACCGAAACGCAGATAGGTTTCTTTCGAGACCTGAAAGGAGCGGCGCTTGATGACGGGATAGCGGCGATGGGCGATCAGCTCATAGATGTTGAATGTGTGGTGATCGAAGTTGCGTTGCGGGTCGCTTTCCAAATCGGTGGTGTCGGCGAAAGCGCCCCAAGTGTAGCCGAGGTCAGCAAAATGGCGGGTGAGCACCCCGGCAAAGCGGTCGGCCAGTTCGCCGAAGTGCTGATAAACGGGCTGATTTTCCCAGAACTCGAAAAATCGCGGATCGGCGAGCAGGCGGGAGCCGAAAACCAGGAAATAGGTTTGCAGATAGCGCGGGCGATGGCCGTAGGGGGAGAGGCCGGTGCCCCGGGTCTCGCCGTGGACGGTCAGTCCCCAGAAGTCGCGGCCACGCCCGGCCATCTCGTTGAAAATATCGGCAAAGGGATACAGGGGGCCGAAGAAAGAGTCGTTGAACAGTACCAGCTCGTCGTACTCCTTGAGGCGTTCACGGCCGACATGTTGGACCAGAGCCTCCCGCCAGGCGCCGACATCAAAGCCTTGATTGGGGCGGACATGGATTTCGCGGGAAAATTCCTCCAGTTTGCGTCGGCCTGGATCGGACAGCTTGCCGTTCGCCATGATGACGAGATCGGTGAGATTGGCGCGCATGTCCCGGAGGAGATGAGGGATGTAGTCGTCCACGATGCCGTCGGGATCGTAGAACAGAAAAACGCCAAGGCGTCTAGGCTGGTCAGGAGGAGCCATCAGGAGGGTCTTGCCGGGTTGGATGAGCGCGTTTCATCTGCGTTGAGCTTCACCATGCCGGGGTTGGTCCCGCTTGGCAAGAGGGAGGTCCGCCAGCCATCGCGCCAGCCGCGATACGATCCGCACAGAGCGCTCAAGCGTAGTTGGAGCAGGTTAGCGACGGCACGAAACAGGAAGGGGGGGAGGGCGCGCATTCGGGGCCAGCGGGTGTGTTTGCGAAGATAGCGCACGTGGCCGGCGCGGTAGGTGCGGGCCTGGAGTTCGCTCATGCGACGGATGGTGGATGAACCGTAGTGTTCAATGCAGGTGTCGGGTACTACGACGAGTTGCCAGCCGTTGTCGAGCGCGCGACGGCTCAGGTCGGCGTCTTCGAAAAAAAAGAAAAAGCCTTCGTCGAAGAGGCCGATGTCGTCGAGCAGCTTGCGCCGTATCAACAAGCTGGCGCCGGACAGATAATTGGGGGTTTGATCCGCCTTGGCCGGCCTGGGCACGGCCCAGGGCATCAGCAGATTTTTTCCCGGGGGGATGGCCTTGCCTTTTTCCAGGAGCGGGCAGGCTGTCAGGCCGGCCCGCGGGTTGGCAACGGCTGCGGCGACAAGCTGCCGCAAGGTTTCGGGAGGGCAGAAGGTGTCGTTGTTGAGTACCCAGATATAGTCGAATTCTCGTGTGGACAAGGCCTTGCGGATGCCCGCGTTGACACCGCCGGCGAAACCCAGATTGCGCTCCAGGCGGAGAACTTCAGCCCGGGGGCAAGCCGCAGCCAATTCCTCCGCAGTATGGGCGGTTGAGGCGTTGTCCACCACCACCACCAAGTCGGGCGGGAGGGTTTGCGTGGCGAGGGACCGGCAGCATTCCGCGGTGTCGGCCAAGCGGTTCAGGTGGGGAATGACCACGACAACGCTGGCGGAGGGCGAAGATTTCAAATCGGTGGCCATTGCGTAACAAACCCTAGCCATTCCGCGGCGAATCGGGCAATTCAAATGTGAAAAAATGAACGTGGCGATGAGCGAGGTCCTTTGGTATAGACGACGGTAATGAGCTGTATCCTTTCAACCGGGGTTGTCCGAAGGCCTTGATGCCGTGCGTCTGGGAGTCAACACTCTGTTTTATCTGCCTGGCGAAGTGGGGGGGTCGGAAACCTATTTGCTGGAGACTTTGCGAGCGCTGACACGCCGGGACGACGTACCGGAGCTGGTGTTGTTCGCCAACTTGGAGAACGCGGAGAAATTGCGCGCTGAATTTCCCGGGGCGGAGGTGATCGAATTGCGAGTGGCCGCGACCAACCGTTACTCCCGGATTGTGGTCGAGCAGTTGCGGTTGCCCTGGTTGGTCAAGCGGGCGTGCGTGGATGTGCTGTGGTCGCCGGGATATACGGCGCCGGCCGTTTGTGCCTGTCCGCAGGTGGCCACTTTGCTGGACATGCAGTACAAACGCTTTCCCGAGGACGTATCCTGGCTGGCGGCACGCACGATGGATGTGTTGTATCCGCTGGCGGCGTGGCGGAGCCGGACGGTGGTGGCCATTTCCGAGTTTTCGAAGTCGGAAATCGCAAGTTTTATCGGGATTGCACCGTCCAAGATTGCGGTGACTTATCCGGGGGTGGATCCGGCGTTCGGGGAGGCGGCGGGACCGCCGCCCGGGGAGGTGCGGGGGCGGCCTTATCTGCTATGCGTGGCGCACAGCTATCCGCACAAAAACCTCGCGTTGCTGATTCGGGCTTTCGGCCGGTTGACGGGGGAGTTTCCGCATCGGCTGGTGCTGGTGGGCAAGCCGCGGCGGGGAGAAGCCGAGGTGAAAGCCGCGCTGGAAGGGATCCCCCGGGGAGATGTGGTGCGTCTGCGGGAATTGCCTTGTCAGAGTATGCGTCCGCTTTATCAGGGGGCTGACTGGTTTGTTTTCCCATCGCTGTATGAGGGGTTCGGACTGCCGGTGCTGGAAGCGATGGCGGCGGGGGTGCCGGTGCTGACCACGCGGGAGGGCGCCATTTCGGAAGTGGGCGGGGACGCGGTGCGCTATGCGGACGGCCGCGATGAAGCAGCATTCGCCGCGGCCATGCGGGAGGCGATTCAACTGCCCCGTGAGGATCGGACGCGTCTGGTACGTATGGCCAAGACCCGTGCCGCCAGTTTTACGTGGGAGGCCAGCGCAGCCGGCTTATGGCAGGTATTAGTGAAAGTCGCTGGGTGCATGCCGTGACAACCAAATGGTTGAGAGCATTATCCTGCCATAAAATAAAATATTTATTTTTGTTATTTGCAGTGTTCTTGACTTTGGATCAAGGCGTATTCGGAGAATCAATACGAGGGCAGGACACTGTCGCCGAGGATGCCTATCGAGTATTGGTGGAGGATGCCTATCGCACAGAATTGGGGCGGGAGGCGGATGCCGGGGGGCTTCACAACCACGTTCAACATCTTCTCTCTGGGAAATGGGATATTGAATGGACGCGCCAGATCCTGCACAGATCGGAAGAGGGGAAAAGATTTCGGGCCCTCAAACAGCACTTGTTCCAGATGCGTGTGGCCATGGGGGTCTCAATGCTGGCAGTGCTAATATTGGC
Organism: Lentisphaerota bacterium; assembly: GCA_012511885.1. Taxonomy (GTDB): domain Bacteria; phylum Verrucomicrobiota; class Kiritimatiellia; order CAIQIC01; family Lenti-01; genus JAAZFE01. Next base: position 44,443 of record JAAZFE010000045.1, on the reverse strand, counting down.
CTTCTGCCCAAGGCAGAGATTATTTATAAGGAAAGTATTTTCCCAAATCGTTGTTTACGCTCTGCCTGTTCTGCTGAGCGGATTACTGCTTGGCGCCGGATTCCAATGGTGGAGCACAGCCGTCAATGGGAGGTGGGAGCTGATTGGTTTTCTCCTTTTGGCTGCAGCCGTGTTCATTGCGCCAGGACTATGCCTGCACAGGTTGCTTGGGTTTTCATCCAAGCATCTTCTGGATCATATCTTAATGGTGTGGTTGAGCAGTGGCGCGATCACGTCGTTGGTCATCTTCACCTTGTACATGTGTGGGGCATATACCAAAACCATACTGATCCTTTGGCTGTTAATCGTGCTGGCTGGCGGAATCTATTCTTTTCCGCGTTATGGCGTCCCGGGTTTGTGGGGACGTTATACTGCCTGGTGTGGGAGAGCTAAAATACCCGAACTGCTTTCGATTGCAGTCGTGGGGGTTCTGATTATGAGTCGTTCTGCACAGGTGGCCGGGCAACCGTTCCTATGGTGGGATGCCGTTGTTTCCTGGGACAAATGGGCATGCGACATGGCGGAGCGACATGCGATAGGCACCTATTTGATGGGTAGCTATCCGCAACTACTCCCTAGTATCCACTCCGTGTTTTACAAAATCACGGACGAGTGGACGAAGAGCTACTCTTCTTTCCAGATATTACTCCAAGCCACCATGTGGATGTATCCGGTCGTGGCTGCTCTTGGTTTGATCCGATGGTTGAATGCATTGGGTTATGCCTGGGGTTATGGGCTCCTATTCCTTTTCGCAGGCGATCTGTTTACTGGAGGAATGCTTTCCGGATATGTCGAATGGCCGCTGCTCGCGATGATCAGTGCCGTTGGCGCCTTGTTGGCAAGTCGAGGATCGCTCGGTTGGTCATGCGGGAGGGGCATCCATCTGGAAGCTGTGCCGATAAGTTTGGGTTTTTATGCCATGTTTTTCACAAAAGCCCAGGGCTTGATCGCGGGAGCGATATTATTTGGATTTTCGAGCAGTCTAGCCCGGACGAGATGTGTCCCTGGAAGTATTAGACGAATTACAGGAATTGGCTTGGTGTGCGGATTGTTCCTGGTTGCGCCATTCTACGCCCATCAATTCATTCTGGATCGCACAGGAATAGCCGACCGGGATCCAAGACTGCACAGTTTCACAATATCTGCGGGTTATCCTCATTTGAACAAAATAGGCCCTAAAGAGGCGGGGAATCGCTATATTGGAAATTATCACGGCATTCCCGCGAGGCGGACATATGGTACCGGGCGGGCAAGCCAGAATCTCATATCTGCAATTCTTCTGGGGGGCTGCCTCCTCTGGGGAGGGACACGTGACAAACGGCTCTGGGTTATAGCAATTGGCGCTGCGGTGCTGGTTGTTGTTTGGCTCCATCGGGCGGCCTACGACTGGCGAAATGTAATGCCCGCTCAGTTGCTGGTATCCCTTCTGTTTGGCGCTGGGATTGGAGTTTTAGGGCGGGATGCTGCGCGTTGTCGGAGGGAGTTGGGAATCATTGTGCCGGCCAGCTGTGCGATACTTCTTTTGGGGCACTTTGTTTATTCCGTGGCGAATGGGACGGCACCTTTGGCTCGGGTCTTTAAGCGTTCGACCTATACAGTATGGACCGCCAGGCCGGAACGACGGCTAGGCATTATCGACCCTGCGCTGGAACGGTTGAACAATTTTTTTGATTTATCGACCCTTGGACAATCGGCGGCGTCCGTGTACATACCAGATCCATATTATCGACAATTGGGGCGTCGCGGCATATATAGCCTTAAGCCATTTACATTCACACGCCTCGCCCACGGAGACATTGCCTTGTTTCCCAAGACGACAATGCGCAATTCCTTCGTACCGGTGACATCAGTCAGGCAACGGTATGCTACAATGGGGGTCAATGGATTAACCTTATCGCCGTTATCCTATCGAATAGAGATAGCGGAAGAGATGAGGGCAACGGATGAGGTTGGTTTCAGAGGCCTGATATACTTGGAGCCGGACATGTATCCACACTTTGGCGAAGTGCTCGTGCTGCATATCGAGACACAATCCCCTGATATATGGGTTGAATTGGATCCGGCTTGGGATCAGCTGACATTGGATCGAGACTTATTCATTCCGTGGAGACAGGGCGCGCTTAACGCCCTGATGATATGGAACAACGGCCTCCCGGAAGCGCCAAGCCTGCCACTTCCTTTGGTTGTTCATGGTTCAAATCGGCAGGTTGCCACAAGCGATGTCGTAAACGTTTCAGGCAGGCTGGTAAAAAAATAAAGGATAGCGGCAAGGGGAACTGATTGCCGATGCGATAGAATAGAGTGGTAGGAGTTGGCCTGTTCGAATCTCTCCTGTACAGCGTGAGAAGTGCGCTTTGGGAAACGAGGTGGAGAGGATAAAGATTTAGGGGCCCCTCCAATCCTTACAACCCAAGGAAGCCAACTATTTATGCTCATGCACAACATTCAATTTTTGTGTCTCAGATTCCATGCCCTACTTCCCCCAATGCTTGACTCGTTAGGGGTGTTGTTGCAGTCTCATGGCATATTCCGATGGCGGCCATGCTCCCCAATACCATTGTTTTGATTCCGGCCTACAACGAGGAGGCCAGCATCGGCCCGCTGTTGAAGGAGGTGGCCGAGCATCTGCCGGGCGTGCCGGTTTGCGTGATCAACGATTGTTCCGGAGATGGCACCGCTCAGGTTCTTGAAGGCGCGGGGTGCGCTTATTTGAATTTGCCCTGCCGGTTGGGGGTGGGGGGGGCGATGCAGGCGGGGTTCCGTTATGCCTTGGAGCAGGGATATGATTACGCCATCCGGCTGGATGGCGACGGGCAGCATCCGCCGTCCGAGGGTTATGCTCTGGTTGAACGGATGGCACAAGGTGATGCGGACCTGGTGGTGGGATCGCGCTTTTTGGGCAAAGGGGGCTATACCAGTTCAGCCGCGCGGCAGGTTGGCATCGCGGGTCTGGCCACGTTTTTGAGTTACGCGTGCCGCCAACAAATCACGGATCCGACATCAGGCTTTCAGATGGTGAACCGCCCGACCATGACTTACTTCGCGCACCGGTATCCGGCTGAATATCCGGAGCCGGAGACCCTGGCTTTGCTGAGCCGGCAGGGCTACCGCTTTGTGGAAGTGCCGGCAGTGTTTCGCGAGCGTCAGGCCGGCAAGTCGTCCATCCGTCGCTGGGGAACCCTGTACTATATGCTCCGGGTTTGCGTGGCCCTGTTCGTGGATCGCTGCCGGGCTGTGGACCGGCGTTTTGAGCGCCGCCGCGTGGAGACCGGGACATGACCACACCCCAAATGGTTTCCGCTTTTGTGGGCGCCCTGATTTTGGCCTTCAGCGTCAGATCTTTTTTCCGCCATAAAACTCAGCGATTCAAGGCGCTGTTTTGGGCGGCGATTGGCGTGACGATGGTGTATGCCGGTTTCCGGCCGACGATTATCGAAGTATTCGGTCCGGACTCCGTCGAGTTGCGCATCCGGCTGATTGTGGCGCTGCTGAGTTTTATTGTGCTGACGGTGACTCTGGAGGCCATCCGCATCTCCCGCATGCAGGAACAGTACGCGTTTTTGTGGCTGGTGACGGGGGTGCTCTTGCTGGCCGGTTGTTTGTTCCCGGATTTGGCAACCGCGCTTGAATCGCTGACGGGCATCAGTTACGGGATGGCCGTGCTGGTGGTTATTTTTGTCTTCATTCTGCTCATGCTCTTTCATTTCTCGGTCGCGCTGAGTTTGACTCAAGGCAAACTGGCCCAAGTAGCCCGGGAACTGGCCTTGACCGAGGAACGTCTGCGGCGCGTGGAACAGAAACGCTCAAAGGACAAGGATGGCGGCCAGGCAGAATAGCCGGGATGGTTCGGCGCAGCGGGGGACATGGCGTTGGGGATGGGGGACATCGCTGGTGGGTCAAATCGGACTGCTGGTCGCGCTGGCGGGAGTGATTGTATGGGGGGCTTACAGCCGCCGGCATACGGTGGCGACGGGCATCGCGGACATCCTGCATTATTATGAGGCTGCGCTCGATTTTTTGGCGGCAACCACCTGGACAGCCCGTCTGCAGGCCGCCTTGCAGTGGGCGCCCCTGCATCCTATGGCGCTGGCGCTGGTGATTCGCTGGTGCGGGGCCGAATGGACCTATTTTCTTGGTCCGTTCTACGCGTGGGGGGTCCTGGTGGGGCTGTCCGCCTGGAGTTGGCGCATATCCGGCGACTATCGCGGCGGTCTGCTGACTCTCCTGGCATCGAGCGCGGCGCTGCTCTTCGGGTTTTCGGAAAATGTGAATTTTATTTTGTATCCTTTTCGGGAGACGTTTTCATTTTTGTTCCTGGTTTCGGGCATATGCGCGACGATTTGGGCTTATCCCGGCACCGGGCGCGGGCACTACGTCCTGTTGCTGTGGGCGGGTTGCAGTTATGTGCTGGCCGCGGCAGTGCGCGAGCCGGCCATCCTGGCCCTCTCCGGCGCGGTGGTCTTTGTGGTGTTTCAACCGGGCCGGTCCTTGCGGAGCCGGGGGGGAGATGTCCTGGTTCTGCTGAGCCCTTTGCTGGTGGCGCTGCTGGCACTGGGGATGGTTTTTGCGGGGACGGGCATTTTGGCGAGCCGGCAATTTTCCGGCTGGCAGAGCATGACCGCCGGGCAGACCCTGGATGCTTGGTGGGGGCTGCTCTCCACCTATTTCCGGTGGCTGATCCATTGGCTGGGTTTTTGGGGCAGCTTGTGCAGTGCGGTTGGGCTGCTCTGGCTGGCGCGGAGGAACCGGCCGGCGGCTTTGATGCTGGTTGTGTCCGTGCTGAGTGTGGTGGCCCTGTATGCCACCTTTGCGTTCTACCCGCGCTACGCGCTATCGATCGGATTGTTTTTTCTGCCATTGGCGGGGCTGGGGCTGTGGCGGATCGTGCTGGCGGCGGGCTGGTTGGCGGGGAGGGTGCATCGCCGGCTGGAGGAGTTGGTGGTGCCGGTGGTGGCACTGCTTCTGCTGGGGTATTGCGGCGTAAAGATTCATCGCCTGCCGCCGGGGGCGGTGTCGCCCGCTCAATTGAAGATCTTTCGCACGGAGTTGCATCGCCGGCTGGAATCGGGAGAAAAAGTGCTGACCGACGCGCGGAGCCGGTTGCTCAATGAGGTTTTGCTGGTTTATTTTGGCATCGAGCCCCGGACTTCGTTGTCGGCGCCAAGGCTCGGGGAGCCGCCGCAGTCATGCCTGTTTTTAAAGCCGGCGAATGAAGACGCGGTGATCCGCGCCAAACTGGTCGCGGCGCCCGTCACTCTGGAACTGGGCATCATGAGATACGCGGACGTGGAGGAACTCGTTCATGAGAATGGAGCTCCCGCTCTGATTGGTCTGGGGACAGGGGAGTACCGCTGGTGCCGGGTGCAACCTTGGAGCCGAAAGCAGGTTGAAGAGGCCTTCGCTCCCGCGGATATTATCCGCGGCTTGCTGTGGCTGGACTTTCAGGAGTCGGATGAGATGGCCGGGCGGATTGTGAAGATCGTGGATGAGGGGGGCGCAGCGGTTGCGGAATATCCGGTTGGCGCGGGGAATGGCTTGATTCCCTTTGCGGTGGACGGAGGGCGGGTGCAACAGGGGGGGCGGGTGCGGGTGGAATCTTCGAGTCTGCTGCCCGCCCGGCTGGTGGTCCGGCCCGACTCGCCGCAGGCGGCATCATATTTTGTGTTGGAAGTGGGGCGGCGTCCCTCCATTTTGAAGTGGTTGGAGCGTCCGACCGGCATCGCTCCCGGTGAGAAGTGGGCGGCCACCTTTTTTGACGCGGCCCGATTTCGTCTGCCCGCGCCAAGGGGCCTGACTACCAAGACGCCTTCCCTGGCGATTTTGTTGGAACCGCGGCATCCCCGGAAACAGCTTGTGGAATTCAGGTATCAGCAGAGCGGGGCCGATGACCTGGTCTTGACGAATTCCATCGAGCGGCAACGCTTTTGGCAGGAGATCCCCCTGTTGTTTTCAAGCGGCGAAGAGGCGGCGGTTGTTGACCTGACATTGAATGTTCCGCCGGACTGGCCCAATCATTTCCGCGTGGTCGGCCTGAGCGTTCGTTTGGTGGAAAAGCCACCCGCGCCATAAGCCCAAAACGCGCGGGGGGGGGCACAGTCAAGACGGTTTGCCGCTTTGCTCAGACAAGCAGCGACAGGGCGGAAGCCAACGGCAACACGTGGTCTTCCAAGCTCTCGCGCTCGAGCAAAGCATCGAAGGGGATGGCATCGGCCACGCTGAAGCGGCCAATGTGGGTGCGGCGCAGTTGAGTGAGGTGAGCGCCCACTTCGAGAGCCTGGCCGATATCATGGGCCAATGTGCGCACATAGGTGCCTTTGGTGCATTCGAGCACAAAACGCACATCGGGCGAGGTGAAATCCAGCAGGTCAAACCGGTACACATGAATGAGCTTGGGGTTGCGCGTGACGGTTTGGCCTTTACGGGCGAGTTTGTAGAGGGGAACGCCATTCACTTTGACCGCGGAAACCATGGGCGGAGTCTGCATCTGGTCGCCCAGGCGCGCGCTCATTTGGGCCGCAACCTGGTCGCGGGTGACGGCGGAGGGATCGCACTCCGCGATGACCTCGCCTTCGGCGTCCTGCGAGCCGGTTTCGATGCCGAGGCGGAAAACGCCTTCGTAAGTTTTGTCCAAACCCATGATGCGCTCGGATACTTTGGTGCCCCGGCCCAGAAGAATGATGAGCAGTCCCGTAGCCATGGGGTCCAGGGTGCCGCCGTGGCCGACCTTGGGGATGCGAAACTGGCGGCGGATGCGGGCCACAATGTCATGCGAGGTGGGGCCGGAGGGCTTGTCCACGAGCAGGAGGCCATCGAGGGGGCCCAGAAGAGATGAAGGCTGGCTGGCCATCGTTAACTACGGCGAAGAGGATTCGTTGTCGCCGTCATGGCCGTCGGAAAGGTCGGAATTGAAGTCGCCTTCGGCCTCGAGCCGGTTGAGCAGTTGCAGGACGTGGTCGCCCTCCGCGACGGAGTGATCGAGCACGAAGTGCAGGTGGGGGGTATAGCGGAGAACGACGTGGCGGCTGACAGCTTGCTGGAACTCGGCGCGATGTCTGCGCAGAACCCCCAGCATGTGTTCCTGCCGGTCCGGTTCGGCGCGGATAGAGACCAGCACGCGGCATGAACGCAGGTCGGCGGACGTCTTGGCCTGCGTAAAGGTGACGGCCGCCGAATCGAAATCCGGTTGATTGATGACGCGATAGAGCTGGGTGCCCAGTTCGCGGCGGATCAGCTCGTTGACGCGTGTGATGCGGTCGGTTTTCATGGCCGGCCTCCAGCTCCGACAGGGAGCTTCCTACAGGGTTTGGGCAACTTTTTCGATCTCGTAGGACTCGATGATGTCGCCTTCTTCGATTTGGGTGAAGCGGTCGAGAACAATCCCGCATTCCTGGCCTTCACGGACTTCGGACACCTCGTTTTGGAAGCGGCGCAGAGAAGCGATCTTGCCTTCATAGATGATGTCGTCGTTGCGCTTGAGGCGGGCATGGCCCTTGAGGGTGATGCGCCCCTTGAGGCACATGCAGCCGGCCACCTTGCCGCGCTTGCCCATGTCGAAAATCTGCCGGATTGCGGCCTGGCCATTGATGTGCTGCTTGACGATGGGGTCGAGGAGGCCGGTCATCAGATTCTTGACGTCATCGATCATCTCGAAGATGACGGAATGGAGGCGGATTTCGACACCTTCGCGCTTGGCGTCCGCATTGGCGCCGCCCTCCTTGCCGACATGGAAACCGAGGATCAAGGCTTTGGAGGCGGATGCCAGGGCGACATCATTTGAGGTGATGTTGCCGACAGCGGAGGAAATGATTTCCAGGCCGACCTTGTCGCTTTGAATGGCTTCGAGGGAGTTTTGGATGGCTTCGAGCGAACCGAGCACATCGGTTTTGAGAATAACCTTCAGGGTGCGTTTGTCGCTGCCAGATGTTTCTTGGAGCAGTTCTTCGATGGTCATGGTCCGGTCGCTGGCTTCGCCCTGGAGTTCCTTGAGGCGCTTGGCGGCGGCGCGTTCATCCGCCACCTGGCGGGCCTCGCGGTCGTTTTTATAGACGTGGAACTCGGAGCCGGGATCGGGGACGCTGGTCAGGCCGAGAACTTTGACCGTTGCCGAAGGCCCGGCCGTACGGACGCTTGCGCCCTGGTCATTGATCATGGCTTTGACTCGTCCCCAGGAGCATTCGGAGACGATGGCGTCGTTGAGCTGCAACGTGCCGTTGGCCACCAGAATGTTGGCGGTGGGGCCGCGGCCGGCCTCGAGTTGGGACTCGATGACAAAACCGCTGGCTTTGCGGCGGGGATTGGCCTTGAGCTCGAGCATTTCGGCCTGGAGCAGGATGAGTTCCAGCAACTGGTTGATGCCATCGCCCGTGGTGGCGCTCACCTGGCAGGTGAGCAGATCGCCGCCCCATTCCTCGGGGGTGAGCTCCATTTGCTGGAGCTGGCGTTTGACCCGATCGGGGTTGGCGGAGCGCACGTCGCACTTGTTGATCGCGATGACCATGGCGACCTTGGCGGCCTGGGCGTGTTGGATGGCTTCCTTGGTCTGCGGCATGATGCCGTCATCGGCCGCGATCACGATGATGGCGATATCCGTCAGATTGGCGCCGCGCGCGCGCATGGCGGTGAAGGCTTCATGGCCGGGAGTGTCCAGAAACGTGATGGTTCGGCCATCATAATCCACCTGGTAGGCGCCAATGGATTGGGTGATGCCGCCGGATTCACCGGCCGCCACGTGGGCCTTGCGGATATAGTCCAGGAGCGAGGTTTTGCCATGGTCCACATGCCCCATGAAGGTCACCACCGGCGGCCGGACTTGCAGGTCATCCTTGGAGTCCGGCGCAGAGGTGTCCGGTTTGGGTTGGGGCTTGGGTTGCGGCGGCGGGGCCTTCTTCTCATGTTCCAAGGACACGCCAAACTTTTCGGCCACTTTTTGGGCCACCTTGAATTCGATTTTCATGTTGATGGACGCAAACACGTTGAGTCCCATCAGCGCGGTGATCAGGATATTGGGTTTAACGTCGAGCATGTCGGCGAAATCCTTGACCACCACATGACCCTTAATGGCCAGCGTGCGCGGGCCCTCGTCTGCCGAAGGGGGTTCATCGGCCGATACAGAATCAGCCTCCGGTTCAGCAGGGGCGGATGACTCGGCGGGCGTGGCTTGGGGTTCGTCCGCAGCGTCGGTTTCCGCTGGCGGAACTTCCGGTTCCTCGGTTGCGACGGGCTCAGTCCCGACCGGTTGCTCGTCGGCGCTTGCGTCGCCGTAGTAAATCCGTTGGATTTCGTCACGCAGGTACTGCTCGAGTTCCGGCGTGAGGTTGGCCTGGGTGCTGCGCGCGGTGCAGCCGCGCGCCTGCAGGAGCGCGAGCAGCTCCTTGCCGGTAGTCATTAATTCTTTGGCTAAGTCACAAATTCTCATTCCTCGGTCGCCTTTCCATTTTGTTCTTCGAAGGCGGCTTCGGCCGCGGCGCGCACTTGCTCCGCGATTTCAGCGTCGAATCCTTCCACATCCACCAGATCGACCAGGTCCGCGGCCAGAATTCCCTCGAGGGAGAGGAAGCCGGAAGCCACCAGGCTGGCGGCAAGTTCCTGGCCGATATCTTCCACCGCGGCCAGTTTGGCGGTGGCCAAGGCGATGCGTTCTTCGAAGGTGATGTCGGCCTCATCCTTCTGAATATCAATTTTCCACCCGGTCAATTTGGCGGTCAGCCGGGCGTTTTGGCCTTTTTTGCCGATGGCCAGCGAGAGCTGGTCGGCCTCGACGATGACCTTGACGGTGTTGTCGAGCTCATCCACTTCGAGGCGCACGGGCTTGGCCGGAGCCAGCGCGTTGGTCACGAACGTTTTGATGTCGGGGCTCCATTTGACGATGTCAATTTTTTCGCCGGAGAGCTCGCGCACGATATTTTTGACGCGCTGGCCGCGCAGGCCCACGCAAGCGCCGACGGGATCCACTTTGTCGTCGTTGGAGTGCACGGCGATCTTGGTGCGATAGCCGGCTTCGCGGGCGATGCCCTTGATTTCGACGGTGCGGTCGGCGATCTCGGACACCTCGAGTTCAAAAAACTTGCGAATGAATTCGGGATTGGAGCGGGTCAGGATCAGTTGGGTGTCCTGGGTGGGGCTTTCGAGGCTGAGCAGGAGAAAGCGGATGCGGTCGCCCATTTGATAGTCCTCGTTGGGGACGCGTTCGCGGGCGGGCATAACGCCTTCGGCATCGCCCAGATCCACCACGACATCGCTGCGTTCGAAGCGACGCACCGTGCCGGTGACAATATCTCCGATATGGTTCTTGTAGATCGAATAGACCTTGTCTTTTTCGGCCATGCGCAGTTTTTGGATGATGGCCTGTTTGGCGGTTTGGGCCGCGATGCGCCCGAAATTGCGCGGGGTGACCTCGATTTCGATCAAGTCGCCGATTTGGTAATTTTTGCCGGGATATTTGATCTGGGCTTCGGTGAGCGAGATCTCTTCCTGGCGGTTGCGGACGAAGTCCACGACTTCCAAGGTGGCAAACGCGCGGATGTTGAGGGTTTTGCGATTGAGTTCGACACGCAAATCCCGCACGCGGCCGATGCTTTTACGCCCGGCAACCTGCAGCGCGGACTCCACGAGCTGGGCCAAAGTTTCACGGTCCAGCTTGCGTTCCCGCTCCATGTATTCAAATACGGCCAGCAATTCGTTGTTCATCTTTCAAACCTCCTCCCCACCGGGGGAAAAGCCACATCCTTTCCGGCTGATACGCAAAAGAGTGGGGATCACCCACTCTTGCAACACAGACAGAGTTGTACGGACGATGGACAACCTACTCCTGTCCACCCCGTCGCGTCAATACCCTATTTCAAAAGAGCGGGGCGCGAAATGCCCCGTCTGCGAGGTCGGGGAGAGAGGGAGGAGGCGGACGTGTCGAAAAGGTTTCCCCATGCGGGCGGGTGTGGTATAAGTGCGCCTCACCTCTGATTGAAAGGATATCCATGAAGCGCGCATTGAAACGTTGGTTGGCCAGGGTTGCCTTGGTGATCTTGGCCCTGATTCTGGCGTTCGGCGCGCTGGAAATCGCGTTGCGGATTTTGCCGGACCCCGCGTCGCGCCGCATCCGCGACCGGTCGCCCGCGTTTTATTATCCGGCCGAGACGAGATTGCGCCCTTGGGCGCGGGGTCATGCGGACGCCTTGCGCATCGCGGTGGTCGGGGATTCCATCACCCATGGGACGGGCTGCCAGTTTTATGACACCTACAGCCAGCGCCTGGAGGCGCTCATGAATCTGAACGAGAACCAGCGTCCGGTGGAGGTGCGGGTGTGGGCCAAGGGGGGGGACAATCCGGATGTGGAGGTCCGCCATTTGCCGGCCATCGAGGAGTGGCGCCCGGACATCCTGATTCTCGGGGTTTGTCTCAACGATGCTGAAAACCTGCACAAGAAGACGCTTATCAAGACATGGCGTCGGGATACGTTGCCCAAGCCGCCGCCACCCTGGCTGGGGGCCATTCTCAAGCACACGCGCGCCGGGTCGTTTATGTATCAAAAGCGGGCGGATCGCCGGGCGTACGGGGGGTATTTGCTTTATTATCGCCGGCTCTACAACAAGGAGCACAGCGGTTGGATATTGCTCGAGCGCGCGTTGGCCCGGTTCAATGACTTCTGCAAGGAGCGGGACATCTTTTTCCTGCCGCTTGTTTTCCCACTGTTCTCCGACGTGGACAACTATCCCTTCGACTGGGTGCACGAGCAGCTTGCCGCAACCTTTCAAGAGATTGGGGTCGCGCATCTTGATTTTCTGGAGCATTTTCGCGGGCAGGTGCCGATGCGGTTGCAGGTGATTCCGCACGTGGATGCGCATCCCAACGAGATCGCCCACCGGCAAATCTCCGAGATTCTTTTCCACTATCTTATCGCGAACAAGATTGTGGATGAGGGCTACGTGCCGGAGAATTCATCTTCGAGCCAACAACACATTTGGAATGTGCTGGATCGGTATCTCTACAACGTAGTGGATGTACGGCCGGAGGCTGAGGCCGATTTGGGAGACTAATTCCCGTCCGAGGGCGGACCCGCAGAGAGTTCGATCCAATCCACGTAGAGGCCGAGTTGGCGCGGGTCATGAGCCCCGGGCTGCCAGCCGGGGATCTCGAAGCGAATGATGTTGCGGGGCCGGAGGCAATCGGGCGGGATGGTGGCGGTGATGATCTCGTAGCCGGTATCGCCGTCGGGGGCGACAGCGGGCCGCAATTCGAGATCGTTGCACCACAGCCGGGGCGCGGCATCCAGCGGGGGGCGGCTGGCCGCGTAATGGCGCAGCACGAGTTGTCCGGGTTGGCCCGGGCCGGCGCAGAGCCACGATACGGCGGCTGACGGCCCGCTCCAGCGAACGGTCGCGTTGCCGGGGGCGGTTTCGCGCCCATGCCAGCCGTCGAGAAGATGGGCAAAGTCGCCATCGGAGCCGACATCAATTACCAGGTGATCCGTCGGCTGAGGCAGGCTCCAATCCACGCGGTGAAACTCGAACGGCGCGGCGGCGCTCAGCTCGAGTTCGGGGTTTTCCCGCAGTCCTTCGGCTGAAAGTGTGAAGGTCTGCCACAGCCGGTTCTGCCGGAGTCGAAGCTGCCGGGAGGAGGCGCCCAGCGTGGCGGTGATGTCCCTGACGCCCCGTTCCTGTTGGATGCTGCGCAGACGGATTTCCACATGCAGGGTTTCTCCGGCGGCCACCGGGCCGGGCAGGGAGGCCCGGGCGGAGCTCAAAACGCCCGGCGCGAGGCGCGCCGCGGTGGGGGGGGCGGTGTCGCCCGAGAGGAGCTCCGCTGCGTTGGGAACGGCATTGATGGCAAAATCATAGCGGGCCCAGTTGGCGCGGGCTTCACGCATGCCGGGCAAGATGGGGGGATCGGGTTGATAACGCCGGACGGCGAAGAGCTGGAAGCGGTTGACTCCGGTCATGCGATAGAGGTTGTAGGCGTGCGAGGAAAAGGAGCGGATTTCGTCGAGGCCAGTCAGTCGCTGAAGCATGGCGGCATCCAATTCCCACGCGGGGGGGGTATGCATGGCCACGAGGTGGAGGGGGGCGGAGCTTTCCAAATAAGGCGCCAGGGCCTCTTGCAGGGCCGGTTCCGCGGGGACATCGCCGGGGATGAGCGCCATGGCCGGGAAGGAGTTGGCGGGGATGAACCATTCGAGCATTTCGCACAGGTTGCGGCGGGCGAACACCGTGCCGCCTTTCGGCAAATGAGCGCCGAAATCCCGGGCGAACTTCCGCGCCTGGGGGATTTGAAAGCGGGGGGCCGCCGGACGGGCGATGAGCATGGGGAGGGCGGTCAGCAGAACCAGGGCGCCGATGGCCGCGCTGGCGATTTTGCCGCCGTGGCGGGAAGGCAGACGGGTTTCGCACCAGCGCAACGCGGTCAGCAGGCCCCACGCGGCCGCCGGCACGGCAAAGGTGACGGCCGAGTAGAAGTAGCGGGCCACAAAGGTCCAGTAGAAGCAGTAAAACACGGCATGGATAAGCGCGGCGGGGATCAGCAGGCCCGCAACAACGCGGTTGCGCCGCCAAAGGCCTGCGACAGCCGCCCAGAGCACGATGAACACACCGGGGGGGGCCACGCGTTTCAGATAGAGCCAGGCATCCTTGCCCGTGGCTTGGAAGCACTGCCGGGTGAAGTGCATGCCGGGGACGAGCTTGTTGTCCACCGTGGATTGGGCAGGCAGGAGGGGCTGGCCGGCGCGGAGCCAGCCCTGCCACATCAGGGGCGCGATGCCCGCGAGCAGGCCGATCGAAAAAAAGATGCCGTCACGCCAGAAATGGATGCGTCTGTCGGCCCGCCACGACCAAAAGGCATAGAGGGCAAACGGTGGCAGGAACAGGACGGAGGTTTCGCGGACGGAACAGGACAGGCCGAGCAGCAGACCGGCCAGGGCGGCCCGCGCGGGCCGCGCACCGCCGGTTTGAGCGTGGACGACCAGGAAGAGCGCGGCCGCCAGCGAGAGCAGGAACGAAAGCGGGTCGCGATAGGGGTTCATCAGGTACACGATCAGCCAGCGGTCAAAGAGGAAGAACAGTGTCAGGGTCAGGCTGGCCACCTGCCAGTGCGGCACGCGTTCCCGGGGCGTGAACGAGCGTTGAACCAGCGCCGCCGCCAGAAGGTAGGTGCCCAGCAAAATGGGCAGATTGATCAGAAAAATGCAATAGGGCCCCGTCAGGGCCAGTGCGCCTCTGAGGAACAGGGCGAAACCGAGGGCGTATTTGGTGGTGTGGATTTGCGTTGCAAAATCGCGGGCGAAGCGCAGCCAGTTGAGGGGGTCGGAGAAGGCGCGGATTTCATAGTGACGCCACACATGGATCAGGAAAGCGGCGGTCAGCAGCAAGGGGAGCAGCCATGGAAGATGGGCGCGCCGGGCTGGCCGTTCCGGCGAGGGGGCGTTTGACGAAGGATATGGGTCAGGGCTGCTCACAGGATCACGCGGCCACTGTATTGGATGCTTTGGGAGGTTTCAAGCATTTGGATGGGGTTTGGACTCGTTTCCAAAGAGGCGGAATGCTAGGTTTTGGGCCAATCAACGCTTGCTGCACAGAATGAATGAACCGCATCCAATCCAATCGGGCGGCCGCCCTTTTGGCCGTCTGTTGCTCTTTGTCCTGCCATCGTTCGGCTACATGGGATTGTATTTTTTGCTGAATCCGCTGCGGATGCGGCTGTTGACCCAGTATTTGCCGAAGGACCTGTATGGCCGCCTGACCCTGGCCACCACGACGCTCACATTCATCGCGATTTTGTCTTCGCTGGGCGGGTTGAAATTCCTGTTGCGGCGGCTGCCGGGAATGATGCCGGGCCGGCAGCATGGTTTGCTGCGCATGATTCTGGTGAGGCTGGCGCTGGGGCTGACCTCCTGGCTGTCCTACCGCATCTATTATTCGCTGGGCCGCGCGAAATTGATGCTGGTGCGGACCATCCAACTACAACAGAACGATCTATGGTTCGTTGGCATCGTCGCGGCCGGCGCCTGGGCGGCGGCTTCGCTGACCTATGTGCTTTGGAACTGGACGGGCTGGCTGTTCCTGGTGGCGGGAATCGTCCGGATGTTGCAGAAGCCATTTGCGCTTGAAGCAGGGGGCATATGCATGCCTTTTTGAAACACATGAAACAGTGGATGCAGAAAAGGCCATGGGGGCGCGCAGTCTGGAGAGCGGGACATCATGTGGAATTCGAGGTGCGCGGTTTGCCTCGAGGGTTGGCGTGCCTTTGGATGAATCGATTCCGGACATCCAAGTCCATCTTAATGTGGACGTTTGGGACACGGAAACGGCGGAATTGGGGCGACGATATTAACTTATACTTTTTCGAGGCAGCCACGGGAAAACACGTGCTGCGATGTCCCAACACATGGCTTTTTCGTCAGATGGGGCTGGAGAACTATCTGTGTATCGGGAGTACGCTCACCTTTTTCCCCTTGGAGACAACGGTGGTTTGGGGCGCCGGATTGATCAACAACGAGCCCGGTTGGGACTTAATTTCCAAGCCACGGAAAATCCTGGCGGTGCGAGGGCCATTGACCCGGCAATGGTTATTGGACCGTGGAATCGAATGTCCCGCCGTCTACGGTGATCCGGCACTGCTTTTACCTCGCTTTTACACCCCAGCACCCCGGTCCCGTGCTCGAATCGGAGTGATTCCGAATTATGCCGACCACGAGCGCAACGCTCCTGCCTTGAAACGAATAGCCGCCTGGTCAGAGGCAAGAAAGATTGCAGTGAACGGGTATGGGGATTGGCGTGACGTCATTGATGACATTACCAGTTGCGATATGATCGTGTCTTCCTCGTTGCACGGATTGATTGTTGCGGAAGCTTATCAAATTCCTGCAATTTGGGTGGAATTTGAGCCCCCCAGTCCCGGATGGTGGAGATTCAAATTCGACGATTTTTACGCATCCATTGGCAAAGAGGGAATGGAGCCATTCTGTGTGACGTCATTGACTTCGCCAGAAGAGATTTGGGCACGCCGATCGCTTTGGACGCCGGCACGGATCAATCTGGAGCCCCTGCTGGCAACGTGCCCGTTTCAATTGTTGAGTTTCGCATAAGTAGGTTGCGGTTATGATTCGGGAAGGCCCCGCCCCCTTGCGTGGTGGGGGGCAGCTTTGCTTCCGATGGCACAAGGCTATGGGGGAGGAAACAGCCACGTCCACTACCTACATAAGCAATATTCAATAAGGCCATTTGATAGGGAATCCCCTTCCAGCTGATCCAATTCGAGATCATTCAAATCCGGCTGCATCGTGAGAGGAGAAAGAATAGTACGTCCAGGTTCCGCTGCTGCCTCCATGCGGAATGCATGGCCTGCGGAATGCATGGCCTTGCGGTCGAAGCCCCAGGGACGGTTTTTCAACTGCGCTTTTATGGCCGGGTTGAGATTTTCATCAGGATTGAATTCCGGAGAATAGGGAGGAAAGTAGAATAACTCTATTCGATCCGCCCGTCCGGCCACCCATTTGCGCTCACCCACGCTCCGCTGGATTCGCAAATTGTCCACGATCAAGAAGATCTTCTGCGCTGCCCTGCGGATCAATCGGCTCAAGAATCGCGTGAAGGTCGAGGCCTTCATGCCACCCTTGTAGGACATATGAATCGAAGATCACCGCGATTGCTAAAGGCGGAGATCACGTTGACGCGAGTTTTTGGGGCCATACCGCTGTCCTGCGGAGAACCGCGACCACAGCATAAAAGGCCGTTTGAGCTGCACCGGATCCTTGTCCGCAGGCTGAAGTTGAATGACTTGTTCCTGCCTCTTCGTAAGTTTGCGTTTCGTGCCGCAACTGCGACCGCAACATTTCGGGTGAAGTGCGTTCGTCCCATCTTCTCGAAACAGGCCCATCCAGTTCTGCCGCGCCGTGGCCGAAACCTGGCCCCCGCGGCTGGCGCTTGTAGTTGATCCTCAACCCGGCGGTTCACAACGGGCTGTCGGGCTTGTTATTCCGTCCGGATTGTTCTACGATGGTTGTTAGTGATATCGGCTCGCAAAACCCGCTTTTGCCGAGACAGAAATGCCCATGGTTGACACCGTAACATTATCCGAGTGGGGTCTGGTGCGTTTGCCGGGCGTGTCGGCCGACCCTCCACTCTCCGCGGGGCCCTATGCCCCGGACCAGACCTTTCCTGAATTCCGGGGGGGGATTCAGCCTGGCACCGCGCCAAACCCGGTATTTGCCGCGCACAATCCCGCGATTGGCGACTTTGTAGGCGCGGCGATGGTCGGGGGCGATCGTGCCAAAATCCCGCTTTTGCGCCACGTTTGCGACGACATGCGCTGGCGCGTCTGCCATACCGCCCCCGCCATCCCCGCTTTCTCCCCACCTTTCCCCGCCGTCCGTCCCCCCAAGGGCTGGGTCGGACATCTGGAAGTTATTTCGAGCCGATGAGCGCGCTGTCCGAGAACAACCGTCGGATCGCGCGCAACACGCTCCTTCTCTATTTCCGCACGGGACTTACGATGCTGGTGACGCTGTATACGTCGCGCATCGTGCTGAACGCGCTTGGGGTGGAGGATTACGGCATCTACAATGTAGTTGGCGGCTTGGTGGTGTTGTTCACCTTCGTGAACGTGGCAATGTTGAGCGCTACCCAGCGCTTTTTGAACTACGAACTGGGCCGCGACAACCGCGAACGGATGGCGTGCGTTTTCAGCGTAAGCCTTTCCGCGCATTTCGGGGTGGCCTTCCTGGTTGCTCTGCTCGCGGAAACGGTCGGCTTGTGGTTTTTGAATGCCAAGATGGTGATTCCGGACGGTCGCCTGGAGGCAGCGAACTGGGTCTATCAATTGTCTGTTTTGGCCACAATTGCCGGGATTGTGCGGGTGCCCTATAACGCGACTATTCTTGCCTACGAGCGCATGTCCTTCTTTGCCTACATCAGCTTGGCCGAGGCGGGATTGCGGTTGGGCGTGGCCTATGTGCTGCTTCTCGGCCTCGGAGATCCCTTGAAGCTATATGCTCTGCTGGTTTTCGCGGTTGCCGTTGTCATCGGGGTGGCGTATTACGCCTACTGTCGGTGGCAGTTTGAAACCACACGGTACCGTCCGGTGCGGGATGCCCCCTTGATGCGGGCCATCCTGGGTTTCTCCGGTTGGAGTCTTTTGGGCAGTTTGGCCAATGTGGGCAACGCGCAAGGTATCAACCTGCTGATCAACCTGTTTTGCGGCGTTGCCGTAAATGCGGCGATGGGCATTGCCAGCCAGGTCAACGCAGCCGTATACCAATTGGTTGCCAATTTTCAAACGGCCTTCAATCCGCAGATCATCCAGTTATGCGCCCGGGAGGACCGGTCGCATTTCCTCCCGCTGGTGTACCGGGCGTCGAAATTCTCCTTCTACCTGATGCTGGTGATCGCGTTGCCGATCATCCTCAACGCCCAACCAATTTTGCAGGCATGGCTCGGGACCGTGCCACCCTATGCGCCTGTCTTTTTGCAGTTGATCATGGTTTCCGCCTTGGTGGATGCTTTGGCCGGGCCGCTGTGGATGTCCGCGCACGCCTTCGGGAACATCCGGACCTACCAGATTGTGGTCAGCCTGCTGCTGTTGAGCAATCTACCGCTAGCCTATGCGGTACTGCGTCTGGGTGTAAACCCCGCTTGGGTGCTGGCGCTGCGGACGGCCATCAATCTGGCCGTCTTGGGCTGGCGAATCCTGTATTTTTGCGGAAAAGCTCAGATTTTGGTGCGAGCCTATTCCCGCCAAATTCTGTTGCCGGCCATGGGTGTACTGGTTCTGGCAGTGGCCGGGTCGCTGGCCGGTCGGCATGTCTGGACTGGCACCGGCGCCTGGATCGTATCGGCGGCCTGGACGGTGACTTGGACAGCCGCCAGCACCTGGCTCTGCGGATTGGCTTCCGAGGAGCGGCAGGGGCTCGTCCGGATGTTGTGGCAACCCATAGCGCGAGGTGGTCAAGACGCATGAAGGCCCACCTGAAACAATAGAGGGTGCATCTTCGATTAACCTGAATAATTCATCAACATGGATAAAAAAGTCATATCCTGTTCTAGTGAGCCATGATGCGGATAATTTGCAACATAGCCTCGCCAGTTGCTGAGGGGGGGCGGTCACGGGGTCGGCGCTGATGGGCGCCCGCATTTTTGTGCCGGGTGAAATCGCGCCGCTCAGGCCCGCGGGATCCAAAGAATAACGATCACTTGGCGAGGAAGGGGACCAGGCCTTCGCGCCAGATGGCGGCGGTGCGCTCCCAGGAGTAGGCGTCTTCGGCGAGCTGCCGTCCGCGCTCGGCCAGAACTTTCGCGCGGTCCGGATCATCTGCCAACTGCAGCACCGCAGAGGCGACATCGTTTTTTCCCGCCAAGACCAGTTCGCGGTCATGTCCGGCCGCGATGCCTTCCGCGGCCTTGGCTGTGGCCACCACCGTTTTGCCGGCCGCGAAATATTCCAGAATTTTGAGGCGCGTGCCCGAGCCGCTGAAAATCGGCGCGAGGCAGATATCGGCCATGGCCATCCACGGGCCGACATCCGGGACCTGACCGGCATAGTGAAGATGGGGATGGAAGATGCCGTCGGGCAGGCTTGGCCCGCCGGTGATCACGCAGGCAAATTTTCCGGGTCGCCGGCATTCGAGTTCGGGAAGCAGGTGGTTAGTCAAAAAGGCCAGGGCTTCGATGTTGGGGGCATAGTCGAGTTTGCCCATGAAAAACAGGATATGTTTGCCCGCCAGCTGCCGGGCCATTTCTTGGGCCGCGGGGTCTTCCGCCCCAGGTTCGGCCAGCCAGATACCATTAGGCGCCACGCGCAGTTTGGTGGCGGGCAGGGCATAGTCGGCGGCAAAGTGTTCGGCGTCGAGTTCGGAGCAGCAGAACACCAAGTCGCTTTCATGGACCACGCGCCGTTCGACCGTGCGCACCCGGTATGTGAACGGGTGATGCCGGCCATATCGTTCGGCAATGGCCCGGCCGTCCACATTTTGAGCGTCAAGGACGCGGGGGATGCCCAGGCCCGCGTAAACGTGGTGGCACCAGATGGACGTGTTCACCAGGACCGCGGGTTTTTGCTCGAGGGCCGTTTGCCGGGCCGCGCGGCGGTTGCGCGGACAGTAGAGGTTGAACATGCCCCAGTTGATCCCGATTCTGCGGCGGCCGAGGTCGAGAGGATAACCCCGGCCGGGGAAGTCGGGGTGGGCCGGGGCGGGTTGCAGCAGAAATACATCAGGTTGCAGGGCCTGGATCAGTGCGTCCACCCGGCGTTTGCCGCCGGTGGCCGCGTTTTGGATGGGATAGAAGGTGGTGACCAGAACGCCGGACATGGAGCTAGCCTGGGTTATTCATCAACATGGATGAAAATAATGTTATTTGCTGCAGGGCATCTTGATGCGGAAATGAGTGCAAAAGATTCATTTTTCATCCATGTTGACCCAAGGCGCGACGATTCCAGTCCATCTGCTTTGTTCTGCGGAGTTCGCTGGTTGCCAAACCAGCTTCACCCCGCCCGCCTCGCATCTGAACTAGACTTGTCGCGTGCATAATCCAGGCTACACCATTTTCCGCCAGACGCCGTCGGCCGGATCGTATTGCCGAATGATTTTGGCGGGCGAGCCGGCGGCCACGGAATAGTCTGGGATGTCATGGATGACCACAGAGTGGGCGGCGATGACGCAGTGCCTGCCAACGCGGACATTGCCGGCAATGGTGCAGTTGGCGCCGATCCACGAGTCCGCGCCGATGTGCACTTCGCCCTCAGCAGTCAGGGGTTGGGCGCGGACGCTTAATTGAGGGTCCTCATAGCCGTGGTTGTGGTCGGCGATCAGGCAGTTTTGGGCGATCATGGTGTTCGCGCCGATCACCACCCGTCGGACGCAGGAGATTTCTGAAAAGCGGTTGATGAAGCAGTTGTCCCCGATGACGATTTCCGGGGAGAAGGTTTGGGGCGGTTGCGTCCAGGGGTAGGCGGTCATGGCACGCAAGATGACGAAGGGAGCCATGGTCACATCGTTGCCGACGCGAATATGGCGGGGGCCGAGGAGTTTGACGCCTTCGCCGATGGAGAGGCCGCGTCCTTTTTGGCCGAGGCGGGCGGCTACATAATGCTGCACGCACAGATTGCGGGCCTTTTGTCCCCAGGCCATTCCGGCGCCCATCCATCGCAGCAACCACATGAGAGCTATCCTCGATTCATCTAGCCTGAATTATTCATCAACATGGATGAAAACATTGTTATTTGTTGCAGGGCAACATGATGCGGAAATAAACATAAAAAAATCATTTTTCATCCATATTGACCAAGGGCGCGACGATTCCAGTCCATCTGCTTTGTTCGGCGGGGTTCGCTGTATGCCAATACAGCTTCGCCCCGCCCGCCTCGCATCTGAACTGGACTTGTCGCGTGCATAATTCAGGCTAGAACAGATAGGATACGCCCAGGCCGAACACATCGGAATCCATGGGGAAAGTTCCTTTGCGGCTGAGACGTTCTTTTCGAAAATAGACCCGGACATCCACGTCGGCCTCAAAGGTGCGCCGCCAGTAGGCGTTCACGTGCCAGCGGTCGGTCAGGGCGGTGTTGAGACCCAGGCCCAGGAAATAGGCGTGGGTGTTGTCCACGGAAAACCGGTGATAGGGGCCGAGCGAGGCCCACTCGTCCATCACTTTGAAGTCGGCGTAGTAGTAGATCCAGCCCAGCTCGCCGAACGGGGTGAACCGGGTCATGTTGGGATAACGGGCAAATAAATAGAGCATTGGCCCGCGGATCTGGATATCCCCATCGCCCGGTTTCCAGTTTTTCTCTTTTACTGGGGTGTCCAGGGTTTTGGCGGCGAGCCGGTCGTAGGAGACCCCGGCACCAAAGTAGGGGGTGAAGGCATACTGTACATAGAGGCGAGGAATATAGTCCTGGATCTCGTCGAGCCCCCACAAACTGCCAATGTAGTTGACACGGGGATTGGAGTTCCTCGGGCCGTTGGGGCCGGTCCGCCGATCGTCTCGGATGGAAAATCGGTAGATACGGGCGCCAATTTCGAGGCGGTCGTTGATTTCGAAAGCGGGTTCGTAGCCGAAGAGCGAGTATTCCCGCCGTTCGGCCCGGGTGTTGGCGCCCGTGGCCGCGATCAGCGCGATGACGCACAAAAGGAGCCGGGTGGTGGGTGGTTTCATGGATTACTCCTCCAGAGGTTTAATCACGTGAGAATTTGCCAGTTTTTGCGCGGCCCAGGCAATCCGGTGGAAGGGCATGCCGGCACGATCGGCGATGTCCAACAGGGAGTGGTGGCCATCGGATTGATTGAGCACCCAGAGCATGGCGAGTTGCTGTTCGTTGCGGTCGCTGGCGCCGCCGAGGCCGTCGTAAAGCCCGCGGCGGCCAAGTTGGGGCTCGCCGTAGGGAAATTGATTGACGAACGTGGCGTTGCCTTCGACGACTTCGACGATTTCGAGGAGGCGGCGCAGGGAGTCGGCGAGGGCCTCGGGGCGCACCAGATCGAGGTCGTCGGCGGAGGTATGATATTCGGAGTAGGTGCCATGGGGGGAGCGGGTCAGCAGGCCGACGGGCAGGTTGAAGCCGGGCGAGCCGTATTGGCGTTCGTCGTAGCCGTAGGGCGAGAAATCCTGGATATGATGGGCGGCGCCGCTGTGTTGCAGGACATGGGTGACGGCCTGATCAATGGGGGCCCGGTCCTGGCGGCTCTTTTTGTAGGTGAGCGCGCCCGAGTCGCCCATGCAGGAGAGGACCAGCCCATGGCGAATGCGATCCACACGTTCCCGGTTGCGGGCGAGCCAGGTAATGGAGCCAATGGTGCCGGGGATGAATACGAAACGGAACGTGTGGCGCAGCTTGGCCTTGCCCAGGAGGGAGGCAAGGGCGGCGGCCACGGCGATCCCGGCCAGGTTGTCGTTGGCCAGCGAAGGGTGGCAGATGTGGACGGAGATCAGGCATTCCTCGGGAATGGCGCCGGGCAGGACCAGCTCGGCATAGGTCAGATGGCCGGGCGCGAGGTCGGCATCAATCATGACTTCGTAGTTGCCGGGGGGGAGGGCGCGGCGCTGGGTGTCAGGCAGGCAGAACCCCCAGGCGGGGTTGTAATAGGAGGTGCGGTAGGGAATCCAATCGGGGTGTTCGGGCAGGCTGTGCAGGTGCGGCTCGAGTTCTTCGAGGGGCAGCGTGTAGTGAACCGGCTGGCTGTAGCCGAGGACATGCAGGTTGTGCTTCTGGAAATCAACAATTTTGCGGCCCTGGGGGTCTTTGATCCAAGCATCGCGGATGTTCCACTCGTCGGGAACGCTCCAGTCGAGGACGGGGGTGCCGCTGGGGACTTCATGGATTTGCAAATCGAGTTCCATGCAGAGCCGGGTGATGGTCTGGCGGTTGCCGTCGCCGGTGATGCTGCGGCAGATGGGATAGAGGTCGCGGATGAGGTTCATCATCCGGGCGCCCTGACGGGGGGCGGCGAAAGCATTGAGCAGGTCGCGCAGGGTGGAGCGGGTCACAGCAGCTCTCCCGTAAAATCGGGCCATTGTTGATCCTTTTCGGAAAGGACGCGCGGGAGGTCGGGCCAGTCAATGGCAAAGGCGGGATCATTCCAGCGCACACCGCGGGCATATTCCGGGGCGAAGGGGTCGGACATCATATAAAAGACTTCGCTATCGGGTTCGAGGGTAAGAAACCCGTGAGCGCACTGTTCGGGGATAAGCAGGGCGGTCCGGTTGGCGGCGGAGAGCTCGACGCCGATCCACTGTTTGAAGGCGGGGGAGCCGGGCCGCAGGTCGAGGATGCAGTCCCAGACGCGGCCAGCGGTGCAGCGCACGATTTTTTTCTCGGGGCACGGGGAGATCTGGACATGCATGCCGCGCAGGGTGTGGGTGGCGCGGTTCGTGGAGAGGCTGCATTGGATCACAGGAAACTCGATGCCGTGCCGGCGCAGGGTTTCCAGGCAGAATGTACGGGCGAAGAGGCCGCGTTCATCTTCGAGCGGCTCCAATTCGATGCGGTACGCGCCGGGAATCTTGAGGGGGATCAGGTTCACGGCAGCACGCGCAGCTCGGGAATGGGCACCACGAATTGTCCGCCCCAGGAGCGGATGTTCTTCATTTGCTCCATGATTTCCGTTTGCAGGTTCCACGGCAGGATGAGGACATAGTCGGGGCGGCGCTCGAAGATGTGTTCCGGAGCGAAGATGGGGATGCGGGTGCCGGGCAAATATTTGCCCTGCTTGTGGGGGCTGCGGTCCACGGTGAACGCGAGCAGGTCGGTGCGGACACCGCAATAGTTGAGCAGGGTGTTGCCTTTGGCCGGGGCGCCGTAGCCGGCAACGGTTTTGCCCTCTTCCCTGGCGGCGATCAGGAACTTGAGCAGGTCGCGTTTGATTTTTTGCACGCGGGGCTCGAAGCCGGCGTAGCCGGCGAGGCCGGTGAGGCCGGCGGCTTCCTCTTTGGCCTGCACCGCGGCGACGCCAGGTTCTACGGGCAGCCGGTCGTTTGCCGCATGGCGCACATAGAGGCGGAGGGAACCGCCATGGCTGGGCAGCTCTTCGACATCGAAGATGGTCAAGCCGTGCGCGGCGAAAATCTGGCGGGTCGCATGCAGCGAGAGGTAGGAGTAGTGCTCGTGATAGATGGTGTCGAACTCGCCGCGCTGAATCAGGTTGAGCAGGTGGGGGAATTCGAAGGTGGCCACGCCAGTTGGCTTGAGCAGGATGCGGAAGCCTTCGACGAAGTCGTTGATGTCGGGCACGTGGGCCAGCACGTTGTTGGCCGCCATCAGATCGGCGGAGTGGTCGGGGGCCAGGGCGCGAGCGGTTTCAGCGCCGAAGAAGAGGATTTCGGTGGGGATGCCCTTGGCGATGGCGGCTTCGGCGCAGTTGCGGGCGGGTTCGATGCCCAGGACGGGAATGCCGGCGGCGTGGAAGTATTGGAGAAGATAGCCGTCGTTGCTGGCGATTTCCACCACCCGGTGGTCCGGGCCGAGGCCGAAGCGCTCCATTATGGCCCCGGTGTAGCGCCGCGCGTGATCGAGCCAGGAGTCGGAGAAGGATGAAAAATAGGCGTATTCGTCGGTGAAGAGGCGGTCGGGCGCCTGAACGGGCGGGAGCTGGACCAGGAGGCATTTTTCGCACACGCGGGCGTGCAACGGATAGAAAGGCTCCATGCGGTCGAGGGCGTCGGGCGCGAGATAATCGTTGGCGATGGGCGAGACGCCCAAGTCCACGAAGGCCCGCGTCAGGCTGGTTCCGCAGAATCGGCAAACGGGCATGGCCTTAGTCCCATATTTTCCAGGGCGCGCGCTCTGTGTTCCACATTTGTTCCAGTTCGATTTTGTCTTTCAGGTGGTCCATGCACTGCCAGAAGCCGGTGTGGCGGTAGGCGGCGAGCTGGCCGTCGCGGGCCAAATGCTGCATGGGGGCGGCCTCCCAGAACGTGGCGTCATCGGGGATGAAGTCCAGTACGTTGGGTTCGAGCACGAAGAAGCCACCGTTGATCCACGAGGTTTCGTCCGGAGCTTTTTCGCGGAAGTTGGCGATGGTGTCGCGGCCTTCCTCGAAGCTGAACGTGCCGTAGCGCGCGGGGGGCTTGACGGCGGTCATGGTGGCCAGAACCCGGTTCTTGCGGTGGAAGGCGACCAGGTCGGTGATGTTGATGTCGCTGAGGCCGTCGCCATAGGTGAAGCAGAAGGCTTCGCCGCCGAGGTAGGGGCCGACGCGCTTGAGGCGGCCGCCGGTGCCGCTACCCTCGCCGGTGTCCACCAGGGTGACTTTCCAGGGCTCCGAACTGTGCTGGTGAACAACCGTTTGGTTGTTCTTGAGGTCAAAGGTGACATCGGAATGATGCAGGAAGTAGTTGGCGAAATATTCCTTGATGACGTAGCCCTTGTAGCCGCAGCAGATGATGAAGTCGTTGATGCCGAAGGCGGAATAAATTTTCATGATGTGCCAGAGGATGGGCATGCCGCCGATCTCGACCATGGGCTTGGGCTTCAGGACAGTTTCTTCGCTCAAGCGAGTTCCGTAGCCGCCTGCCAAAATGACTGCCTTCATTCTTCGCACTCCTGTCTGCGCCAAGTCCATCCAGATGTCGGCTGGAGCGGGATATGTTCCGAGCGTCGCCAGTCAGTTGGACTGGTTCGCGTGCACATGTTCCGGGCACCGGTGTACCGGCTCCCGGGTGTCCATCGGCATCGGGTGGCTTCCCATATGTTTTCTGACGTCAAGATTGCAATGTGCTCCGCAAACAAATCGGACCTTGTTGTCGAAGCTATCGCTTTTTGGATGTCTTGGCACGTCTATTATTTCCACTTGGTTGGTTCAAAATAATAATACGCTGGCCCGCGCGTCGCCACGGGCATGGAGTATTTCTCGCGCCAATCTCTCACATAAACTGCGTACCAGGTGCCGTCATCCAAAAGGCATTTGCCTCCAAAGTCGTTGTAGCTGGCGTTCCTGAGCCAATCCCATGCTGGATGGTCGGGTTTGGGAATGGAAAAGCGGTAGGGGTTGTTGGGAAATTGTTTGAGTTGCCCATTGTCCGTGGAGCATTTGCCGAGCCGCAGGCTGTGAATGCCCACCTCGATAAAGAGGCTCGGCACCTCGATGTAGCCTGCGGGTGCGTTATATTCCGGCCCTTTGACCAGCCCGGGATTTGGCTTCGGTTTGGAAGGGGTCGCGGACTCGGGTGGTTTCGGTTGGGGCGCGGCTGTTTGCGGTTTGCGCTCCGGCTCGGGCTTGGGTTCCTCGGGATTCAGGGCGGCGAGATCGATGGCCTCGTCGTAATTCTCGGAGGTGGAGAATGCATCGTATTCGCATCCGGCCGCGGCCATCATGATCAAAAAGCCCATCAAGCCCATGGTCAAACGGAGGAAGGAAGCGCGTAGAGTGGTCATAAGTTTCCGATTTCTATCTGGCCGGGGGCCGCGGGTCAAGCATCCAATCTGCGGTGACGGAGTTGCGGTTCAAGGATTTCGGAGAATTTGCCGCGGCGCCGGCGGCGGATCCTGCACGCGGGGCGGGGGGTGGAGCGGATCGCGCGCGCCCTGCCGCCAGCCCTGAATGTAGGGTTTGAAGCCGTACCAGTTGCCCTCGGCCACGAAGCGCGCCACGATATAGATGGCGTGGGTCCAGCCGGTCAGCCAGCGGTAGCGGCGAAATTTACGGCGGAAGATGGATTCGCTGCGCCCGTAGGTTCGCCAGAATTTGGGGTTGGGGGTGCCCGCACCGGTGGTCATGGATACCTTGTGCCAGACCCGGGCGGCGGGCACGTAGCGGATGCCGAAGCCCGCCTCGCGCGAGCGGATGCACAGGTCGTAGTCTTCGTAGAGAAAATGGTAGTCGGTATCGAGCAGGCCGACCTGCTCGATCATGGCGCGGCTGAACATGATGATGCAGAAGGTGGCGTAATTCAGGTCTTGTGGTTCGTCGAAGCGGCCATCGTCGGGGCGCCGGGTTTTGCGCATATAGACCACGGGAGGGAAGCGGCGGAATACGGAGCCGGCGGACCAGATGGTGTCGGGGTGGTCGTAATAATAGATTTTGGGGACGAACATGCCGGCTTTGGGGTGCTCGATGGCGGCCTGCACGAGGTGGTCGATGAAAGTGGGATGCACCGTGGTGTCGTTGTTGAGAATGACGACATGGTCGGCGCCCTGCTCGAAGGCGTAGCGGATGCCGGCATTGAGTCCGCCCGCGGCGCCGGCGTTCGGGTCCAGGCGCAGCACGCTGCAGTCGGAAACGGTATCCATAACCTTCTGGCAGTTGGCGGACTCGCTGCCGTTGTCCACATAAAGGACGGTCAGAGGCTGATAAGTCGCCTTGGCCAGGCTTTGCAGGCAATCCACCGTCAACTCGGGGTGGTTGTAACCCAGGACAACGGCCCAGACGCGCGGGTTGGAGGAGGGGGTGGAGGTCATGAGTCAGTCTTTCCTTGGTTGGTCGGCCAGAGAGTTGACAAGGTCGCGGTATTCGCGTTGAAAGCGTTCACGGGAGTGGTGTTCGCGCGCCCAGGTCCAAGCAGCGCGCGCCATGGTGTCGAGGCGGCCGGGAGGGGCCGAGGAGAGCTCGAGGACAGCGGCGCGGAGCGCCTCCACAGAGGCATCGGGGAGCAGAACGCCGCAGTCCGGCGAGACATCCACGCTGGCCTCGCGGGTGACGACGGGAAGGAGTCCGGCGTGCATGGCCGTGATGACGCACCCTCCGCCGCCCTCGGAGCAGGAGGGATAGACCATGGCGATATGCTGCCGGGCCAGATCGAGGAAATCCGCGCCAGCGACATCCACCCAGCCCAAGGTGCGGATGTTGGGGGTCTGATACAGCAGGTCGGCGAAGGCCTTGCGGAAGGCGGGTTCCCGCTCGATGGGGCCGCAGACGGTCAGGCGGTGCGCCGGCAGGCCCGCGAAGGCCTCGAGAACCAAATCCAGGCCCTTGTGGATGAAGCCCTCGCTGCCGAACCACAGGAAGTTGCGACACGCGGTAGCAATGTCACGTTCGGCGGGATAGGGATAGTCAAAGGCATTAGACAGCCGGACGCGCCGGATGGGCTTTTGGGCATAGGCAAAGGTGTCCATGGTGAACTGGTTACCAAGGACGGTGATGAGGTCCGCGTTTTCGGCGGCGTTGTTTTCTTCCACCATCTTGAAGGGGGCCAGGGCAATGCCCCGACGCCGGCGCAGATCATCGAGCCGCCGCAACTGGTTGCCGTTGTGCACGCGCCAGTGGGCGGTGTCCATGTGGGCGATTTTCAGGCAGGTGGCCGGCAACTGCGCCGCGTGACGATCGAAATTGCGGCGGACGTCCACGAAAATGTCGTAGTCGGTGCGGGGGAGGGGGGCGCGGCGGGTCCAATGGATGACATCCACCGTATAGCTTTCTTCGCGGAAGGCCCGCGCCATGGCCCAGGTCTCCCAAAAATTGACATGGGAGTGGGGTAAATCCTCTTCGCGGGAGACCAGAACGCCATCCAGAATATAGGAAAGCAGCACTCGTCCGCGCTGGGGGGGGGATTCGAGAGGGGGCAGGGTGACGCAGCGCTGATTGACCCCGCGCAGCCGTCGTACAATGCGGCGGGTCAGGGAGGCAAACTGCCTATATTGTCGGGGCCAAAAATGTGCCGGGGCCATGCGTGCGGAGTCAACCACGCACATGGCGGCGAGACAAGGTGGAAGTTGACAGGTGGAAGTTGACGTGGGCTCCGGATTTTCCACGCCGTGGAAAAGTTTTCGGGCAAAACGGGTCAAAAAAGGGTGTTTTTGGGTCAAAAACGGGTCAAAAACGGGTGAAAATCGGTGTTTTTGACGATTTTTGGGGTATTTTTTGGGTTTTTGGGGGGAGGGACGGAATGGGTGCTTTTGGGGTGTTTTTTCGGGCGTATTTTTCCACGGCGTGGAAAACTATTTTCCATGGCGTGGAAGAGTCTGCAAAAAAGTTTCCATGGCGTGGAAAACCGGTTGCTATTTTTTTCATGGCGTGGAAAGTTTCGGGGGAGCTCCAAGCGCCATGTCCGAACCGTATCATGCCCTATATCTGTCGCCGCATCTGGATGATGTGGTTTTGTCTTGCGGCGGGCAGATCGCGGCGGCCACCCGCCGGGGGGAGCGCGTTCTGGTGGCCACCCTGATGGCCGGCGACTGCGAGGGGGAGCTTACCCCTTTGGCGCGGGAGATGCACGCGGCGTGGAAGCTGGGCAACTCATGCGAGCCGCGCCGCGAGGAAGACCGCCGGGCGTGTGCCCGGCTGGGCGCGGACTTTCTGCACGGGAAGAAGCCGGATGCCATGTATCGGTGGCGGACGGACGGCACCCCGCTGTATCCTCGACTGCAAGATGTTTTGGGGCCGCCGCATCCGGAGGAGGCCGGCACGACAGTTTGGGAGCAGGTTCTGCGGGACCTGCCGCCGGCCGGGCGGGTGGTGGCGCCTCTCGGGGTGGGCGGGCATGTGGACCACTGGCTGGTTCGGCGGGCGGCGGAGAAGGTGTTTGGGCCGGACCTGCTCTATTACGAGGATTTCCCCTATGCGACCCGTTTTTTGGCGGTGCGCAGGGTGGTCTGGCCCCCTTGGCGCTGGCGTGCGCGGATGATTCCGCTATCCCCGGAAGATGTGCGGGCGCGGCAGGAGGCGGCGGCGCTTTATGTGTCGCAAACGGAGATGCTGCTGGACGGCGCTTGGAAGCTCTACGACAAGGTGGCGCGCTATGTCAGGCGGGTGGGCGGCGAACGCCTTTGGGAGCGGAAACGCTGAGCAGGCGGCCTGCTGGCTAGCCTGCATGAATTATCCAGACTAGCTCAGTTTTTGGGCAGGGCGGACGACGATTTCAGTGACTTCCGCGCTTGGGGGCAGGTTCAGGGCCTGCATGGTCATGAGCGCGACATCGTCGGGGCGCATGAGGCGGTCGGCTTGATAGGGGCGGTTTTCCAGCTGGTGGACCTGCTCCTGCATGGGGGTGTCGGTTCGTCCGGGAATGACGGTGAGAACACGCACGCCGCGCGGGTTGATTTCCGCGCGCAGGCTGTCGGCCATGGCCCGCAGGGCGGCTTTGGTGGCGGCATAGGCGCCCCAGTTCGCGCCGGGATTCAGGATGGCGGTCGAATTGATGAACACGATCTGCCCCGCCGCCTTGAGCAGGAGGGCGTACAGCAGCTGGGTGAGCAGATAAGGCGCGCGCAGGTTGACCTGATAGAGGTCGTCCAAGTCGGCGATGTGCGCCGACTCCAGCGTTCCCATCCGGAAGCAGCCGGCGCTGTGGACCAGCACATCCAGGGTTGGTGTCCGCGCCTTGATTTGGGCGGCCAGTTGGCGGATGCTCGCTTCGTCGGCGAGGTCCGCGGTGAGCGCCTCGGCCCGGCCGCCGGCCTGCCCGATCAACGCGCAGGTGGTTTCCAGTTTTTGCGCGTTGCGCCCGGCGAGGAAAACAAAGTGGCCTTCCGCGGCCAGCCGTTGAGCCAGAGCCTGTCCGATTCCGCTGCCGCCGCCCGTTACCAAAGCAATTTTCTTCATGCGTTCAGATTGGCAAACCGGCCTGGGTGAGTAAAGCGCGATATGGCCCGAACCACCGTCGGGACGGGCGGACCACCGCAGGAGTGCCGCCTGGGGGGGCGGATCATTGACCCGGGGGGCGCGGGGATGATAGCCTCCCGGCCATGACTGATGGAGAAGAGCGCCGGTTGAAGGTCCTGCACATTGCCACGTCGTTCGCGACCGACGAAACCTCGACCGTGACCCCCTGGTTGACGCGCCTGGTGCAGGCCCAGCGCCGCGCGGGGATGGATGTGCATGTGCTGACTTCGGCCCTGCACGGCCTCGGCGACGGCCATTACGGGGATCTGCCGGTGTGGCGTTTCCGCTATTCCCCGAAGAGGATCGAGAATCTGGCGCACGAGGTGGCCATCTATGAAAAGATGCGCCGCCAGCCCCTGCGCTATGCCCAGGCGCCTCTGTTTTTGCTGGGGGGATGGCTCAAAGCGCGCAAACTGCGGGCGCAGAAATATGACGTTGTGCATGTCCATTGGCCGGTGCCGATGGGGTTGATCGCGCTGCCGTTCCGCGGCGCGCGGATTGTGTATCATTATCACCAGACGGAGCTGTCGCTGGCGCGGCGCTTCCCTCTTCTGCGACGCCTTTTCGGGCCGGTTTTGCGGCGGGCGGACATTCATTTGTGCAATTCGTCGTTCACGCGCGGCCGGCTGGACGAGCTTTATGGCGGCATGCGTTCCGAGATTGTGCCGATGCCGCTGGCCTGGGATGTGCCCCCGTCGCTGCCGCCCAAGGAGCCCGGGCGCATCCTGTTTGTGGGCCGCATGATTGCCTGGAAGGGCGGCGATCTTTTGATCCGCGCGGGCGGGCTGCTCAAGCAGCGCGGTCTCGACTTCAAGCTGGTGTTTGTGGGGGAGGGGCCGGAGCGGGATGCCTGGCAGGCTCTGGCCGCGGAGCTGGATGTTCCCGCGGAGTTTCCCGGGCCCAAAGTGCAGGCGGCCCTGATGGAGGAGTATGCCCGGGCAGCGGTGTTTGCCCTGCCATCGCGCTTTGACGACCGCGTGTGGGTCGAGAGCCTCGGGGTGGTTCTGCTCGAGGCCATGGCCTGCGGCACGGCGGTGGTGGCCAGTCGCGTGGGCGGCCCTTTGGACATTGTTTTTGACGAGCGAAACGGCCTGTTCTTCGAGCCGTTCAACTTCGAGGACCTGGCCGGCAAGCTCGCGCGGCTGCTGCAGGATTTTCCGCTGGCGCAGCAGATGGGCCGGGCGGGGCTGCTGGTGGCGGCGGAACACACGCCGGAGGCCATCGCCCAGCGCCTGCGGGGCATCTATGAGCGGTTGCTTGCCGGATGAGCGCTTTGAGTCATCCGGCCGCGCCGGCCCGGCACGAGGCCAAGTTTGTCCTGCCGAAGATTTATACGGCCCAGGCCTTGGCCTGGCTGAATCATCTGTGCGCGCCGGATCCCGCCTACGGCGAGAACCGGGTGCACAGCCTCTACTACGATTCCCTGCGGATGAACGCCCTGCGCCAGTCGGAGCAGGGCGAATACCTGAAGCAGAAGGTTCGCCTGCGCTGGTACACCGACGAGCTGGAAAAGGAGTTTTCGGACAAGGCCTACCTCGAGGTCAAAAGCAAGGAGGGCGCCCGGTCGTGGAAGACCCGCGTGCCCATGGCGCTGGATGTCGCGGCGCTGCACCGGGAACCCGCCGCGGCGGTCCGGGACCTGTGTCTGACCGACTGGCTGGCGCCGCCGGCCGTGCCCGATCTGGTTGCGTTCGCGCCGGTTTGCGTGATCAGCTATTTGCGCAGCCGTTTTGTGGACATGGCCACGGGTTATCGGATCGCGCTGGACTCGGAGATCTGCTTGTCCAACTGGAGCAGCGAGCGCCCGCGGGGCAACCGCCCGGGCACGGCGCGCTACAGTGTGCTGGAGGTCAAGGGATTCGCGGCCCGCGTGTTGCCGCCGCCGCTCCACGTTTTGAACCGGTATGTGATAAAAAAGAGCGCCTTTTCGAAGTATGCCGAATGCATGCGGCTGGAATGAGCGCGGAGGACAACGCATGAAAGAACTATTGTTGAACATTACGGACGGCGCGGGATTCACGTTGGATTTGCGGGGGTTTCTGCTGTGCCTGGTTTTGTCCATCGCGGCGGCGTGGATCGTGGAGCTGATGTATGTGATTTTTTATGATAACAAGGCCACGGGCTCGCAGATCCACCGTGGGTTCGTGCTGATCGGGCCGTCCATCACGCTGCTGTTCATCTGCGTGCAGTTGTCGCTGCCGCTCTCGCTGGGGCTGCTGGGGTCGCTGTCCATTGTGCGCTTTCGCACGCCGATCAAGGAGCCGGAGGAGATCGGTTTTTTGATGCTGCTGATCGCGGGTTCCATCGGGATTGCCACCTTCAATTTCCTGTTCATCGCGCTGCTGTATCTGGCGTCCTTTGTGGTGCTGGCGCTGCGCAACTGGACGCGGGTGCGCGGCCTGCTCTTGAAGCGGCGCGAGGGCGTGCTGATGGTCAACCTGGCCGAGGAGGCCTACCGTGAGCACGGCGCCGAACTGGACCGGCGTCTGGCGGGGCATTTCCGCGGTCTGCGGGTGGAAAGCATTGCCTCGTCGGCGGGCACCACGAGCATCCAGTATGTGTTCAAGCATTTGGCGTCGGGCGCGTGGAGCGAAGTGCAAAAGGATCTCCACGCGGACATCCCGCTCAACAAGATCAACGTTTTCTTTTCCCGCCCCGCCGAGGCCCATTGACGAAGTCATCCGCCAAGTTGGTTGGCCGCCTTGCCGGCCTGGCCGTGCTGATGGGCGCGTTTTTGGCCGCGGCGGTTTTCCTGTCGGGCGAGCGGGGGCCGGCCCTGCGCTTGCGCCCCAAGCGCGGCCGCATTGTCAACCGCGCCGGGAGCTACCGCACGATGGCCGCGGCGCGCAGCGCCAATGCCATCCCGATCACTTCGAGCGTGATCATTTCCGCGGTGGGCACGGCGAATCCGGCGGGCCCCGTGGATTGCCGCGGCAACGCCTATGACTATATCGAGATTTACAACCAGTCCGGGAGGTCGTTCAATCTGGATGGTTGCAGCCTGACCGACAAGGCCCATCGGCCGCGCAAGTGGGTGTTCCCGGCGATAACGCTGCCGCCCAAAACGAGCATGGTGCTGTGGGCCAACGGGCGCGACACGCTGGATTCTTTGACGAGCCTGACGCCCCGGGACGGGATCCGTTCCAACTTCTGGACGATGGGCCGCGAGCAGATGCCGCTGATCGCGAGCCGGGTGTGCGAAAGCAGCGCTGGGTTTGAGTCCGTGGACAAGCTGAGCGCGAACCGCAAGCTGGTTTTCCCGTTGACCTTCGAGCAGCCGGAGGATGTCGCGCTCTGGCTGGAGTTGCGGGGTGTCGGGGCGCATACCAGCCGGGTGGCCTGCCTGGTGAACGGACAGGCGGTGATCCTGGAGCGGGAGCCATCGGCCGAATACGTCCTCTGCCAGATCCGCAATCCGGAGCGGACGGACGCCTATTGGCCGATGGAGGCCGGTCCGCAGCAGTTGGAATTCGGCCTGCTGGCGGGTTCCGTGCGCATTGCCAGGGTGGTGGTCATGAAGCGCGGCGAACTGCTTGGCGGCGGCGAGCAGGACGCCCATCTCAACTTCAAGATTCGGCGGGCGGGCGAGTTCGTGGGCCTGTTCACGCCGCAGCGCGTTCCGCTGGACTATGTGACCACTCCCGAGCTGCAGCCGGGGCAAAGCTACCGGCGGACCGCGGCGGGGAAGGGGATGTTTGCGGTCGCGGATGCGGACACGCCGCTGGCCGGGGTCGCGCGGCCTCCGGAGCTGAGTCTGCCGGGCGGGCGGGCGGCCGCGGGGCAGATGGTCGTTATGACTCCCGCGGACGCGAACGACACCGTGCGCTACACGCTCGACGGCAGCCTGCCCACCCGGAAGAGCGCGGCCTATGCCGGGCCGCTGGCGCTGACCGGCAACACGTTTGTGCGGGCGCGATCGTTCCGCGACGGCGCCCGGCCGAGCGCCACGACGGACCGCACCTATTGGCTGGAGGAGCTTGGGCCGCTACCGGTCATGTCGGTCATCATGGAGCAGGACGATCTGGACGGCGGGGAATTCGGCCTGCTGCCCAACAAAACCCTGCGGGGCGTCCTGACCGAGAAGCCCTGCCATATCACGATCATTGATCCCGCGTGTCCCACCGCGGCATGCAAGGCGGGCATGCGGATTCAGGGCCGCTCCACGCGCAACTTCCAGATCAAGCAAAACTTCCGTTTCAAGTTCCGCAACCGTTACGAAAGCCGGTTCTGGCCGGAGCCGTTTTTTGACACGCCGGGGCCGCAAAAAACATCCTCCATCGTGGCCCAGTCCAGCGGCTATTTGCAGAACGCGATCGGGTTCGAAGTGATGGAGGCGGCCGGGGTGCAGACCCCCCGGCGCCGCCACGCCATGATGTATGTGAACGGGAGGCCCTACGGTCTTTACAACCTCATGGACGACATCAATGCTCCGGAATATCTGGAGCAGACGTTCGGGCACTTGGATCTGGACGTGGTCAAGGAGAAGACCCTCACGCCGCTTAAGTGGGGGACAATGGATGAATTCAACCGGACCTGGGGCCAACTCGAGGAGATGCCGACATCCTCGGTGACGGTGCCTCAAGTGGCCGAATTTGTGGATTTGACCTATCTCGCGCGGTATGCCGCGGGGCTGCATTATCTGGGGCTGGGCGACAGCGGGCAGGGGTGGTTTGTGTTGGACTATAAAAACCCGGCGCGCAAGTGGACCATGGTGGCCTGGGATCTGGACGGCTCGTTTTACATGTCGCCCGAGCGGCTGCTGTTCTCGCCGGCGGGGCACCGGCGCAACGCGGTGGCGGCGCTGCTGCATTCCAAGGAGTATGTGCAGGCCGTCTATGCCCCCGAGTTGCAGCGGCATCTGAATCATGTTTTCCCGGTGGAGCGCTGGGTCGGGCGGATTCGTTTTTATCGCGACCGGGCCATGCCCTATCTGGATCTGGAGTGGGAGGGCATGCTGAATCAAAAGGATGATGCCACCACCAAGCAGACCCTGGACGAATTCAAGGCCAAGCAGGTCGCCTACTACACCACCATCGAGGACTATCTCCGCCAGCGGACCGAACTGCTGTACGGAAAGGTGGCGGACATGCTGCGAGTGGAGAGCCTCCATGAAGTGACGGTCCGCCCGGCCGGGGGGCTGCCGGCGCTGATGATTGACGGCCGGCCGGAGGCCGGTGTTTACAAGGGGCGCTACGCGGAGGGAACGCAACTTTCCATTGCCGCGGGGGGGGGCGGGGCGGGCCAGGAGCTTGTGTTCGAGGTGAACGGGCGGAGCGTGACCAACACCCTTTTTGAGGCAGGGGTGACGGCGCCGCTGGACATCCAGGTGACCCTCCCCTGAAACACGGGGATTGCTTGAGGCAATTGTTTGTATTACAAGGTTGCATGGAAGCAGACAACGCGAACGGGACGAGGCCATGAAACAGCTGATCATTCAAATTCCGGCGCTTAACGAGGAGAAATCCATTGGCCGCGTGCTCGCGGCGCTGCCGGGGGAGCTGCCGGGGGTGGCGTCCATCCGGGTGGTGGTGGTGGATGACGGTTCGTCGGACCGCACGGCGGAGCTGGCGCGGGAGGCGGGGGCCATTGTGGTCTCGCATGTGAAAAACCGGGGGGTGGGGGCGGCCTTCCGCACCGGGCTGGCCAAGGCGACGGAGCTGGGCGCGGACATTGTCGTGACCATGGATGCCGACGGGCAGTTCAATCCGGATGACATTCCCAAGCTGGTCGCGCCGATTCTCGAGGGGCGGGCGGAATTTGTCACGGCGTCGCGTTTTTTGAATCCGGAACTGGTGCCGGAGATGCCGTGGGCCAAGCGCTGGGGCAACGATTTCATGGCGCGATGGGTCAGCTCGATCACCCACCTGAATTTCAAGGATGTCTCCTGCGGCTTCCGGGCCTATTCCAAGAACGCCTATTTGCGGCTGAACCTGCTGGGCGATTTCACTTATACGCATGAGGTGTTCCTGACGCTGGCCTTTGCCGAGATGTCCATCGAGGAGGTTCCGGTGGTGGTGCGCGGAGTGCGCGAGCACGGCAAGAGCCGGGTGGCCAGCAATCTTTTCCATTACGGCTGGCGCACGGCGGCGATCATTCTCAAAACCTATCGGGACTACCGGCCGCTGAAGTTTTTCTCGAAGATCGCGGCGGCGCTGGGGGTGGTGGGGCTGGGGTTCATGCTGTTCCTGATGTCCGTCAAAATCCGCACCGGCGGTTTTTCGCCGCACAAGTGGTCCGGGTTCGCGGGGGCGGCCTTTTTGGGGGCGGGGATGGCGATGTTTCTGGCGGGGATCATGGCGGAGATGCTGGACCGCATCCGGGCCTCGGCCGATGAGACCCTGTACCGGGTGCGCTGCCTGGAACTGGAGAGTCATCAGCAGGCCCGCGCGAAAGAGCAGTCGGCCGATACTCCGGGCGATTCCCCGCAGTAACCGGGGAGGATGGCGGATCCCCTCATGGAGCTGATCGCGGGCAGTTTTTTGCTGACGGCGCGGGTGGCGCTGGCCGGCGGCGTCTGGGCGGGGGGGGGCGGGGGGTGGCTGGCGCGGATGGGGCGGGTTCTGGCGCTGGGCGTGCTGCTGAATCTCCTGGCGGTGGTGGCGCTGGCGTCGCTGGAGGCGTGGTCGCCGGCGGCGGACTGGGCGCTCTGGGCCCTGGTGGTGCTGGGGGGGGTGTTGTGGGCGTTCAAACGAGAAGCCGACTGGCGGCCGCTTGCGGGGCGCGCGGCTCAGGCGCTGGTTTTGGTGTGGGCGCTGACGGCGATTCCGCTGTGCAGTCCGCCGCGCTCCGAGTGGCTGGCGGGGGGGTGGGACCCGGGGATTTATCAGAACAACGCGGTGGCCGTGGCGCGGCAGGGCGGGCTGCAGGCGCGCGTGGATTCGATCTATGCGGACATGACCGAGGAAGAGCGCGTGCTGCTTTCGACGGCGGAGGATCGTTATCGGGAGATTCTGCCCGGCGTGCCCGTGCGGACGGAGGACGGATCGCTGCCGGTGTACTTTTTCCATCTGACGTCGCTTTGCGGCGCGTGGTTTCTGCGCATGGGGGGGGTGGGTTTGCTGGTGCGCCTGCCGGCCATTCTGGCCTTGTGGGGGCTGATCCCGCTGCTGGCGCTGGGCGATGGCATCGCGATGGGCGGGTGGCGGCGCTGGCTGGTGCTGGCCTGCTGGCTGCTGGCGCCGCTGTGGTGGTATCACCAAAGCCTGCCCACCTCGGAAATGCTCTATCAGCTTCTTTTGCTGGGCGGCGCGCTGCTCTACGCGCAGGCCGCCGGGCGCGGGGCCCGGATGCCGCTGGGCGCGATGGCGGCGCTGTTCGCGGCCACGATCAATCACCTGAATGTCGCGGCGCTGGCCACCATCATCCTGGTGGTGGCGGCCTTCGTGGAGGGGGGGGCGGGAGCGCCGGGCCGCCGGGAGAGAATCGGCTGGTGCTTTGCGGCGATCGGGCTGGCTATCGCCTGGAATTTGAGTTTCGCGGGGGTCACGGTGACGCGGCTGGAGGACAAGGATCAGGCCCTGCGGGTCATCATGATGATTGTGGTGGGCGGCGCGGCGCTGAGCTGGGCCTTTATCCGGCAGCCGCTGCCGGCGGAGTGGCGCGCGCGGAGCGTGCGGTGGATTTTGCTGGCGGCCGCGGCGGTGAGTTTGCTTCTGGCGTTGATGGGGCTGGCCAGCGTGGTGACGGCTTTTCGGCCCGCCCTGTTCCGGGCGGTGTCCGCGTGCCCGCTGGTGGGGCGGTCGCTGAGCTATTTGTGCCGGGTCATTCCGTTTCAGGGGCCACTGACGGTGGTCTGGGCGGGGCTGGGGCTGGCCTGGCTTTTCTGGAAGCCCGACCCGTCCATGAAGCCTGCCAGGATTGCGGTGCTGGGATTGGGGATGGTTTGCCTGAGCCTGTTCTGGAACCCGCGCATCGCGGCGGTTTATCCCTGGGCGCTGCGGCGGATTGTGGTGTTCTGGGTGCCGCTGCTGGCGCTGGGTCAGGCGGCCGCCGTGCTGGGGCTCGTGCAGCTTGTCCGGGCGCGGGGGGGCGGGCGGTGGTGGCTGGTTCTGCTGGTGTTGGCGCCGGCGGCGGGGCAGTCGTTCGGTTTGAGCCGGGCGGCCGCGCGGGTGGGGGATTACCGCGGGTTGACGGCCACGCTGGCCGCGGTGGCCTCGCGGCTTGAGCCGGGCGATCTCGTGGTGGCGGATGCCGCGCTGTGGGGGACGCCGCTGATGCTGGCGGAGGGGCACGATGTGCTGAACGGGGAGCTGCTCTGGAAGAGCCGGAACGCGGGGACGCAGCGCGACATTCTCCGGGTGGTGCGCCGCGCGCAAGAGCGGAACAGCCGCCGGGCGCTGTGGCTGACCAGCACGGAGCACGGCCGCGGGATTTATCCTTTTGCCATGCCCGGCGCGGTGCCGCTCATGGAGCCCATTCGTTATGCCTATCCCACGGTGATCCACAGCAGGCGCGGCAACCGTTTCGCGGTTCAGGACAACGAAAAGGTGTTCCAGTTGTGGATCTGGACTCCGCCGGAGGGCTGGCCGGCGGACTCCGGCGCGGAGGATTAGCCTGGATTATTCATCAACATGGATGAAAGTATTTTTATTTGCTGCAGGGCAGCATGATGCGGAAATAATCATGAAAATTCGGTTTTTATCCATGTTGACCCAAGGCGCGACGATTCCAACCCGTCTGCTTTGTTCTGCGGGGTTCGCAGGTTGTCCATACAGCTTCACCCCGCACGCCTCGCATCCGGGCCGGACTTGTCGCGTGCATAATCCAGGTTAGAGGGGGCGGATGAAACGGTTGGGCAGGGGTTTGGCCTTCGCGGCTGTGGTCGCCGCGCCCTGGCTGATGGGGCTGCAGTTTCCGTTTCTGTATGACGACATCGGCATGATTGCCGAGAACGATTACCTGGCCGATTCCGCCAACTGGACGCAGGTGGTGACGGGGCGGACGCTGAACGATCCGTCGGTGGTGAACGGTCGGCGGCCGGCGGTGCTGGCGACGTATTTTGCGGATCGCGCGCTGTACGGATTGCGGCCGGCGGGCTGGCGGGTGACGAGTCTGCTGTTGCATTTGGGCTGCGCGGGATTGTGGGTGGGGCTGTTGCGACGCCTGGGGGCGGACGACTGGCTGGCGCTGGCGGCGGGGCTGCTGTTCGCGCTGCACCCGGCGGGGGTCGAGGCGGTGCACGCGCCGGGGTTTCGGGCGGATGTGCTCTGCCTGCTGCTGATGCTGGCCGGATTGCATGCCTTTGCCCGGGCGCGGGAGCGTTTCGTGTTGGGGCTGGCGGGGGGGCTGGCATTGGGCGCGCTGGCGTTGCTGGCCAAGGAGACCGCGCTGGTGCTGCCGCTGCTGCTGGCGGTGTTGATGGGGCTTTGGCCGGAGGCGTTTCCCCGGGAGAGCGGCCGCCGGTTCGCGCTGGTGGCGGCATGCGGGGTTTTGGCGGCCGGTTTTTTCGCGCTTTGGCTGGTTTTGCCGACGGAGCTGCAAGCGGTGGGGGGGGCGTGGAACGGGGAGTCGCTGCGTTTTCCGGAGACGATTTGGTCGGCGCCGACGCTCGGGGCGCGGAGCGCGGGTCGTTTGCTTTGGCCCTGGCCGCTGAATGTCACGCCGCGGTTCGCACCGGTGGTGTCGGCGGGATCGTGGCGTTTTTGGGCGGGCCTGCTTTTTGGAATGGGATGGGTGGGGGCGGCGTGGGGGGGACGCCGCGCACGGCCATGGCTGGCGCTGGGTTTGGCGTGGGTGGTGATTCTCTTTTTGCCGGTGGCGAACGTGCTGCCGCTGCTGCATCCGGTGGCCGACCGCTATCTTTATCCGCAGGCGCCGGGGCTGGCGCTGGCAGTGGCGTGGGGGGTGTCGCGTTTGCCGCGTCCGGGGCGGCGGTGGGCGCTGGCGGGGCTGGCGGCGGTTTGCGCGGCGCTGGTGCTGGCGGGAAAAGCCGAGTGGTCCGGCGGCGAGCGGCTATGGACCAAGGCCTGGCAGCGCAATCCGCAGAGCGCCACGGCGGCGGTTTGGCTGGGGCTGGCGAGCGAGGAGGCCGGCGATGCGGCCGCCGCCCGGCAGTGGTACGCGCGGGCGGTCGAGGCGAATCCGCATCAGGTGAGCGGCCGGATCAACTGGGGCATTCTCGAGGGGAAGGCGGGGGCGTGGGAGGCCAGCGAGCGGCTTTTGCGCGAGGCCGTGGAGATCGCGCCGGAAAACGCCAAGGCCCGGCACAATCTGGCGGTCTGCCTCGAACAGCAGGGGCGGTTCGAGGAAGCGCGGGGGATCTGGAACCGGTGATGGGTTGCCCGGGTCAGGGCAGCAGAAAACCGTGGCGCGCGAAGGTGGCGCGGGCGGTCTCGGAGGTCAGGAACTCGAGGAAGGCCATGGCCTGGACGCGCTGGGTGGAGTTGGCCATGACCACGGCGGAGGCATAGCGCGGCTCGATGTTTTCGCCTTCGGCGGCCGGTTCGGGATTGGGCAGGGCGACGATGACGCGCCGCAGGGTGGCATCCACCAGATTTTTTTCGAGGGCCTGGCGCATGTGGCGCTCGCCCTCGGGGATGAACACGTCGGCCTCGGTGCCGCTGAAGATGGCATCGAGCAGGATGGTGGAGGGTCCGAGGGAGAGGCGGATATCGGCGCCGGTGCGTTCGCTGAAGGCGGGCACCAGCTCGGCCAGCGCCGGCTGAAAGATGGCGTCGGCCACGACGCTGAGCTGCTGGGCCGGGGCGCCGCCGGCGGTTGCCAGCCAGCAGAGGCCGGCCGCGAGCAGTCTCAACCAGAGCTTGGCGGTTCTATGTTGATGCGGATGACGTTTCATAACGATTCGGCCAACGAGGGCCATTCCAAGGGTATAGAAAAGTACGCCGCGGGGTTTGTCAATGCCGCTACTCGAAAGCGACCAGGCCTGATTCGCGCAGGCTGACATAGGGGGCGGGGGAGGGGCGGCCGCCGCCGATGATGACGTGGTCGAGGAGCTGGATGCCGATGATGCGCCCGGTTTCGACCAGTTGGCGGGTGGTGGCGATGTCTTCGGCGGAGGGGGTGGGGTCGCCGGAGGGGTGGTTGTGGACGATGATGACGGCGGCGGCGGAGAGGCGGATGGCCTCGCGGTAGATTTCGCGCGGGTGGGAGAGGCTGGCGTTGAGGATGCCCTTGGTGATTTCGACCGGCGCGCGCAGGAGCCGGTATTTCTGGTCGAGCGGGAGCATCCAGACGCATTCCTGGTTGAGGCGGACGGTTTTGGTTTCGAGGAGATCGCGCACGTGGACCGGCTCCCGCATGAGGGGCAGGCGGGCGGACGGTTCGCGCATCGCGCGGCGGCCGAGTTCGAGGGCGGCGCGCAGCTCGATTTGCTTAACGGGGCCGAAGCCGGGGATTTCGAGTTCGGCCAGCTCGGTCTGGCTGGCTTGGGCGAGTTCGCTGAGGGAGCCTTTGAAGCGGTCGAGCAGGGCGCGGGCGACATCAATGACGCTGCGTCCGGAGGTTCCGGTGCGCAGCAGGATGGCCAGGAGGACTTCATCGGGGACGTTTTCGACGCCGACCTCGAGGGCCATCTCGCGCGGGCGGCGGTGGCCCGGGAGGTCCTTGATGCGCGACAGCGAGACGTTGTAAGCCCCGGGGTTTTCTTGAGCACGCTTTTTCATGCATCGAGGGTAGCCGGAAACCACCCCGGGGGGAAGTATATTGTTGGCGGGGCGGGACAAAAAAACACCCGCCGGGGACGAGTCCGCGGCGGGTGTCGGCGCCGGCCGTTGGCCGGGCGGTTATCATCAGCCGTAGATGGCGGCCGAGCCGAGTTCTTCCTCGATGCGCAGCAACTGATTGTATTTGCAGACGCGGTCGGTGCGGCAGAGCGAGCCGGTCTTGATCTGGCCCGCGTTGACGGCCACGGCCAGGTCGGCAATGGTGCTGTCCTCGGTCTCGCCGGAGCGGTGGCTGATGACGGTGGTATAGCCGTGACGCTTGGCCAGAGCGATGGCCGAGAGGGTCTCCGAGATGGTGCCGATCTGGTTGACCTTGACGAGGATCGAGTTGGCCACGCCCAGGTCAATGCCCTTCTGGAGGAACTTGACGTTGGTGACGAACAGGTCGTCGCCGACGAGCTGGGTGGTCTTGCCCAGCTTCTCGGTCAGCAGCTTCCAGCCTTCCCAGTCGTCTTCGGCCAGGCCGTCTTCGATGGAGATGATGGGGAACTTCTTGATCCACTCTTCATACATGGCGACCATGTCGGCGGCGGAGCGGCGTGACTTGTCGCTCTTGCTCAGCACGTACTTCTTGGTTTTGGCGTCGAAAAATTCGCTGGCGGCGACATCGAGGGCGATGAAGACATCCTTGCCGGGCTTGTAGCCGGCGGCCTTGATGGCATCCACGAGGGCTTCGAGCGCGGCCATGTTGCTGGGGAGCGCGGGGGCGAAACCGCCTTCGTCGCCGACGGAGGTGGCCAGGCCCTTCTTCTTGAGGATGCGGGCCAGGGCGTGGAAGATTTCGGTGCCCATGCGGAGGCCTTCCGAGAAGGATTTGGCGCCGCGGGGGACGATCATGAATTCCTGCACATCAATGGGGGCATCCGAGTGGGCTCCGCCGTTGATGACGTTCATCATGGGCACGGGCAGGACGTGGGCGTTGAGGCCGCCGAGGTGGCGGTAGAGGGGGATTTCGAGGGCGTTGGCGGCGGCGCGGGCCACGGCCATCGAGACGCCCAGCGTGGCGTTGGCGCCGAGCTTGGATTTGGTCTCGGTGCCGTCGAGCGCAATCATGGCGGCATCCACCGCGGTCTGGTCGCGCGCGTCCATGCCGAGGAGAGCCTTGGCGATCGGGCCGTTGACATTTTTGACGGCCTTGAGCACGCCCTTGCCCAGATAGCGCTTGGGGTCGCCGTCGCGCAGTTCGAGGGCTTCGTTGGCGCCGGTCGAGGCGCCGGAGGGGACGGCGGCGCGGCCGAGCACGCCGCACGAGAGGG
Organism: Lentisphaerota bacterium; assembly: GCA_012511885.1. Taxonomy (GTDB): domain Bacteria; phylum Verrucomicrobiota; class Kiritimatiellia; order CAIQIC01; family Lenti-01; genus JAAZFE01. The sequence goes on along the minus strand of JAAZFE010000045.1, from coordinate 461 downwards.
TGACATCGGCTTCCAGGGTGGGATTGCCGCGCGAATCCAGGATTTCGCGGGCGCGAACGGATGTGATTTGGAACATGAAAACTTCTCCTATGGTTGTTACAAACGGTTGGCCGTGGATTCCGATGGAATCCATGACCTATCGTACATGGCCGGGGGCAAAGTACAACCCATTTTCACGGATCAACGCGGCGCGGAGCGGCGTCGGCGCCTGACTGGTGCGCGGGGCGGCGCCGGGGCGTTTTGGCGGGAATTCCTGAAAAAATCGTCGTTTTGGGCTGATTTTACGCGTTTTGGACGTGATTTTGCTCAAAAATCGGTGATTTTCGAGGTTTTTGGTGCGCGCGTTCCAGAGGCTATTGCAACAGGAGGTTTCTCTAAAAAGGGTTATGCGCTAGTTTGATTCCTTCGCCTATCACAAGGAAGGAAACAATGAAATACCATCGCATAACCCAAGAAGAACG
>JAAZFE010000044.1 GCA_012511885.1 Lentisphaerota bacterium | reverse complement strand
TTTTCTCACCTTTGCGCTCCTGATGTTCATTACGAGAGACGTTTTTTGCTGTTTTACTCAATTGAACAGCATCTATTCGTCCAAAAACAGCAAGCTTCCCGGGTGTCCCATTTCGGAACTCAGGAAAATGGACAAAAATGGGTCGTTTGCGGGCAACAGCCGGCGACTGCCGGATTGGGGGGGGGGGGAGGTTATTCGGGGGGGAAGTCGAAGTGGGTTTCGAGCAGTTCGACCATTCGGTCGGCCATGGCGGCCTCGTTTTCGCCCTCGATCTCGATTTCGACTTCATCGCCCTGGTGCATTTCCAGGGAGAGGAGCTGCATGATGGAGCTGACGTCGCAGGAGCCGTGCTCGTTCTTGAGGAGCACGGTGCCCGGATAGCCAGTGAATTCCTTGACGATCACGGCCGAAGGACGGCAGTGAATGCCCAGGGCATTGACTATGGTTGCACGACGTTGCTGCATGACAAAAACTTGTAAAGGTGCCGGATTTAGTCACATCGTCCGGGGCTTGTCCAGCCCGAAAACCCTCAAAAAGCCATGCGGGCGGGGCGTCGCGGGCTCGGCGGATTTAGGATTTGCCAGCCACCCGCAAATGTTTCAGGATGAGTCCATGTTTACGACTCCCGTTGGCAGATTACTGGGCGGTTCGCCGAGCGTGCTGGACCGCAACATCCGTTCCTGGCAGGCGCAGCCCGTGGACTGGGACATGATGGATGAGGCGCGGCCCATCGAGTGCCGGCGACGGCAGACGACCATCGAGCGGCCCGTCACCCTGAGCGGGCGGGGGACGTTTTTCGGTCACAGCACCCGCACGCTGACCCTGCAGCCGACCGACATGGATGGCTGGTGGTTCGAGCGTTCAGACCTGCCCGGCAGCCTGCCGGTGCGCTGCTCGATCCGCAACGTCTGGACCACGGGCAACGTGGTCAGCAACATCGTGCTGCGCAGCGGTTCCCCCCACAACTACATCCGCATGGCCGAGCATATGATCGCCCTGCGCCTGGGAACCGGCATCGACAACCTCCTGATCCGTCTGGATTCGGGGGATCCGCCCCTGTTTGACCGGGGCAGCTACGATTTGATCGAGGCCATCAAGCGGGCCGGGGTGCGCACGATCGAGCGGCCGGTGTCGTTTGTGACCGTCCGCGAGCGCGTCACAGTGACCAACAAGCACGGCGGTTTTTTGACGCTGGCGCCTCCGCCCGATCCGGCGCGACCCATGCTCGCCATCGACGCGGCCATTGATTTTCCCACCGCCATCGGCCAGCAGCGCATCCGTTTTGCGGTGGATCCCGCCAAATTCGCCTACGGCGCGACCGCCCGCACCAACACGTCCGCCCTCAAAATGCTCTATTGCCGGACCATCGGCCTGCTGTTTGCCGACATCCGCAATCTGGGCTATTCGTTCAACAACTTGCTCGTGGCCGGGCGCTGGCGCTACTGGAACGAGGCCACGCACGAGCACAACGGCAAGTCCCTGGAGGCGGTCTGGCACCGCACCACCCTCGATTTGCTGGCCGCCCTGGCGCTGATTGATGAGGGCCTCTTCGTGGGCGAAATCATCTCCTACAAGTCCGGGCATCAGCTCGACGTGGACATGGTCCAGCGCATCTATCATGAAGCCCTGTTGACCCCGCTTCATCCGCCCCCGTGCGACGAGACGTCCGTCAGCGCCTAATCTGAATTTTTATCAACATGGGCGCGGCTGCGCCGCAGCATGGGAGCGGGGGCGTCCCTTCACACCTCTCGCTCTTGTTCCAGTTCGGCGATGCGTTGACGCAAGCGGCGGTTTTCCTCGAACAGGGCGTCTTCCCGCGTTGATGGCGGGTGATCGGTTGCTTGAATCATCCGGTCGTTGGTGAGGTAGACGCCGCTGAACATGGATGTTTTGACATGAGCGCGATGGAGGTTGCCCTGCTGGTCCCGATAAACGATCTGATAGATACGTGAATCCTTCTCGCCGAACCAACCGGGTCCGAACGGATCCCAACTGCGATCCACCAGTTCCCAGCCGCGCTCCCGGATATAGCGCTCAATCCGGCCCCGATCATAGGAACCGGCAATCAGCCGAGTGACGACAGCCAGCGCGATAAATCCTCCAACAATGATGAATATGGGTTCCATTAGCCTGAATTATGCATTGAATTGGCGCGGTCTGGCCACAGCATGGGTGTAGGAAAACAAAGGAGCAATCAGTTTGATTATCTGCGGATGTTGCTTTGCAGGTCGAGGGGTTGGATGAGGCACTTAAAATAGCTGATGCGCTTGGTGTCTCCATGAATGGGTTCAATATGGGTCGGGGTGGCACCGATGGTGCTATAAAATTGCATAATGGCTTCATTGCGAGCATGCGTGGATTTGTTGGCTCTTTTGGCGCCCATGGTCATGGGCGATGTCCAAAAAAATGTGTCGGGGCTGCGGTCTCGGTAGTACCAGGACCTTGCGTTGGTGCCGAGCAAGGGTTGTCCGTCTTTCATGACAGCCATTAACAAGTGTACACTTCGATTGATATCCGTATGGCAAATGACGCCCAAGACATCCGCGACTTTTAATTCGACGGTGGCCTTGCAGACATTCATGTTGTAGGGGGCATACCGACGAGCCGGGATGATTTCTTCGCTTTCGATCCGGTCACCATTCAGCATGACAATTGCCTCGGGCGGCGCTTGCCAGTAGAGCTCACATTTTTGCGCGGGGACTTGGGCGAAAGCAGAAGAGCAGCTCAGTAAAACAATCAGCAGGATTTTTCTCATGTTATCTCCGTGGCCATATTTCTCCTTCAGCCGACAGCCACGTTATGATCAGAAACACTAACATAATCTAAATAAAGGGGCATAAGCTAGACTCTCGTGTTGAAATCTTGCTACTAGAATAAAGTGGGTTCGTCAAGGTGGAAGGGACGACCTCGGCATGGGAATCTCGTAGCCTGAATAATTCATCAACACGAATGAAAACATCTTTATTTATTGCCGCACGATGTGATGCGGATATTTGAATAAAAAAAATTATTATTCATCCCTGTTGTCCTTCGGCACGACGATTCCAACCCGTCTGCGGCGTTATTCGGGGGCTCGCAGGTTGTCCAACCAGCTTCGCCCCGCCCGCCTTGCATCCGGGCCGGACGTGTCGCGTGCATAATCCAGGTTAAATGGCGGTTTTGATGTTTGCGACTCAAGTAAGCATGATTTCTTCACCAAAGCCCACCTCTCCCCCTTGTCTGTCGATTAAGCTCGTCTATCACTATGAAAGCCTGAACTGGAAAAGTGATGATGTCGAGCGGAACCGCGGGCACAAGTAGAACAAGAAACGGATAACCCCATTTGGTTCTGTATTCACGGCGGGATATTTGAACCGATTCTCCGCCAAGCTCAAATTGCACAGTTTTGCCATCAAGTTCGTATTCTAAAGGCAATGGGACCGGCGACAAGCTGGTGGTGTTCAGGCGGGCTTCGAGTTCCTTCCGGGTGGGCGCTCTCGCGTTGAGGCCGCTTGGGAACAGAATCCAGTCTGAATCGTTTTTGTCTTGCAGAGGAAACTTCCTTAGCGTGTAAGAATTACAGTCAGAATCATCCGCCTCCACCGCACGAGAGACGGTGTTGCTTATGGCCGCCGGACTGCCGATCAAAAATCTCTTCTTTTTGGAAATGGGCATTTCCCGACTGTCGTAGTAAGGGTGATACATCACACCGTAATAGGTGGCCTCTGCTTCGCACACCATCGTACCATTGGGGGCGGTGTATACGTGCTTCTGATCAACCAAGTAAACATTTTCCGTACGCAACCCGATGTGTTTTACGTTCTGACAAAAATAACATCCTTGTGAAAACAGAGAGACCAGCATGATGACGAGTGGTGAATATATTCTCATGGTCATACTCCGATACCGGGGCGCAGGTTGCACGGTGCCCAATAAACTAAGTCTGCGCGACCTCGGCTGACAATGTCAAGAGAAGCGGCAAGGCTGGCGGGCTTGGCGCGCGAATGATCCAGGTTAGTCGCCGCCGGGTTGGCCGAAGGAGAAGATTTGGAAGAGGTTGGTGGGGGCGAGGATGATGGTGTGGCCTTCGATCTGGTAGTCGTTGGCGGGGAGGAGGGTCCAATTCCAGGCGTTGGAGAGGATTTCGGTGGCGGCCCAAATGTTGTTGAGGAGTCCGGCGGGATTGTTGACGGTGGCGATGAGCTGGCCGTCGGTCAGGGCTAGTTCTTCGGCCCAGCGGCGGGGGGAGGCCTGGCGGGTGATGGTGATTTCGGCGTGAACGGTTGAGACGGGGAGGGGGTCGCCCGTGATGGAGATGGGGCCGATGAAGAAGAGTCGTTCGTTGCCGCCGCCGGCGTTCCAGTTCCAGAAGCGGATGCGGGAGATGAGCATTTCCGATTGGTCGGCGAATGTGCCGGTGAATTGGTTGGTGCCGATGGTGAAGCGATAGGTTTGCTCGGTCAGCAGTTCGAGCGAGCAAGTCCACACGGAACGGCCCCACGGGATGCCGGTATTTTTCTTTGCGATGTCGTTGATGACATAGTTGGTGGTCCCGCCGTCGAAGTAGAATTGAGTGAGGCGCTGGCCGAAGCGGTTTTCGAAGGAGACGCCGACGGAGCTGTTGTTGAGGCCGCCGTCAATGCCGCCGTTTTGGAAGACGAAGTCCACTTGATCGCCGGGGACGAGCGAGGCGGCGAGGGGGCGGATGGCTTCGACGAAATTGCCGTTGTTGGCCTGGAGCGCCCAGGCGTGGGTGCCGCCAAAGGTGAAATTGGTGATGGAGGCGTAAGCGGCGAGAAGGGCGGTGCCGTCGCCGCTGATTTGCCAGGGATCGAGGCCGTTGCCGCCGTTCGAGCCGTTGGGCCAGGAGTTGGCGGCGGTATAGGCGGCGTTGGTGGGGGAGTCTTTCGCGCCGTCGTTGAGGTTGTTGGTGGAGGTGTGTCCGGTTACGCGGATGACATTGACGCCTTCCGCCAGGGGCACGGAGGGGATGGTCCAGGAGTCGGCATAGGGGATGCTGCCAGTTGCATTGTTCAGGCGGTTCGACCAGACAATTTCGCCGGCGAGGTTGGTGGCGGTGCCCCGTAGGACGATTTGATTGACGTCGGAGGCGACCGTGCTGCTGGGCGGGAGGTTGGTGATGGCGATAGCGGGTTCGTTGACCCGCAGACAGTTTTGGACGGTGACATGCCAGTCTTTGTCGTTGTTGTTGTCCCAGTCGAGGTCCTGGTCGCCGGAGCCGCTCTTGAAGACGAAATCGAGTTGCCAGGTGTCTTCGGGAATGTTGTAGATGACCTGCCATTCGTTTTCATCCGTTTGGGTCAGTTGTGCTTCGGCGACATTTTGCCAGCCGTTTTGTCCGACGTGCAGATAGATGCTGTTGGCGCCCATGAGAGGGCCGCCGTTGGGGTGGTAGGTGATGGTGAGGGGAACGCAACCGTTGGGGGCTTGGGGCGTCCAAGAAGTCTCGGAGGGGAGGTCGCCGCAGTTGAGGACGGGGATGGACCAGTTGAGGCCTTCATTGTTGTCCCAGAGGTTGTCGCCATCGGTGAAGGAGAGGTTAAGTTCAAAAGTCAGGTCGGGGATTTGATAGTCCAAGATCCAGTTGCCGTTGGAATTGGTCATGGGGTGGTCTGTTTCATTCTGCCAGCCGTTCCGGCCGATGTGAGCATAGACATTGGAAGCCGTGGCGAGGGGGCCGTCGGCGGGGTCGTAGGTGATGGTGACGATGCTGCCGCAGCCGTCGGGCATGGGTGGGTCGAAGCTGGCGGCGGATTCCTGAGGGAGGGGGGTCTTGGAGTAGATTTGCAGCGAATAGGCGCCGAGATTGATGCTGGCGGCCGGCGTGCCACCGCTGGCGGTGACAGTACCGTTGAGGGAGGGGCCGACGCCGCCGAAGTCGGCGTCATACATCTTCAGGTCGGAGTTGTAGAGGCAGTACCAGGTTCCGGCGGAGGGGAAGGGCATCGAGTAGCCGGTGCGGGCGGTGGCGGAGGCGTTGATGGCGAGGACGAGGTCGTCGGTTTGCCCGCCTTGGTCCCAGCGGACGACGCCGACTACTTTATCGGTGTTGTTGATGTGGCTCACGCTGGCTTTGCCGGGCTGCTTGAGGCCGGCGGTGATGCCCTGCATGTTGCGGCGCAGGTGGATGAGGTCGCTGTAAGCTTGCACGATGCCGGCATAGGTGTTGGTGCGGGACCAGCGGATGGCCTGGTCGTTCGAGAAGCTCCACCATTCGTGCATTTCGGAGCCGGCAAAAATCATGGGGATGCCGGGCGAGACGAGGGTGATCATGTTGCCGAGCAGAGCGCGTTTTTTGGCCCAGTAGCTGGTATCGGTGTTGTTGGAATCTATGTCGTAGGCGAGTCGGTGCTTGTTGTTGAGGTCGCCGCAGGTGTCGTGGCTGTCCATGTAGATGACGCGGTTGAAGCCGCCGTTGCTGAGGTGATAGGCCAGCGCGTCCATGTTGCGGCTGGAATCGCTGCCTTCGGTCATCATACCGCGGATGTCGGTCAGGAAGTGATAGCGATCCCACTCGGCTTCGAAGTTCACCTGCCGGTCAAAGGCGTTGTCTTCGGAAATGCGGAAGACATCGGGGTGGTTGTTGGCGAGCCACGTGTTGATTTCGTTGAGCATTTGGACGCCCTGGGGGTTGTCGGCGCCGCCCGCGTAAATGATGTTATAGACGGAGTCCCAGCGGAAGCCGTCGATTTTGTAGTCTTCGACGTACATTTTGATTTGGTCGTGAATGAAGTCGCGGACTTCGGCGCGCCCGAAATCGGGGCGGGTGGAGCCCCAGTCGGTGTCGGCTTTCCAATCGTTGTAGAAATAGATGCCGCCCTTGCCGTTTTGCTGCCAGCCGTCGTACTGCCACAAATCGAGGTCGGAGGGGCCGTAGTGGTTGTGGACGACGTCCATGAGCACGGCGATGCCGTTTTCGTGACAGGCTTTGACGAACTTCTTAAGCCCGTCGGGGCCGCCGAAGGAGGATTCGACCGCATAGAGGTCGGACGGGTTGTATCCCCACGAGCGGTCGCCGGGGAACTCCATGACGGGCATGAGCTGGACGGCGGAGACGCCGAGTCTCTTCAGGTGCGGGATTTTTTCGATGCACTGGTCGAAAGTGGAGGGCAGCCAGCTTTCGGCGTTGAAGGTGCCGATGTGCATTTCGTAGAGGACGAGGTCATTGCGCCAGATGGCGTTGAAGTTGGTCGTGGAACCCCAGTCGAAGGCGTTGTGGTCATAGACGATGGAGTTGCCGGCGGAGTTGACGACGCGGAAGCCGCGCGGGTCTCGTTTGTCGGAGCTACCGACTCTGAATTTGTACTGGTCGCCCGCTTTTGCCTGCGGGACATCCGCCGACCAGTATCCGTTCCAGGAGCCGCCGGGCGTGTCCTTTGCCAGGGCGGTGGTGCCCCATCCGTTGAAGCTGCCGCGGACGCCGACGGACGTGGCATTGGGCGCCCAGGTGCGGAAGGTGACGCCCGTGCCCTGATCATCTGCGTAGAGAATGGCGCCGATGCCGGAGCGCGACGACTGGGCTTGGAGGGAAGCGGGCAGCAATAGCAAGGCGGACAACAGCAGGGGGCGGCACCAAGACGTATTCATGCGTCAACTGTAGTCGGATAAAAACGTTTTTACAAGCCAGAGCGGGCAGCCGCTTGAGCGGAGGAATTTAGAGGTATTCAGAGGAGGGGCGGGTTGGATCAGGGCTTCCACTCGGCGGGTAGAGGCACGAAAATGTAGGGGAAGGGTTCGACTTCGAGCTCGATGTATTCCTCTTCGACAAAGTCGGTGTGGGCGGCGTCTTCTTCGGCGATGATTTCGAGGACTTCGGGGATGTCCGGGGCACGCGACAGCGTGGCGTTGCCCGGGCGGCTTTGGGAGAAGACCAGGATGGAGTAGCGGCTGAGGTTGAGGGCGAGGGTATGACGGCCGGCGGGCAGTTGATAGCCGGTGCCGGGCATGGGGCCGACGTTGTCGAAGTCTTTGGCGTAGGTGCTGGCGCCGGAGTTGTAGTGGCAGTACCATGCGCCGGAGGCCGGGAAGCGCACGCCGAGCTGCTGGCGGGGGGTGTCGGACAGGTGCAGAACCACCACGGTAGATTTGTCGCGGGTGACGTTGCGGGCGCGGCGGGCGTAGGCCATGACCTTGGTCTGGTTGTCGAGATGGGTGACGTGCAACTGTTCGCCCTGCAGGCCGGGGGTCAGGTTTTTGAGGTTGCGGCGCAGTTTGATCAGATCGGAATGGGCCAGCACGAGGCCCTTGTTGGGGCCGAGCGCCTTGGCCCAGGGCAGCGGGGCTTCGGCACTGAAGGGTATAGTCTCGTGCATTTCGAGGCCCTGCAGGAACATGGGGTAGCCGGGCACGGTGAGGGCGATGCCGTTGGCCAGCAGGGCGAGGGCGCGGGCGGCGTAGCTGTTGGGGTTTTCAGGGTCAATGTTGGCGGGGAGGCGCCGGTGATTGTTGAGATCGCCGGCGGAGTCGTGGCACTCGGCGAAGACCACCCAGCGGTAGCCGTCGAGCCGCTCGAGCTGGTCGGCAAAGTGGCGCAGGTTGCGCTGGGCGGGCGGCGCGCAGACGAGGTCGGAGATGGCGGTCTGGAAGGAGGAGTGCCACTGGGCTTCGAAGCCGACTCCGCCGCCGTCGAAAGCGTGGTCCTCGGCAATGCGCAGGGCGTGGGGATGATTCTTGGCCATCCAGGCGTTGGCGTCGGAGAGCAGGCGGTCGCCGTCGGCATTGGAGCGCGCGCCGTCCTGAGTATAGCGGATGTTGTGGACGGAGTCCCAGCGGAAGCCGTCCAGGCGGTATTCCTCGAGGAACATGCGGACGGAATCGATGATGAAAGTGCGCACTTCGGGCAGGCTGAAGTTGGGCCGCGGACCCCAGGGGGTCTGGGCGCGGTCCGGGTCCTGATAAAAGTAGCTGCCGCCGTTTTTGGCGCCGTGGGGCTGGTCGAACTGCCAGGCGGCCACCTGCTGCGGGCCGTAGTGGTTGTGGACGATGTCGAGCAGGACGGCCATGCCGTTGGTGTGGCAGGCGCGCACGAAGGCCTGGAAGTCCAGCGGCCCGCCGTAGGCCTGCTCGATGGCGAAGAGATCGCCGGGGTTGTAGCCCCAGGAATGGTTGCCGGAGAACTCGTTGATGGGCATCAATTGAATGCAGTTGATGCCCAGAGCCTTGAGGTAGGGCAGGCGGCGGGTTGCCCGTTGGAACGCGGAGCCCTGGCCGGGAATACCCTCGGCAAACGTGCCCACGTGCATCTGGTACATGACGAGCTGTTCGCGCGGAGGCATGGTCCAGGCGCCGGGCGGTTCCCAGACGAATTTGCGGGGATCCAGAATGTAGCCTTTGTTTTCGTGTTGCTTGACCGCGCGGGCACGGGGATCGCGCCGGGCCACGCCATCGATCAGGAATTGATAGGCGTCGCCGGGGCGGGCGCGGCGGCTTTCGAGCACCCAGTGCCCGGCCTTCGAGGGGTCAGGGCGCAACGCATCCTTTTTCCAGCCGTTGAAGTCGCCGGTGACCTCCACCTTTTGCGCGTTGGGCGCCCAGACGCGGAAGACGACCACGCGCGCCGCGCCTTCGCCCTGAACCACCGCGCCCATGGGGACGTCCGACACGCTTTTGGCCGGGGCGGTGAGGGGCGACGCCAGAAGGACCATGAGCAGAAGGGGCAAGAAGCGAAAGTGTCCAGCAGGGTTCATGGTTGGCCCCAAGATACCCAAGAGGGTCGCCGGTGGGCAAGGTTGGAAAGCGGGGCGCGGCGGGTCGGGGCGGTCGCGCCTTTTGCGGCGCTCGACTCGAAGCGGGGGGGTGTGCGAGTATGGCGCGGCGATGAGATTGAAGGTCTCCACAACCAGGGAATGGCTCGGCGCGGGCGGCGCGGCGTTGTCGGCGCTGCTGTGGACGGCGCTCTACGCGCCGCAGGAGTGGACCTGGGCGGCGGGGGTGGCGCTGGTGCCGCTGCTTTGGATGGCCCGGCGCGCGGAGAGCAACCGGCAGGCGCTGCGCTTCGGCTGGGCGGCGGGCTTTTTGCATTGGCTGCTGGCGATCCGCTGGCTGACCAGCGTGACGGTGGGGGGCTGGGTGGCGTTGTCGGCCTATTGCGCGTTGTATGTGCTGCCGCCGGTTTGGCTGGCGCGGAATTGGCGCGGAGGGGGTCTGGGGTTTGCGGCGAGTTTGGCGGTGGTCTGGAGTGGGTGCGAGTTTTTCCGGGGCTGGTTCGGGTGGGGCGGCTTTCCGTGGAATCCGTTGGGGGTGGGGCTGGCGCCCTGGCCGCCGGGCATCCAGTTGGCATCGGTGGGGGGCATTTGGTTGGTATCGGGGCTGGTGGTGTTTGCGAACGGACTGGTGGCCTGGGCGGTAATCGAGCGGCGCGGCTGGCGCGGACTGGCGCTCGGCGCGCTGGCCGTGGCTCTGGCGCTGGGCTGGGGCGGCTGGCGGGCGTGGCGGCTGGATGACGCCGATCATGTGAGCCGCATGGGTTCGGGGCGGACGCTCCGGGTGGCGCTGGTGCAAACAGCCATTCCGCAGGACGAGAAGTGGGTGCAGTCGAAGATCGAGATGATCTATGAGCGACTGGCCGCTCTCACGCGACAGGCCCAGGCGGGGCCGGACGCGGAACTGATCATCTGGCCGGAGACCGCCCTGCCCGATGACGTGCGCAACAGCCTGCCCAGCTATACGCTGGTGAGGGGGCTGGTGACCAACGGCCCGCCGATTTTGCTGGGGTCGCTGGATTCCCGCGAGGATGCCGGGGGAGAGTTGCGGTATTACAACAGCGCGTTCCTGTTGGATCGGCAGGGGTGTCTCGCGGGCGAATATGCCAAGCGGCGCCTGGTCATTTTTGGCGAGTATGTGCCGTTTGAGCGTTGGATTCCGGAGGCCTGGCGTTTCGCGATGGGGCTGCCCCTGAGCATTACCGCCGGCGACCGGGGCGCCATCTTTCATGCGGGGGGGGGGCGGACGCCGCTGGCGCCGCTGATCTGCTTTGAGGACATCCTGCCGCATCTGGCGCGGGCGGATGTGCGCCGCGGCGCACGGATGCTGGTGAATGTGACCAACGACGCCTGGTTTGACGAGTGCGCCGCCCCGCGGCAGCATCTGCGCAATGCCATACCGCGGGCGGTGGAGAACGGCGTGCCCCTGGCGCGGGCGGCCAACACGGGGGTGTCGTGCGTGGTGGCGCGTTCGGGGCGGGTCGAGGCCCGGCTGAGCGACGAGGCCGGGCGTACCTGGATGCCCGGTGTGCTCTGGGCTGAGGCGGCCGTGCCGCCCGACGGGATGCCCTTGACGCTCTATACCCGCATGGGGGATATGTATGGTTTGGCCTGCGTGGTCGCGACAGCCCTGTGGCTGGGGGCGGGGGCGTGGAGCCGGAGACGACGGCGCGGCGCGCGCGGTTTAGGAACAATGGTATGACAGACGAGCTTTCATCACGACTGGAGACGTTGAAAGAGAACCTCGCAGAAATGAGAGGTTATCTTTGACGTTGCCGACAAGAAACAACAGATCGGCGAACTGACCGAACAGATGGCCCAACCGGGCTTCTGGGATCATCCGCAGGCCGCGCGGGACATCATTGATCGCAAAAACGTTCTGGAAGCGGTGGTCGAGCCCTTCGAGAAACTGCTGGCGGACGTGGAGGATGCCGAGGTGATGCTGGGCCTGCTCGAGGCCGAGGGGCAAACCGGAGCCATGGATGCCGACATGAAGGAGCTGGCCGCGCAGGTGGACGGGCTCGAAAAGCAGTTTGAACGGTTTGAGTTGCAGTCGCTGATGGTCGGCAAGTTTGACGCCAACAACGCCTATCTGATTTTGCACGCGGGCGCCGGGGGGACGGAGGCGTGCGACTGGGTGGCGATGCTGTTGCGCATGTACGAACGCTATGGCCAGGATCGGGGCTATGCGGTCTCGACCCTGGACTATCAGCCCGGCGATGAAGCCGGCATCAAAAGCGTGACCCTGATGGTGACGGGGCCCTGGGCCTACGGCTATTTGAAGGCCGAGCGCGGCGTGCACCGCCTGGTGCGCATCAGTCCGTTTGATGCCGCCAAGCGACGCCACACCTCCTTTGCCTCGCTGGATGTGGTCGCGGAAATTTCCGATGACGTTGACATCGAAATTGATGAAAAGGATCTGCGCGTGGACACCTACCGCTCGAGTGGGGCGGGGGGCCAGCACGTCAACAAAACCGATAGCGCCGTGCGCCTCACCCACTTGCCCAGCGGAATTGTGGTGGCGTGCCAGGCCGAACGCAGCCAGCACAGCAACCGCGCCAAGGCCATGAAGATCCTCCGCGCCAAACTCTATGAGATGGAGCAGGACAAAAAACGGCGCGAGATGGAAAAATTTTATGGCGAGAAGGGCGAAATTGCCTGGGGGCGCCAGATTCGTTCCTATGTGCTCCAGCCTTACACCATGGTCAAGGATCTCCGCACCGAGGTCGAAACCGGCCAGGTGGATGCCGTGCTCGATGGCGACCTCGACCGCTTCATCGAGGCCTGGCTCCGCCAGAACCGTGGCAGCGCCAACAACGCGGACGGGTAATGTTTTTAGAGGCGAGGGGGGGGGCGTGAGTATTACGATTGTGCACAATCGTAATACTGGGGGGGAGGGAAAGTGGCGGAGGGAGTGGGATTCGCACCCACGAGACGCTCATCACGCCTGTCCGATTTCGAGTCGGGTGCCTTCAGCCTCTCAGCCATCCCTCCGCAAACCGCCGCGCTGCCGCGCGGTCCGATTGGTTCTTGCGTCCTGCCCGTGGAGGCAGTCGCGCAAGAGTGGTGGGCGATACAAGACTCGAACTTGTGACCTCTTGCATGTCAAGCAAGCGCTCTAACCAACTGAGCTAATCGCCCGAAAGTTGGCAGAACTATGCCACAGATCGGCGCGGTTTCAATTCTTTTTTGCGCGGGGGGAGGATTTCAGGCGGATTTGGGGAAAACGGTTGCGGGGGCGGGGCGGGTCGCATAGGATGCGGGACATGCGAAGGTATGGCAGATTTTGGCGGCGGGCCGCGCTGGCGGCGTTGCTGGCGGCGGGTCCGGCGACTGCGCGGGACCGCGAGGCGGAGGAGCTGATGCGGCGGGTGCAGTTGGCGATGCCGGAGGTTCCGCTGGAGATGGACGCGGAAATCCGCGTGCTGGACCGCAAGGGGCGGGTCAAAAAGAGCGTGTCGGCCCGGGTGGATTGGACGCCGAGGGACGGCGGGCGGGTGGCGCGCTATGTGCTGCTGGACGCGTTCGGGGGGGAGAGCGAGGAGATGACGGTCGAGCTGGGCACGGGCGGGGCCGGTTTTTCCTATGCCCGGGGGTATCCGTTGGAGCCGGCGGAGCCGCCGAATCTGTTTGAGCCGATCGCGGAGACGGGGATCAGCTGGATGGAGCTGAGTTTTTCTTATTTCTGGTGGCCGGGACCGCGGATTGTAGGGGCGGAGCGGGTGGCGAGCCGCTGGGATTGCCAGATTATTGAACTGGACGCGCCGGCGGATTATCCCGGCGAGCGGCCTTGGTCGAAGATTCGCCTGTGGGTGGCGCCGGTGTATGGCGCGGTGATGCGGGGCGAGGTCTGGCAGAACGGTCAGGCGCTCAAACGCTTCGAGGTGCAAAGCGTGAAGAAGCTGCGGCAGGTCTATATGATTGGCAGCATGGAGGTCAAGAATCTGGAGACCCGTCAGCGGACCCGGCTGAAGGTGGGGCGGATGAAAATGGTGTCGCCGGATTACACCGAGGAAGAACTCGAGGAGCTGAACGCACCGATCACTTGGTAGGCGGATGACGGACGAACTGGCAGGCTTGGCGGCGGGCGGCGCGATGCGGGAGGAGCGCAAGGTTTGGAAGGTGTCGGAGCTGACCCGGCGGGTGAAGGGGCTGCTGGACGATCAGATCGGCCATGTGTGGGTGGAGGGGGAGATTTCTAATTTCCGGCGGGCGCCGTCGGGGCACGCGTATTTCACGCTCAAGGACGCGGCGGGGCAGATGCGCGCAGTGATGTTCCGCGGGGCGCTGGCGGGGGTGCTGGTCGAGCCGCGCGACGGTCTGCTGGTGCAGGGCTACGGCCAGGTGACGGTCTATGAGGCTGGCGGCGACCTGCAGATTGTGCTCAAGCGGCTCGAGGCGGCGGGCGAGGGCGAGCTGATGCGCCAGCTCGAGCTGCGCAAGAAAAAATTGGCGGCGGAAGGACTGTTTGACGAGGAGCGCAAGCGGAAGCTGCCGGTTTTGGCGCGACATATCGGGGTGGTGACTTCGCCGACGGGCGCGGCGATCCGCGACATTCTCAATGTGTTGAACCGGCGGTTTGCCAATCTGCATGTGGTGCTGGCGCCAGTCCGGGTGCAGGGGGAGGGGGCGGCCGAGGAAATCGCGGCGGCGATTGATTTGCTGAACGGGCGCGGTGGGCTGGATGTGCTGATTGTGGGGCGCGGGGGGGGGAGCATCGAGGATTTGTGGGCCTTCAACGAGGAGGTCGTGGTGCGGGCCGTCGCGCGGTCGGCCATCCCGGTGATTTCCGCGGTGGGGCACGAGATTGACTGGACGCTGAGCGATTTTGCGGCGGACGTGCGCGCGGCCACGCCGAGCGCGGCGGCGGAGCTGGTGGTCGAGAGCAAGGAAGGCTTGGAGCGGCGCGTGGGCGAAGCCCGGCGCAGGCTGGCGCTGGCGGCGCGCGCGCTGACGGCCGGCTGGCGCAGCCGGTTTGAACATGCCGCGCGCACGCCGGCGCTGCGCGATCCGCTGCAGATGCTGGCCGCTCTCCAACAGCGGGTGGACCTGCTGGCGCTGCGCGTACAGCGCAGGCTGACGGGGCTGCCCCAGTTGGTGCGTCAGCGGACCGATGCCGCCGCGCGCAGCATGGCTGCGGCGCTGCAGGGCAGCTTGGTGTTGTCGCGCCAGCGCGTCGAGCGCCAGGCGCAGCGATTGATTGTGGCCGCGCCGGGGCGGCTCAACGAGTGGCGCGCGCGAGTCAAGAACGCCGAGGCCCGGCTGCGGGTGCTGAATCCCAAAAATGTTCTGGCGCGCGGCTACAGCATGACGCGCCTGCAGGATGGCACGGTGGTGACATCGGCGGCCGCGGTGCGGCCGGGCGCACGGTTGATTACGGAACTGGCGGACGGCCGGGTGCTGTCCACGGTGGATGAGGATATCAAGAAAGGAGACCCACATGAGCGAGGCAAAGAAGGAAAAGGCCCTGAGCTTCGAGAAAGCACTCGAACGGCTCGAAGAGATCGCGGAAGAGATGGAGGCGGGCAATCTGGGACTGGAAAAAATGGTGGCGGCCTTCGAGGAGGGCCAGAAGCTGGTCAAGCTCTGCTCTTCTAAATTGAACGAGGTCGAGAAGAAGATCGAGATGCTGGTCAAGAAGGCGGATGGCTCGATCGAGGCCGAGCCGTTTGAGGAAGAGCCCTTCTGAAAAACGCCGCGCGGAGCGGCGGTGAGAAATACGCAATCGAGGGCTTGTCAAACGGACGGCCGTAGTGTAGTAGTCTTCTCCAGTCGCGTACCTGTAGCTCAATTGGATAGAGCATCTGACTACGGATCAGAAGGTTAGAGGTTCGACTCCTCTCAGGTACGCCATTTTTGTGTCCGGGTGGGGCGGGGAGAGGAACGATGGGATCCGGCAAAAACGGGGGAAAAATAACGCGAGCGGGGTGAAAATTGGGTGGGGAATGGGGAAAATGGGTGATTTTGGCGGGCGAGAGGCGTTTGGGGAGAAGTGAAAAAACTTTCGCAAAAATGGCTTGAGCATTCAGAAAATCATAAAAAATGGTGAAAAACTGTGTAAAAACAACGAAAAATCATCAAAACTGGGCAAATAACGGTCCGAAAGTGATCAGAAATTCGTCAATTGTTGAAAAAGAGGCCGAAAATTGTGTAAAAATGGGTCAAAATGGCCGCAAACGAGAATTTTTAGCTGGTTCCAACGCGTTTTTGTCGGTTTGCGAAGGTAGGGACGCCTCGCCGAGGCGTCCGCGATGCGCCGCAGCGCAGCGGGAAAGAGGTTGTTTGGGAAGTTTTCGCAGGAGGCGATGCCTTTCGGCCAACGCGCACCTCTTCAGACCATTTGTTCTATGTCCTGTCCCGCAGGCCGGGACAGGCCACGGACGCCTCGGCGATGCGTTCCTTCCCGCTCGTACGGGACGGACAGGCACCTACCCTTGGCGCTGACGCGCTATGGCGACGTCGTAGCCGGCGACTGCCGACCGTTTATGAGGTTTAACCCGCTGTCGAGGCACGCCCTCGAAAAGAGACGACAGATTTTATGCAAATCACCCGGTTTTTGTCTCGTTCGACGGTCCAAAATTATTCTCACATATTATAATAAGTGAGAATATGAGAATACGTAACATTCTTGTGGCCAACTTGTTAGAATTAATAAATCTGGATATTTCATTCTCACATATTATAAATCAGGGCATTTGTCCGCCACATCGTGGGCGTCAGCTGGTTGGGGTGTCATTCTTTTTACGATTTTGTTCATAATGTTTCAACAATCTATCGAAGATGTGATTTT
>JAAZFE010000043.1 GCA_012511885.1 Lentisphaerota bacterium | reverse complement strand
GGTCTGGGGGGTGCGGTCGAAGAGGGGATGCTGGCGGGGGGGGGCGGGCCAATGGGCGATGGTGTCGGGCAGGATGGAGTGCTCGATGTGGCGGGGAACGGATGGCGTGGGGATGAGGACGTAGGGGGGGGCGTCGGTGACGGGGGGCAGGGGGAGGCTGAGGGCGGCGTAGCTGCCGGCGATGTAGGGGAGATGGCGGGCGCGGGCGAGCCAGGCGGGGGCCTGGCCGAATTCCCAGGCGAGTTGGTGGTCGAGGAAGCGGTCGCTGTAGGCGGAGGCGAAGAGGGGGGCGGGATGGGCGAGGAGGGTGAGGCGGGCGGCGTCGTAGCCTTCGGTTTCGGAGCCGGCATGGAGGACGGCGTCGTGGCCGGCGGCGCGGGCGGCTTGGATGACGCGGGTGAATTCGTCGAGGGTTTGGCGGGCCGGGGGGGCGCGGAGGCGGGCGGTGCGGATGGCGCCGTATGTGTTGTAGGCGACGAGGAGGAGGGCGAGGGCGTAGGCGGCGAGGCGCAGGGGGCGGCGGGCGGACGCGGCGCATTCGGCGAGGGCCCAGGAGAGGAGGAGGGTGGTGGGGGCGATGAGGTAGCGCGGGATGAAACCGGACATGGGGTGGGGGAAGTAGGTGAGGGCGAAGGCGGCGAGGGTGGCGAGGACGAGGAGGGTGGCGGGGGTGGCGCGACGGGCGGAGCGTCGGCGGCGGTACGCGAGAATGGCGGCGGCAGCGACGAGGGCCACGAGCGCGAGGGCGACCAGGTGATGGAGGGCGGCGGGGGGATAGGTCCAGAGGAGAAGATGGCGGAGGTCGTGCCGCCAGAGGGCGCGGATACTTTTGGCGATGGCGCCGAGGGTGAGGCCGTCGAAGAGGGGGGGCTGGACGTGCGAGGGCTCGGCGAGGAACTGGGGGAGGAAGGCCAGGATGGCGGCGGCGGGGATGGCGAGGTAGGCGAGCCAAGGGCGGAAAGGGGTGGGGTGTTGGCGCAGGGCGAGGAGGCCGGCGAGGGCGGCGGCGGCGAGGTAGGGCAGGATTTGCAGGTTGACCCAGAGGCTGAGGCCGGTGAGGAGGGCGAGGGCGAGGGCGTGGCGGCGGGTGGGGGTGAAGGGGGGGGCGGGGGCGATGAAGGGGCGGGCGAGGAGCAGGAGGAGTAGGCCGAGGAGATAGGTTTCGGGGTAGCCGCCGTAGGGGGCGGTGGTGTACCAGAGGGCCTGCCAGCCGGGGAAGGCGGGGACGAGGGCGGCGGCGAGGGCGGGGAGGGGGCCGTAGTCGCGGCGGAAGAAGGCGTAGGTGGCGAGCACCCAGGCGAGGGCGCAGGCGATGGGGACGAGGGTCATGGTGACGCGGGTGACGGGCAGCACGAGGAAGGTGAGGGCCATGAGGTAGGACTCGAGCGCGCCGAGGTAGGATTGGCCGGCGAAGAAGAGGTGGTGGCGGCCGCCCAGGATGTCGAGGGCCATTTGCGGCGGGATGGCGCTGTCGAGGGTGGGGACGTGGATTTTCCAGGCGAGGTGGAGGCGGAGGGCGGCGGCGCCGAGGAGGGCGAGGGCAAGGATGGCAAATGCCGTGAGGACGCGGGGCGCGCGTGATGGTGGGGGCGGGGTCATGGGCGGTAGTGGATGGTGATGTGGCGGTTGGTGCCGGGCTCGAGGCCGATGAAGGTGATGTCGCGGCCGGCATCGTGGGGATGGAGTTTGGCGTGGGGGGAGGTGAAGCCGGGGAGCCAGTTGTATTTGATGACGACGCGGTCTTGGGGGGCGTCGAGGGTGACTTGAATGCGGTTGAAATCGGCTTGCACGTCGCCGTGCCCTTCGAGGAACCACGAGGGCTGGCGGCGGGTTTCGAAGATGGCGGTGCGGCCGATTTCGTGGACGGGGCGGTAGTAGTTGGTGGTGCGGCGGAATACATCTTTCCAGTCGTCGTGCCAGGTGACGATGTGGGTGACGTTGTGGAGGTCCATGAAGGAGTAGAGGACGTCGGGGCCGTCGTAGCGGAATTGGCGGGGGGGGTATTGATATTCGACGATCTGGGGGGAGAAGCCGTAGAAGTCGGCGGCCATCATTTCGCGTCCGGTGAAGTGGGGCAGGGCGGCGGCTTTGGCGCCGCCGTAGCCGTGGACGGCGCGGCCGGCGAAGAGGACGCGTCCGTTGGACGGGACGTTGTCGGCGAGCCAGTGGATGAGTTGGCGGGTGGCGTCGGGCATGGTTTGGAAGGGGCCGAGGCCTTTGCCGTTCCAGGTTTTGGCGCCTTGGTAGGCCCCGGTGAGGAGCAGGGCGACGGCCCAGGCGGTGGCGGCGCGGCGGAGGGCGTGGCGGGTTTGACGCCGGGGGGGCGCGTCGAGGGAGTGCTGAATGAGGCGGTCGAGCCAGAGGGATGCGGGGATGATGGCGACTAGCGCGGCGGGGATGATGAGGCGCTCGGTCTGAAGGATTTTTTTGACTTCTTCGCCCCAGCCGGACATGAGGAGGAGGAGCAGGGCGAGGGGGGCGAAGTAGCGGCGGATGGAGCGGGGCAGGCCGATGAAGCCGCCGAGGAACCCGAAGATGAGGATGATGGGGTTGGTGCCGCGCAGGTTGTGACCGAGGAGGGCCCAGCCGCCGCGCAGGTGCTCGAACAGGGTTTTGCGGGCGGTGACGGACATGAAGCCGCCGATGGTGGCATGGCGGAAGGGGACCAGGGCGAGGGGTAGCAGGAGCAGGAAGAGGAGCAGGGCTAGGCCGAGCGCCCACGCCCATTGGCGCGGGGTTAAATGCCGGGCGTTGGCGAGAAGCACAAGCAGGAGGGGGGCGGCGATGATGAGGGAGCCGGGCCAACTGAGGAAGGTGAAGCCGAAGAGCAGGAGTAGAAGGAGGGTGGCGGGGCGGGGTCGGTTTTCGAGGTGGATGTAGCGGTAGGCGAGGGCGGAGAGGGGCATGGCCATGGACATGGCAAAGAGGGCGGGGGCGGTGCCGTAGTGCAGCAGGTGGACCCAATAGCGCTGGGTGGGCGCGAGGGTCAGCAGGGCGGCGATCCAGCGGGCGCGGGGGGGGGCGGCGATCCATGCCAGCGAGGCCCAGGCGAGGAGCGGGAGGATGCCGAGAAAGAAGACGGCCAGAAAGGGGGTGTAGATTTGCTCGGCGGGGAACCAATGAAGGAAGGGCAGCAGCCAGAGGCCAACGGACCAAACTCCGCTGGCGACGAGGGCGGTGACCGGCATGCCGGCATTCCAATGCGGATCGAAACCGTCGGGGCGCGGGAAGAGGCGTTGGAAGGTCCAGAAACGATAGACAAACGCTGGGCTGTCCACGCGGTAGATCATTTGGAAGCCGGTGGCGCGGTGAAGATGGAGGAGCGCAAGGCCGGTCAGGCCGATCCAGGCGAGGGCCATGGCGCGGGGGGTGCGGAGCAGCGGGCGGAAGAACAGCGCGAGGCCGACGGTGGCGAACAGGCAGCGGACGTAGCCCAGGTCGCGCCATTTGGCGTGTTCCAGCAGGGGGATTTTCCAGCCGGTGGGGAAGAACCAGTTGTCGGTGACGGCGGATGAGGCGGCGTAGAGCAGAAGGAAGGCGAGCAGGAGGGCTTCGGGGAGCCGACGGAGGTGCCGGGAGGGGGCGGATTGTTCGGCGCCGGGCCAGGCGGGAAGGTAGCGCAGGAGGAGGGTCAGGGCGGCGAGGGTGAGCAGACCGGCGGTGGCTACGGCGGGCTCGAGCCAGGGGCCGGCGCCATAACGGGTGGCGAGAGCGAACAGGGCCAGGCCAATGCCAAGGGTTAGCCAGGGGAGGCGGGGCGGGGGTTGGCAGCTGGTTGGGTCGTCCATGGCGGTATAGTGGAAGAGGGGGGGCGGGACGGCAATGCAAAAGGTGCGGCAGGGGGGGAAGTGTATATTGATATAGCCTGAATAATTCATCAACATGGATGAAAATATCTTTACTTATTGTTGCACTGCATGATGCGGATATTTGGATAAAAAAATTATTTTTCATCCCTGTTGCCCTTCGGCGCGACGATTCCAACCCGTCTGCGGCGTTATTCGGGGCTTGCAGTATGTCCATACAGCTTCGCCCCGCCTGCCTTGCATCCGGGCCGGACTTGTCGCGTGAATTATCCAGGATAGGCGGCCGGGGGTTAACGATTGCTTAACTTACCCTTGCATGGCGGAGGGCTAAACTGGCATAGTTCGCGGCCAAAGCAGACAAGTGTTGCCTGCGCGAGGCGAGGAGTTTGATGATGGCTATATTGGATTATGGATTGTCGGAGATGGCTCTGGAAATCCGCAGCATGATGCGGGAGTTTGCCGAGGCGCGGGTGAAGCCGGTGCGGGCGGAACTGGATGAGAGCGGGCAGTTTCCGGCGGACATCTTGCGCGAGCTGGGCAAAATGGATCTGATGGGGTTGTATATTCCGGTGGAATACGGGGGGACGTTTGAGGGGGACAGCATGCCGAATATCATCGCGGTGGAGGAACTCAGCCGGGTGTGTATCGGGGTGTCGGTGTCATACGCGGCCAACGGCCTGGGCGCCGATCCTATTTTGATCGGCGGCAGCGAGGAGCAAAAGAAGAAGTATCTGCCGCCGCTGGCCAGCGGAGAGAAATGGGCGGCCTATGCGCTGACGGAACCCAACGCGGGATCGGACGCGGGGGCGATCCGGACGACAGCGGTCAAACAGGGCGACAAATATATTTTGAACGGCACCAAGCAGTGGATTACCAACGGGGGGGAGGCGGATATTTACACGGTGTTCGCGGTGACCGACAAGACCCGGGGCGCGCGGGGGGTGAGCGCGTTTATAGTGGAAAAGGGCACCCCCGGCTTCAGTTTTGGCAAGAAGGAGGACAAGCTGGGGATTCGGGCGAGCGCGACGCGTGAGCTGATTTTTGAAAATTGCGAGGTGCCCGCGGAGAACCTGATTGGCCGCGAGGGGAGCGGCTTTATTTGGGCGATGAGGACGTTTGATGTATCGCGTCCCGGGATTGCCGCGCAAGGGGTGGGGCTGGCACAGGGCGCGCTGGATGAGGCCGTGATGTATGCCAAGGTGCGCGAGCAGTTTGGCCGGCCGATTATTGCCAACCAGGGGCTGAGCTGGATGCTGGCCGATATGGCCACGAAAGTGGAGACGGCCAGGGCGCTGACCTATGCCGTGGTGCGCACGATTGACAGCGGCGCGAAGGATTACTCGAAGTTTTCGGCCATGTGCAAGTGGTACGCGTCGGACGTGGCGATGCAGGTGACCACCGACGCAGTGCAGGTGTTGGGCGGCTATGGATACATGAAGGAATATCCCGTCGAGAAAATGATGCGCGACGCCAAGATCCTGCAGATTTATGAGGGGACGAACCAGATTCAGCGCGACATCATCGGATTGGCGCTGAACAAGGAATATGCGGCCGTCTCCCGGGCCTAGGGCTGGCGAGGTGACCCCCGGCGGCGAGTGAGGTGATGGCCATGCATATTGTTGTTTGCGTCAAGCAGGTGCCCAATACGACCCAGGTTCGGATTCATCCGGAAACACATACGCTGGTGCGTGACGGCGTGGAGTCGGTCATGAACCCGTTTGATGAAAACGCCCTGGAGATGGCGCTGCAGTTGAAGGAGAGCCATCCGGATACGGTTATCACGGTTTTGACCATGGGGCCGTCGCAGGCGGAGGCCGTGCTTCGGGAAGCTGTGGGGCGGGGCGCCGACAAGGTGATGCTACTGAGCGACAAGGCGCTGGCGGGTTCCGACACCTGGGCGACCAGCTACGCGCTGAGCCAGGCCATCCGAACCATGTCGCCAAGGCCGGATTTGGTGCTGTTTGGCAAGCAGGCGATTGATGGCGATACGGCGCAGGTGGGCCCGAGCGTGGCCACTTGGCTGGCTCTGCCGTGCATCACTTGTGCGTTTGGCCTCGAAGTGGCCGATGGGCGGGCCAAAGTGAAGCGGTCGTTTGAGGATGGCTATGAGATTCTGGAAGTGGCTCTTCCGTGCGCATTAACTGTGGTGAAAGAGGCCAATGTTCCGCGGATGGCTTCGCTGCGCGGAAAGATGGCCGCGAAGAAGCTGGTGATTGAACCCACCACCGCGGAAATGATCGGCGCCGACCCGGCCAATATCGGTTTGCTGGCTTCGCCGACCCGGGTGGTGAGCATTTTGTCGCCGCCCGCGAGGAGCAGTGGTGTGAAATGGCAGGGAGAAGAGCCCGCGGACATGGCCCGCAAGCTGGTGGAAGAACTCCGTCAGCGGAAATTGATTTAGGCGGAAGACAGGCAACCGGGAGATTCAGGGATGGCGTTGCAGATTGATTTGGACCTTTGCACCGGGTGCGGCGCGTGCGTGGCGGTGTGCCCGTTTTGCGCGCTGACTCAACGGCCATCGGACGGAAAGGTGGAGGTGAATGAAGCCTGCACCGCATGCGGGGCCTGCATTGAGGTGTGCCCGGTTGGGGCGCTTTCTCTGCCGGAACCCACTTCGCCTGCGGCGGCCGGGCAGAGCGAGACACATCGCGGTTTGTGGGTGTTTGCCGAGCAACGCGGCGGCCAGTTGCAGGATGTGACCTTTGAACTGCTGGGCAAAGGCGGGGAATTGGCTCGCGAGTTGGGTGTCGAGGTCGGCGCCGTATTGCTGGGACATCAGGTGGACGCTTGCGTGGGGCCGTTGTTCGAGCATGGGGCGGATGTCGTGTATGTTGTGGATCATCCGGCTTTGGCGGCCTATACGGCGGAACCCTATGCCGAGGCGATGAGTGCGCTCATAAAAAAACACAGGCCGGAAATTGTTCTGGCCGGCGCGACGAGCATCGGGCGAAGTTTCATTGCCAGAGTGGCGATCGAGGCAACCGCCGGGCTGACGGCAGATTGCACGGAGCTGGCGGTGGACCCCGAAAACCGCTGTCTGATCCAAACGCGTCCGGCTTTTGGCGGCAATATTCTGGCGGCCATTCTCTGCCCCAACCATCGTCCGCAGATGGCCACTGTGCGTCCGAAGGTCTTTCCCCAGCCCGCGCCGGTCGAGGGTCGAACCGGCCGCCGTGTTGACGAGCAGGTGGAGCTGAAAGATCCGGTGGTCCGGGTGCTTGAAACCGTTGACGCCATGCAGCATGAAGTGAATGTGGCCGGCGCTGAATTTATTGTGGCTGGGGGGCGGGGCGTTGGGGGGCCGGAGCAATTCAAGCTGCTTGCCGAATTGGCGGAAGCCTTGGGCGGGGCGGCTGTGGGCGCCAGCCGGGCGGCTGTGGATGCCGGTTGGATTTCCAGTTTCCACCAGGTGGGACAGACGGGAAAAACGGTGCGGCCCAAGGTCTATATTGCGTGTGGCATATCCGGCCAAATCCAACATCTGGTCGGGATGAACAGCAGCGACACGATTATCGCCATCAACAAAGACCCGGACGCACCGATTTTTGAAGTGGCGGATATAGGGATTGTTGGCGACTTGTTTGTGGTGGTTCCGGAGCTGGTCAAGGCGCTCCGCAAAGCCCAATGAACGGGAAAAGAACTGGAGACGGTTGGCGCGTTTTACTGGTAAAGCTTGTCAGGGCAACGTGTCTCTGACACAATAATTGGTTATAGATTAGGTGTGGAGACAAGGATGAATCCTTCACCCGAAGGGAGAGGCATGATGAAGTACAAAGCGAGTGGAATCTTGGTGGGTTTGGCCATGGTGTTGCTTCTGGGCGCTTGCGCGTCATGGAACGTGGATGTGAGCCGGTTGCAATTGGGCATGGAACCGGAAGCGGTTCGTGAAGCCATTGGCAAGCCGTTTGCCATTCGCGCCTCCAAGGTTTACAACAGCGACGAGTGGACGGAGGTTTGGGAATATCTGCCGCCCATGCTGACTTGGACGCCCAAGACCTATTGGGTGTACTTTGAAGAAGGAAAGGTTGTTCAGTGGGGTGAGCCCGGAGACTTTACCGGCTCGGCTTCAACAATCCGCGAATACAACCCGAACAAGACCGCCCGCTAGGCCGGAGATGTTGGCCCAGGAACGGTGGTGATGCCGGAGCATGGCACTGCCCGCAGACCTGACCGGTGAAGAACCCGCCTCAGCGTAATATCAGCCGACCGCGCCCTCGCGTCACGCGAGGGCGTTGGGGGTTATGGATTTGGTGTGGGTTGACCATGTTTTGTATAATGTGGCGAACGCTTCCAGCCAGCGCACAAATCATGCGGCTGGGACTGTTCGATCTGTCTTTATCGGGGACGCTGGAGTTAGGTTACGAAAGTAATGTGGATGGCAGCTATCGCAGTGAACAGAATCCCGACTACGAGAGAAGCGATTTTTACTGGAGCCCGGGATTGTCCCTCAGTTCATCAACGGTAGGCATGCGACCCAATACGACAGCCTCTTTCAGCGGCTCTTACGCCTACCAGGATTACTTCAAACGAGATGACGAGGACACGGCGCTGTATAGTGCCACAATGAATCTTCAGACCACACTACCACGCATCACGTTGGGAGCGATGGGGCTGATATCGCACGAAGTTGAGTCCATGCAAGACTCTACTTACTATCCAGGGGGGCACAAACGCGATCCCATGCAAACGATGGAGGGGACTTTGACGTTCAGCTGGAACTTTGGCAAATTGCGCGCCGAAGCCAACGCAAGTTACCTCCGAGAGCGTCATGACAAGGACGAGTTCAAACCGGGCGACCAGAATGAAACCACTTTGTTTGCGGGAGTATATTTAGATTTATTTACCTGGGGCAGTCTATTCTATACGTGGGAAAACGTGTATACGGAACTTGTTTTTCTGGGCACGGATACCGACGAAACCACTCAAAACTTTGGTTTGTCCGGGGCTATTCCGGTCAATATCATCCGTCGGCCCCAAGTATTGTATTCCCTCGGGTTTTCCTATGAGGAAGAGAAGGTTGACGGTCAGGATCAATGGGAAAAGACTTGGGAGCCGACTCACACCATTACGGTTATGGATGCTTTCCAACTGTCCAAAAGCCTGAATTTGTCGATGGGTGCATCGTGGGAGTATACATGGACTGGATCCAAAGTGTCAGCAACGCATGGTGAGGATGAAAAAGAGGTTACTTTTACGTACGATGTGCAACTTAGCCATCAGTTGACGCCCCGGGCTCAGCATGCGGTGAATTTCACCAAGGAACCGCGCAAGACATTTGGTTCCACGACTGATACTGAAACCACGAGCTATGGCTATACATTCAGCATTGTTGATTTTCTAGTCTATGGGTTGAGCAGTTCCTTTTCACTGACCCATGATTTAGACAAGCCCCTAGCCCCCGGCTCAAGAACTGAGCGCACGACAACATTTGATGTATCGCTGGGACATTCACGACAACTATCACGGAAATTGAGTCGGAATATATCGTACACCTATTCCCGGGAAACTACTAATTTCCACCCGGGCGAGGCTCTCGAAGAGCATGTTGCAATTTACATGTTGAATTATCAGTTCTGATTGTGGCGCGCCTTGTTCGCATCTGGTTGTCGGGTCGTTCAATCTGCCATTGTCTTGAGACAAACACGCATGATACTCTGAGCACATGAGAGTGAGTGGTCAATCGTTTCGGATCCGTCCATGGCTCGGGCTCGCCTTGTTTGGCATTGGCATTGTGGTTGGTTTGTCCGCAACCGCCCAAGTTGTTTTGGAAGGTGTGGAACGCCGGGTCTTGGCCGGTGACCGGCTTAATATCAGTGTTCAGGAGCAACCGGACATGTCTCGGGTTTACGCGGTTGCCGGGGATGGCTCAATTGACTTTGGTTTTGCCGGCCGAGTCTTTGTGGCAGAACTGACAACGGATGAAGCCTCTCGTGCGTTGGAACGAGTGCTTGAGGGCAGTTATTTCAAGGAGGCCAACGTAACCGTCTCGATCGCCAACTTTGTTGAAGGCGATGTGCTGTTGACGGGGGCGCTCAACTCGCCTGGCACTTTGCCCTTCCGTGGTGATTCCATTTTGACTTTGATGGAAGCCATTTTTCGTGCGGGGGGCCTTCAGGAACGTGCCGCCGGGGATAGGGTGCGTATTTTAAGATGGGTCCCCGGGGGTAGCATGGAACGCCAAGCTATCGAAGTGAATGTTCAGGCCATGCTGGACAAGATGGACTTTTCAAAAGACCAGTATTTACGGCCTCGCGATATTGTTGTGGTGCCACATCGGGGAGGTGAGGAAGAAGGGCGCAACGAATTCCTAGCTTTGGGGGAGGTGCACAAGCCAGGATTTCATCCTTATACTCCTGAGTTGGATATCATCAAGGTCGTTACCCGAGTGGGCGGGCTGGGCGAGTTCGCGGACTGGGATGGTGCGCGAATTTTGCGGCCACGACCCAGCGGTGATTATTCCGTTGTGCCACTCAACCTGAATCGATTGTTTGGTGTTGCGGACATGAGCATGAATCTCCTGCTGCAGCCGGGAGATATTTTCTTTGTTCCATCGACTCGCAATCTAGTTCGAGCTCAAGTGTATCTACTGGGTGAGGTGAATAAACGAGGAGCGGTATCACTCGGGAGCGGGCCCAATGCGACTGTGGCCCGGGTGATCCTCTCGCAGGGCGGCATGACCGATTTTGCGAATGCCAGCCGGGTTCAGATTCAGCGTACCGCGCCGGATGGCAGCAAAAAGTCCATGCAAGTGGATGTGGGGCGGATTCTGAAACAGGGCACTTTCGAGGATGATGTGCCCCTGCAGGATGGGGATGTGGTGATTGTGCCGGAAAAGGGTATTTTAGGGTTGTAAGATGCGTGATATGATCCAGCGACCCGACACCGGGAATACTCCCCCTCGCAACCCGGCTCCAGCGGCCGATGCTCCCAAGGGCATCGATATTAGAAAATATTTCTATATCATTACCAAGCGCTTGTGGTTGCTTCTGCTCTGCTTCATGACAGCGATTGTGGTGATGCTGGTCATGATGGCACGGCAAATTCCTGAGTACCAGACCACAGCCAAGTTGCACTTGAGACGTTCCGTGGGAATACCGGCCAATCTGCAGCAACAGGATATGCAGGCCATTTTGGGGGACTACGCACAAACCCAGCGAAATATTATCATCGGTCGGGATGTCATTGGGCGAGCCAGAGCGCGTTTGGGCTTAACCCCTGATGAGTTTGCGAAACGATATCGTTCTTTGAGTGTTCAGCCGGTTTGGCAAACAGCGATCATGTCCATAAGTGTAACCGGTCTTGAGCCAGCGTTTTGTGCCGACTATGCCAACGCGATTGCTGAGGCCTATGTGGAGTACAAGGCGGAAGAGTTAAGCGGTACATCGCAAAATACGGTTGTTGTACTTTCCGAGCAGGCCAATCGATTGGCTGAGGAGATCGCGCGACTCGAGAATGATGTATTGCTTTTCGTGCGTGAAAACAGCGTGGTGGGGATTCGAGAGCGAGGGAATGTAGCGGCGACTCTGTTGGCCAATTTATCGAAACAGGCCGCTGAATACCGAACGCAGCGCATGTTGCTGGAGGCTCAACAACCTTTGTTGGCACAGGCAACGGATGAGGTTGTGTTGGCCACGCTGGAGTATGGTCTCACAGCGGCATCCGTTGCGTCGTTGATGCAGGACGAAATGGATGGGGAAGTTGTGGAAGATAGTGGAGCGGAGCGGTTGATGGATCATGGTGTGGTTGCCCGGCCGCAATGGAATGACCTCAAACGTGAAAATGCCGTTTTAGAGGCGCGACTGCTGTCCTATCGCAAGAAGTACAAAGATGCGCATCCATTGATTCAGGAAACTCTGCGCAGGCTGCAGCAGAACGAAGAGGCCATCAAGGTGGAGATTCAATTCTCCCTCAAGCAATACTATTCTCAATTGGAAGCGTTGAACATCAAGGAGAAGGCAGCTGCTCGTGTGGAGCAGCAATGGGAGGAGCAGGCTCTTGAGATTGATCGCAAACAGAAGGAATACGAAAATTTGCAGCGCAACCTATCGCGCCTGCAAAGATTGTATGATTTGATCTTTAACCGTCTTCAGGAGGTCGATATCTCGGCGGAGATTCAACAAGAATCGGTTCGCATTTTTGAACGAGCCCTTGTGCCGGGCGGCCCCATCAAGCCGCGCAATTTGCAGAGCCTGTTTTTGGCAGCGATGATTGGCTTGGGCATCGGAGTCGGGCTGGTTTTCCTTCTGGAATTTATGGACGACTCGATTCGTCATCCTGAGGAGATTGATCACATGCTTGGCTTGGCGTGTCTGGGCCTTGTGCCGAGAGCATTTTGGAAACAGGACGGCGATGATGCCTATTGGATTGGCAAGTTGGACCCCAGCAGCGGTTTTGCGGAGGCGTATCGCAACATTCGTTCATCGTTATTATTGCGGCCAGACGGCCAGTCTTTCCGGACCCTCACCATCACCTCCTCGGTGCCCAAGGAGGGGAAAACCACCACCAGCGCGAATCTGGCCACATGTTTTGCTCAAGCCGGACAACGGGTATTGCTGGTGGACGTAGACTTGCGAAGGGGTACCGTGCATCACTTCTTCGGATTGCATGCCGGAAGCGGCATGACCGAAATTCTCCAGGGCCAGGCAACCATGGATCAGGTCGTTCAGCCTACCGGTGTGCCGGGCTTGGATTTTATTGGTACCGGACTTTTCGTGGACAACCCAGCCGAAATGATCTTGCGGCCGGCGATGAAGGAGTTTTTGGAGTTGGCGGCCAGCCAGTATGATTGGGTGATCCTGGACGCGCCTCCGGTCTTGGCGGTGTCAGAATCGACGGTGATTGCTTCGTTGACAGACGCGGTTCTGTTGACAATATGGAGCGGGCGCACATCCCGCAAATTGGTTCAGGCGGCGATTCATCAATTGCGCACACGAGGGGCCAACCTGATCGGAGCGATATTAAACAATTTGGATCTGACGCGACTGGGTAACTATGGTAGTTATGGATACTACCATTTTTATGACTATGATTACCGTTATGAAGAGGAGAATCCCTCTGATGGGTCCGGTGCTTAAGGGCGCCGCGAACAGATAACCTCCGGCCATGGTTGTCATCTTCCATCGCGGTTCCCGCTGGTCCCGGCGGCATTCCTTTCTGATGCTGGGGGATTGGGCCATCATTATCTTATCTCAAATTTGCGCCGTTTATCTTCGCTTTGGGTTGGATGGAACCGACTATTTGATGGCGCATGCCGGCACGTTTGTTGCCGCCGCGCTCATCTATATGCTGGTTTTTTATATGAGCGGGATGTACGACCCGCCGACGCGGTTGCGCCGCATCCATTCCGATTTTCTCCC
Source organism: Lentisphaerota bacterium (assembly GCA_012511885.1). Taxonomy (GTDB): domain Bacteria; phylum Verrucomicrobiota; class Kiritimatiellia; order CAIQIC01; family Lenti-01; genus JAAZFE01. The sequence continues at coordinate 12,513 of JAAZFE010000043.1, read as the reverse complement.
TCTGATTGTCACCACCATAGGCGCGGGATTAACCGGTCTGGTTCTCTATGCCCGGCCGCAAATGACCCAGGGCCGGGGCATATGGGCGATTTCTTCCCTGCTGATTTTGGCTTTGTCCTATGAATCGCGCCATCTTTTCATGGCCTTGGTCAGGCGGGGCTTCTTTCTGCGCCGGGCTCTGGTGTTGAGCGATCATCCGCAAAGAGCCGCAGAATTGATCGCTTTGCTCGAAGAGAGCTCGACATCGCCTTATCATATCTTGGGAATGGTGTTGTGCGAAGAATGCGACCCCGCCGACTATCCCACGTCATTACCTGTTTTGGGACGCTTCAATGATCTTCATCATCTTATCGCGACTCAGAATATGTCTTCTGTTTTGCTGTCGATTTCGCCCATGCGGGGCCAGGAACTGATGCCGTATTTGCGGCCTTTGCGCTACACGGGCGTGGAGATCATGGATTATGTGTCGCTGACGGAAGAACTGGCCCGAGAGATTCCGTTGGCCTTCATCAGCGACGAGTGGCTGATGACGGCGGCCTTGAACAGTTCCGTGTTGCAAATTCGCAAGACCAAACGCGCCATGGACGTGGCGATTGCCGGTGTCGGTTTGGTACTGGGGGCGCCTCTGTTGTTGATTGCGGGGGCATTGATCAAGTTAACTTCGCCCGGCCCGATCATATACCGGCAGACTCGCGTGGGGTTGGGGGGAGAGCCTTACATACTCTACAAGCTGCGGACCATGCGCGAAGATGCAGAAAAAGATGGCGCGGTGTGGGCACAAAAAACAGATCGCCGGGTTACCCGGCTGGGCTACTATTTGCGCAAATGGCGGTTGGATGAAATTCCCCAGTTGTTTAACGTGATCAAGGGGGAAATGAGTCTGGTGGGGCCCCGCCCTGAACGGCCCGAATTTACGAATCAATTGGCTGTGTTCATTCCCTTCTATAATGAGCGTCACTTGGTGCAACCCGGATTGACCGGATGGGCGCAGATTCAATACCCCTATGCCGCCAGTCTCGAGGCCGCAACTCGCAAGTTACAGTTTGATCTGTACTACATCAAGAACATGAGTTTTCTGCTCGACATCACCATTCTGCTGAAGACTTTCAAAACCATTTTGGTCGGTTTGAATCATTCGGAAGAATTTTTAGGTTTTGATGACAAGGTTGATGAATGGCTGTCGGATGTTCCGCCGCCCGCAGAGGTTGAAGTTAATGATGGAGAATCCTCATGACGATTGCTTGCACGTTTGGCTATTCCAAGCCGCAGACTGTTGAAGAAGCCTTGCGGTTGTTGGCTCGCCGGGTGGGTGGCGGGATCATGCCGCTGGCGGGGGGCACGGATCTGGTGGCTTGGCTGCGCGATGGGGCCGTATCACCCGGGCACCTTGTGGATCTCAAGGGTCTAAAGGAATTACGCGGCATTCGTCTGGTCAAGGGTGGCCTCTGGCTGGGTGCCAGCACAACTTTTTCGGAAATTGCCGAATCGCCGCTGGTGCGGCGCCACGCTCCCATTTTGACCGAAGCCGCCGGTATGGTAGCTTCGGTGGGCATTCGCAACCGGGCGACGGTGGCCGGGAACATTTGTTCCGCGGTTCCCTGTTGCGATAGCGGACCGGTTTTGCTGGTGTACGACGCTCAACTGCATCTGGCCACCCGTCAGGGGCCGCGCACGATGCCCGTTACCCGCTGGTTCAAAGGGCCTCGGGCGACCGCTTTGCCCAAGGGGGCGATACTGGTTGGCATTTTGATTCCGACAGGCCGGCACGCGGGGGCGTTTGCCAAGCTCAAGCGCTATCGCGGGGAGGATCTCGCGCAGGCCAGTGTGGCGGTGCGTGTGGATTCCCGCGGCAACTGGCAGGTGGCCTACGGTTCCGTGGCGCCGACTCCGCTACGCGGGCCCAAAGTGGAGAAACTGCTCAAAGGCCGCAAGCTGCCCGAAGCGGATTTGATCGAGCAGGCTGTCAAGATTGGCGACACCGAGATCGCGCCCATCACGGACATTCGTGGTTCCGAGGTATATCGTCGGATGATGGTGGGCGTCATGCTGCGGCGGACCATTCAACTGGCGGCGCGTCGGCTGGCGGGGGAGGGGCCGGACTATGGCATCAATATTCTTGAGGAAGAGGCATCATGAAAGAGATTACTCTGCATCTGAACGGGGAAGTCCGACGCATTGCCGTGGCCCCTCACGAAACCTTGCTCGAGGTTCTTCGTGAGCGCCTGGGCATCACCACGCCCAAGTCTGGCTGTGGCCGGGGAGATTGCGGCGCTTGCACGGTGCTTTTGGAGGGCAAGGCGGTGCGAAGCTGTCTGATTCTGGCCATCGAGACGGATGGCCAACGAGTCACCACGCTGGAGGGAATTGGTGAGGATGGGCCGACGGCGTTGCAGCAGGAATTTGTGAAGCGCAATGCTTTTCAGTGCGGATTTTGTGCTTCCGGCATCGTGTTGGCGGCATCCGCTTTGCTCAAGGAGAATCCGCAGCCAAACGAGGGGGAGATACGCGAGGCTCTGGCCGGCAATTTGTGTCGATGCACGGGTTATGAACCGATTGTGGCGGCGGTCCGCGCGGTGGCCCGGCGGAACGCCGGCAAAAAACGTGTGGCCAAGAGGGCGCGCTCATGAACACAAATAAAGTTGTTGGTACGCCCAGCATCCGAGTGGATGGCTTGGAAAAGGTGACCGGTGCGGCTCTTTACGCGGATGATCTCCCGTTCGGGCCGGGGCTTTTGCACGCGGTGGTGGTGGAGAGTCCGCACGCGCATGCAAAAATCAAAAGCATTAACACCTCTACGGCGGAAAAGGCTCCGGGGGTGGTGCGAGTCGTAACCGGCCGTGATTTTCCCTACAAGTTCGGCCTGTATATGCAGGATCGTTTTATATTTCCGCAGGACCGGGTCCGGTTTGTAGGAGAGCAGGTGGCGGCGGTGATTGCCGAAACCCCCGAAGCCGCTTTACGTGCGGCTCGCTTGGTCAAGGTGACCTATGAGCCCTTGGCGGCCGTATTGAATTTGGCGGATGCACTGTGCAAGGACGCGGTGACCATTCATCCGGATCTGGCCAACTATGAGCGGGTGCCCTGGTTTTTCCCGCGAGCGGGCACTAATATCGCCCACTGGCGCAAAACCCGTAAAGGCGACATAGAAAAAGGGTTCCGGCAGGCGGATTATATTCTGGAAGACACCTACACCGTGCCGCGCTATGCCCATTGTCCGATGGAGACGCACGCGGTTACGGGATGGTTCGATTTGTCCGGTCGGTTGACCTTGTGGGCCTCATCACAATCTCCTTATGCCCAGCGCGGGGTCATGGCCGTGGCGCTCAAGCCGTTTGGGCTGTCGCATCAGGACATTCGAATCATTACGCCGTATGTGGGTGGCGGTTTTGGCGGCAAGGCGGGGGTGTCGATGGAAATCATCGGTGCGGTGCTGGCCATCGCCATGAAGGGGCGTCCCGTGCGCCTGCATTGGACCCGTGAACAGGAGTTCAAGAATACCTCGCAGCGTCAGGGCGTGGTGGCTCGCGTCAAAATGGGGGTCAAAAAGGATGGGCGGATTACAGCGCTGGAACACACGCTGCACTGGGATGCCGGCGCCTCGGCTGAGTATGGCGCCAATGTAGTCAATGCCGTGGGTTTGTCGGCCACGGGGCCATATCGTATTCCGAACGTGAAGATTGATTCCGTGTGCGTTTACACCAATATGCCGCCTTGCGGGGCGTATCGTGGGTTTGGCTATTCTGAGTTCCACTTTGGGCTCGAGTCGCATCTGACCCGCATCGCCAAGGCCCTTGGCATGGATCCGGTTGAGATTCGCAAGGTCAATGCGATTCGCGAGGGGGACACCCTTGCGTATGGCGCCAAGATGAATCCGGGCAACTTGGTGGAGGCCATTGACCGCGTGGCCAAGGAAATCAGGTGGGGTCGCAAGGAGAAATCCGGGTCCACGAGGGCGGTGGGCAAGGCCGTTGCCTGTTTCTGGAAGGCGCCCGCCATGCCGCCCAACGCATCCTCTGCGGCTTATCTCAAGTTCAATGAAGATGGTTCGCTGAATTTGGCGGTTTCCGGCATGGAAATTGGCCAGGGTTTTCTGACGGTAATGGCTCAGATTGCGTCGGAGGTATTGACGGTGCCCGTGAGCAAGATTCGGGTGGAAACACCGGATACGGATCGCAATGCCTATGAATGGCAGACGGTGGGCTCGCATGTCACCTGGAGTTGTGGCAACGCGGTTCGCGCCGCTGCCGAGGAGGTCAAGGCAAAGGTGCTGGCCACGGTGGCGCGCGCCAAGAAGCTGAAGGCGGCCGATCTCTATCTGGAGGCGGAACACGTCAAGAACCGGCGGGACAAATCTTTCGCGCTGCCGCTGCGTGAATTCGTGATTGATGGGATCATGCTGGCGGATGGCCGCTATGTGGGTGGACCCATCCACGGCACGGGCATGTTCATGCCGGAATTCACCTCGGCGTTGGGCGATCCTGAGACCAGCCAGGGCGGCCATCCCAACGTTCACTACACGGTGGGCGCGGCAGGACTGGTTCTGGAAGTGGACAAGGAAACCGGCAAACTTAAGGTGCGCAAGGTGGCTCTAGCGGCAGACGTCGGTCAGGCTGTCAATCCTGACCTCGTGCGTGGTCAGGTGGTCGGCGGCATGCTTCAGGGGCTGGCCACCGCTCTCTATGAGGATATTCGCTACGCCCCGGACGGGCGACTGCTCAATCCCAATTTTACCGACTACAAAATACCGACCACTCTGGATTGCCCCGATAAGATTGTGTCCATCATGCTGGAGACACCCCAGCCAGACGGTCCGTTCGGCGCGCGGGGCATAGGCGAACACACCATGATCCCTGCAGCGCCGACCATTGCGGACGCCTTGGAAGATGCCGTGGGCATTCGCCTCAAAACCTTGCCCATTACCGCGGAAAAAGTTGCTCTGGCTCTCAACGGAATCGAGTATGACGACGTCAAGGGCGATCACCTCGGTTTCTGTTTTATCGGGCGCCCCAGCGATTATTCCTTTGAGATCGGCTGATTTACGGCCTGTAAGAACGCGCTCGAGTTTTGGGGAGCGCGGCTATTGAGCGGGGTTGGCTGGGGGGGCTTCGGGGGTCTCGTTCTGCATGACCATCAGACGGCGAATGCGCTCGGTCGTTGGCGGGTGGGTGCCAAAGATATTGGCGGATCCGGCGGCGGCGAGAGGATTAACGGCGTACATGGGGGCCACGGCGCGGTTGACCGGAAGTTGTTTGGAGTCCTGCATGCCAGCAATTTTACGCAGGGCGCCGGCCAGCCCGGCCGGATAGCGGGTGAATTGCGCGGCGGAGGCATCGGCCAGATATTCGCGTTGTCTCGAGCAGGCAAAGTAGAGCAGACGGGCGAACAGCGGCGCCAAGATGGCCAGCAGCAGCGCCACCACCATCATGATGGCCATGGCGGCACCGCCGCCACCACCTTGACGCCTGCTGGAGCGTTGCCGCCCGCCACCTCCCCAGAAAACCATGCGAATGCCGACATCGGCCAGCAGCACGATGGCTCCGAGGGTTACGCCAGCCAGGGTCATGAAGAGGGTGTCGCGGTTGGCGATATGGCCCAGCTCGTGGGCCACCACCCCTTGGAGTTCGTCGCGGGTCAGGCGTTCGAGGAGCCCGCGGGTGACGGCTACGCAAGCGCGTTCGGGTTTGAGGCCGACGGCGAAGGCATTGGGCACGGGCGACTCGATGATGAAGACCCGCGGCATGGCGGGCAGAGCGGCGGCAATGCGCATTTCCTCGACGATGTTATAGAGCTGGGGGGCGTCATCGTGGGAGACCTCGCGGGCATTGGCCGAGGAAAGCAGGACAGACTCGCCGCCGATCAGGTTGACCAGCAACAGGACTCCCCAGATGACGACGCCGATGAACATGCCGAAGAAGGCGGTTTCGATTTCGCCGGTCATCAGCATGCCCAGGGAGCCGCCCATGCCGGCGAGCAGCAGTCCAAGGAGCACGATCAGCCAAGTTGAGCGCCGTTTATTGGCGGCGACAGCTTCCCATAAGGCTACACTCATGGCGACATGATCCGCAGGCTAAACGTGAGGCGCGTTGATCAGCTGAAGGAGACCTTCGGCACCGCGCGTTCGGCTTCATCGGTCAGCTCGAAGAGTTCGCGGCGGGTGAAGCCCGCGGGGCCGGCAATCAGGTTCGCGGGAATGGTCTGGATGCGGGTGTTGTAGCGGGTGACGCTATCGTTGTAGGCCTGACGCGCAAAAGAAATCTTGTTCTCGGTCGAGGAGAGTTCCTCCTGCAGAGCCAGGAAGTTCTGCGAGGCCTTGAGGTCGGGATAGCGCTCGACATTCACCATGAGACCGCGCAATGCGCCCGAGAGGGCGGACTCCGCCGGACCGGCCTGGGCCGGGCCCTTGGCGGTCATGGCTTCGGTGCGGGCCTTGGTGATGGCCTCGAGAGTGTCGCGCTCGTGGCTCATGTAGCCCTTGACGGTTTCGATCAGGTTGGGAACCAGATCGTGACGGCGCTTGAGTTGCACATCAATTTGGGCCCAGGCGTTATCCACCAGATTCCGCAACTGGACCAGACTGTTGTAAATAGCGACAACCCACAATACGGCGACGGCGATTAGAATTAATAGAATTAGTCCTGAGCCCATGGCACGATCCTTTCTCTTGTCATCAATTATCTTCTCAACGGGCTTGGATTCACCCGTTCGTGACATCCAGAGCATACCAGCGGATGAGTCAAACGCAAGCGGTACCGTCGCTCGGCTTCACTTTTTTTGCCTGGATTATTCATCAACATGAATGAAAGTATTGTTATTTGCTGCAGGGCAGCATGATCAGGTTTGACGTATTTGGTATGGCTTGCCACGTTGACGGAGCGCAGGCTAGGGTGAGCCCATGAAGAAAAAGCATCTCGTTTGCGCAGTAATTGCGGGCCTGTTTTTGCTGGGCATTGTTCTGCCAAGTGGTGCGGCGGCGGTTGAATCGTCTGCCGTCGAATCAGTTGCGGAGGTGGAATTGCCAGCCAGTGTTGTTTGGTTCGTGGAGGCCATCCAGCGTTTGCCGTCGGATGAGCCGGTAGCCAAAGGGACTCAAGGCTACAACAATTATCAGACGCAGAAAGACCATTGGCTGGGCTGGTTGGATCCGAGGCTGAGCCGGGGCACCTATCCGCGCAAGAATGTCGCCACCAGTGAGGCCAGCGAAATCTACAACCGTATTGTCGAGCCGAAGATGCTGCTGTGGCTCATTCCGGCGGCAGGGGTGTCGGCGGATCTGGTCGCGGCGATGAATCAGGCCGCCAGCGGGCACACCCGTCTGGCCAGCAAATCCGCGGCGATTCGGCGCATTGTGCCTTGGGACGTGCTCGAGGCGGCTTTGTTGGCCCGCGAAAGCCAGGAGTAAACTGCGACCCTGTCGCTGGCCGTTGGGGCACCCAGTCTGATTGGCAACGCGGAATTAGGGGAGGGCGCGGACGCGGATGTATTGGGGGGTGGTGGTGGTGGTAGAATGGGATTGGAGATTGGGGGTGAGAGGGGGTAGGGTATAGGGAGACTAAGGAGGTCTCGGATGCAGGCAAGAGCGACAACTTGGTGGCGGGCAGTGGGGCTGGGGTTGGTGTTCATGTTGGCGGGGTTGGCCGGGGGGTGCCGCGATTCGCATTTTAGCGGGGAGCCATCGGAGGGACACGGTCTGCTGGTGATTGACAATTGGACGGGGCATCGGCTGCGGGTGTATTTGGACGGGGAGCGCAGCGAGAACGTGTCATCGGGAAAGCATCGGTATTATGAGCTGGAGCCGGGTTTGGTGCGGTTAGCGCTGGACGCGCATCACTCGGATCGGGGTTGGGCGGGGGATATTGATATTCTGAGCGGACGCCGCACGGTGGTGGAGGTGCGCAGTTCGGGGGATTATCGGAGCTTTGAAGTTCGGTTGTATTTTGACTAATCGGGTGGTGGGACGGGGGCGGAGGAAGCACGCGGGGGGCCGCAGGACTTGCGCGGGGGGGGGTATTGGGGCAGAATGGCGGCGGTGAAAAGACAGTTGCCATGGCTGGTGTTGGTCGGGCTGGGGTTGACCTGGACGGTCCGGGCGCAAGCGCCATTGACCCTGACACCGGAGAGTGGAGGGGTCCGGCTGGAACGGCATGTGGCGCTGTGGCGGGACCCATCGGGGGAGAAGACGCTGGAGGATGCGCGCGCGGCCTCAGCGGCAGGGCAGTTCGAGGTCAATGAAGCGGAATGGATCCGATTCGGTTTTACGCCGGACGCGATTTGGGTGCGTTGCGTTCTGGAAACGGCTTCTCCGGCGACCTCGAAGTGGTTTGTCGAGCTGCGCCATGGGCGGATCGAGGAGATTGATTGGCATGTGATTCGCGGGGGGGGGCTGACGGCACAGGCCGTGGATGGCTACCGCATGCTGAAGGGGGAGGGGGTGGTGCATGGCTTGTATTCGGTGCTGGCGGTGGAGCTGACGCCGGGAGAACAGGTGGAGCTGTATGTTCGCGTGAAGACGCCGACGCGCCTGCAAATACCGCTGGTGGTGTATTCGCCGGAGGCGTTTGCCGAGCAGACCCACCACGACGGGCTTTTGCCGCTGTTCAGTTTGGGGGTGTTTACGATGCTGTGCCTGATCGGTTTTGGCACGGCGTTGTTCGCGCGGGATGTGGGCTATTTGTTCTACGCGTTGAGCGTCTTGTTTATGACGCTGTTTTTTGCCGGGGTGACGGGATATTGGCGGCATATGGGCTGGCCGGGGTGGAGTTATCTGACGGTGAATGGGGCGCTGGTGCTCTGCAATCTGGGCCTCATGTTCATGCTGGCTTATTTGCAGTGGTTTTTTTATCGGTTGGCCACCATCCCGCTGTATCGGCGGGCCTTGCGCTGGGGGCAAGTCGTGATCGGGGTGGTCACTTTATGGGTGGCGGTCGGGCCGTATTCTCCCCGTGTGCTGGCGGTTCAGACAATGGCCGCGTTTTCGGCGGGGCTGGCCATCATGGTGGCGGCAACAGGCTGGCGCCAAGGCATTCGGGCCGCCCGATACTTTTTGGTGGCGGCGGGGATATTCTGGGTGGCGGTGATTGTGGAGGTGGTTCAGCAATGGAATTTGTTGCCGCCGCTGACTTCTCCCTATGTCGGGTCGATGGTGTGTCTGCTGGTGGCCTTTACGGTTTTCCAAGTGGCGATGGCGGAACGCATTTGGCGGATACGCGCGGAGCGGGCGGCGGCGCGGGCACGCGCGGACAGCCTGCAGCGTGAGTTGACCGTGGAGCTCGAGAAGCAGGTGGCGGAACGCACCCGTGAACTGCATTTGACGATGGCGGAACTGGCGGAAGCCAATCGTATTCTGGCCGAGAGTCAGGCCCACCTGACAACCATGATGAACACGATTCCCGACATGGTGTTTCGTTTGGACGGAGAGGGGCGCATTCTCGAGGTGCACTCGTCGGAAGACAGCATCATGTATTTGCAGCCGGATGAGTTGCTGGGCAAGACCGTGACGGAGGCGCTGCCGGTCGAAGCGTCCAAGCCCATGATGGTGGCGCTGGCGGAGGCGGCGGCCACGGGTCGCCATCGCGGTGGGGCCTATCGTCTTGGCCGCGGTGACGAACTTGGCTGGTTTGAGCTCGCCATCGCCACCTTGCAACGGGGCGCGGCTCAAGAGCAGCACTATCTGATGGTGGTGCGGGATATTACGGAGCAGCGGCGCGCGGAGGAGGCACTGCGCGTGAGCGACGAACGCTATCGGCAACTGGCGGCGTTGACCGAGGACGTGATCTGGACCGTTACTCTGGAAGGTGACCTAACCTACATCAGCCCGGCGAGCCTGACCTTGTGTGGACTGACGCCTGCTGAGATGATCGGGAAGCCTTGGGAGGAGATCCTGGTGCTTGAGTCGCGGGCTCTTTCCACGGATTGGTTTTTCAAGGTGGTTGCAGCCCACCGGGCCGGGTTGCCTCTGCCGAGGTTTCGTGGGCAACTGGCCTACTACCACAAGGATGGATCGAGTGTCTGGACCGATGTACAAGCCTTTCCGATGACGCTAGCCGATGGCCGGGTAGAGATTCTGGGCGTGACGCGCGACATCACGGAACGGCGGCGCGCGGAGGAGGCGCTGCGAGAGCGGCAGTTTGATCTGGAGGAGGCTCAGCGCATCGCGCACGTTGGCAGCTGGACATATGACCCAATAACATCAACGTGGAAGTGGTCCGATGAGATGTACCGCATCTTTGGTTTGGAGCCAGGCGCGCCTTTGCCCGAGACGATGAGTTTGTACAACATGTTTGCGGTGAAATCGCGCGGTCGGTTGCGTCGCGCCATGGCGGAATGCCTGCGCACCGGCACAACTTCTGTGGACGGTTATCAATTCTATCGTTCGAATGGGGATCTGCGTGACGTGGAAATCCGCTTCGAGTGTTTGGAGGGCGCGCGGTCCAGCCTGCGCGGCACATGCTCGGACGTGACGGATTTGCACCGGGCCCTGGAAGCGTTGAAGGCGCGCCAGTCCGAACTGGTGCAGGCCAAAGAGGCTGCGGAGCGGGCCAACCGTGCCAAAGGGCTGTTTTTGGCGAATATGAGCCATGAAATCCGCACTCCGCTGAGCGCGCTGGTGGGGCTTTCGCAGGCGATGGTCCGCCTGGGCGCCCGGCGGAAGTTGCCGGAGGATTTTTTGCGGATGATCGAGCAAATTCGTTCGGGCGGCCGCTATTTAAACGTGATGCTGACCAACCTGCTGGATGTGTCGGCGTTGGAGAGCGGCCAGGCGCCAGTGCACTGGCGCGAGGTGGCGCTGGACCAATGGTCGCGGGCGCTGCACGACATCCTCGAGCCGATTGCCAATTCGCGGCAGGTGGTTTTGCGCTGGCGCGATGAGTCTTTGGCGGGTCAGACCCTGTGGAGCGATTCGATCCGTCTGGCCCAGATCGTGATCAATTTGGTGCACAACGGCGTAAAATTCACGGCGGCGGGGAAGGTGGTCGAGGTGATTTTGTTGCGTAAACCGGACGCTTTTTCCATCGAGGTGCTGGATGAGGGAACGGGGATCTCACGAGACTTGTCGTTGACGTTTGAGGCGTTTGAGGCGGGGTTGCCGGGGGTGGCGGAGCTGGATCATGGCGTTGGGTTGGGGTTGTATGTGGTGCGGACCAACGCGCAACTGCTGGGCGGCGAGGTGCTGGCGGAAAACCGGCAGGATGGCGGGGCGCGCTTTTTGGTGACGTGGGACCAAGTGGATGAGAACAGGAGGGATGCATGAAGGTGCTCATTATTGAAGATGCAGAGATTGATCGACTGAACCTGCGCACCATGCTGGAGGATGATCATCCGGATGTAACCATTGCCGGAGAGGCGGCCACGTTGAACGCCGCGGTTGAAATGATCAATCAGGAGAAGCCCGACGCGGTGTTTTTAGACATTCATTTGGGTCGGCAGAAGGGCTTTCGCGTGCTGGAGGCGGCCAAGTACCGGCCGTTGGTCGTCATTACCACGTCGCATCCCCATTACGCGCTCAAGGGGTTCGAGGTGGGCGCGGTGGATTATCTGCTCAAACCCGTGATGGACGATGCGCTGGCTCGGGCGGTCGCCCGTTTGCGCGAGCGGCTGGCCTCGCTCGATCAGGCCGGGCGGGGGCGGCTGTCGCTCGATGACATGCAGGCCTTCAAGATAGGCGATGACCGGCATTTGCTGGTTGTGAGCAGTATCCAGGCCATTTTGGGCGAACGGGTCTATACGCGGGTGTTGGTGCGGGACGGGCGCGAATTTTTGCACAGTCGGCCGTTGCGGGAGTGGCGCGAGATGCTGCCGGAGAAGGTGTTTAAGTCGCTGGATCGGTCAACGATTGTGAATATGGCGGAGATTCAGTTGTTGCGGGATGCGGTGGATGGGCCGGGGAAGCAGGTGGTGTTTCGGGATAGCCCGCATTGGGTGTCGTTGGGGATGGTGGCGGTGCGGCGGTTGCGGGAGTTGATGCCGGGGGGGTAGGCGGCGGCCGTAAAACGACGGAAAATGGACAAAAAAGGTGAAAATGGGGTCGAAAATGCTAAAAATTGTCTAAAATGTGGCAAAAAACGGGTAAAACGAGCCGAAATTGGCTTACAATGAGCGGGAATAGGCAGAAATGAGGCGGAATGGGGTGAGGGAGGGTGATTTGCGGGGTTTGTGCGAATTCGGTCGGGAAACTGGCAAAAATGACCGGAAACTGCCGGGTTGAGCGGAATGGTGGGGATTTTGATTGGGGTGTCGTTTAGGGAAATTGAGGATATGTGCAGTTCAGATTAGAGCTGGAGCGCATGAAACCTAAAATATGGATATTTTGGGGTTTTGGCGTAAAAATGGACAAAATGGCGCGAAAACACAGAAAATTTGAGCAAAATTCGCGAAAAAAGCGTGAAAAAGGTGCGCGCGTTCCAGAGGCTATTGCAACAGGAGGTTTCTCTAAAAAGGGTTATGCGCTAGTTTGATTCCTTCGCCTATCACAAGGAAGGAAACAATGAAATACCATCGCATAACCCAAGAAGAACG
>JAAZFE010000042.1 GCA_012511885.1 Lentisphaerota bacterium | reverse complement strand
GGCGGGGGATGGCCATAATAGGTGACGGGCGGGGGGTAGTAGCCGTGGTGATAGACCACGACGGGGGGCGGGGGGGGAGGAGGAGGGGGAGGGGCGATGTAGACGCAGCCGCCGTCGGAGGCCGAAGCCAGCGCCGCACCGGCGAACACGCCGAAGAGGGCACCGGTCAGGACATCCCGTGAGCGGGAGCGGGCCTGCGCGGTCAGGGGCAGGGCCAAGGCCAGGGCGAGGACCGTGGCGAGCATTTTGCTGGTTGGGCTGAACTTCATTTTGAATCTCCTGGTTTGGGTCTTTGCCTTGGTAGTCGTTTGCCGGGCGGGAATGGTTACCAGGGCCAGCCTGAATCATTGATCCACTTGGATGAACATATTGCGACTTGCCGCGGGTCGGCAGGATATGGCGAGTTACTTGCGGTCGAAGATGGAGTGGACGGCTTCGTCGGCGGCGCGTCCGGCGATGGCGCCGGTGAAGGCGCCCACGGTGCTGGAGGCCACGCCGGCGACGACGTTGATGGCGCGGGAGCGGAAGGAGTTTTTGCGCTGTTCGAGGGCTTCTTCGTCGGTGGCGGCGAGGCGGGCGGCCTGGGCCTGCATGGCCTGGGCTTCGGCCTGAGCCTTGGCTTCCTTGTTGGCGGCGTATTCCTGCTCCCAGGCGTCGCGTTCGGCGGCGATCTGGGCCATGCCGGCGTGGGCGTCTTCGAGGGCTTTTTGGCGGCGCTGCTCACGCATGGCGGAGAACTGCTGGAGGGGGGCGCCTGCCGGGGCGTCGGTGGCTTCGAAGGGGGCGGGCTCGGCTTCGGCGTCGCGCAGGGGGTTGGCGGGGCGCGGCGGGGGGGCGGGCTGTGCGGGCTGAGAAGGCCGGGCGGACTCGTCGGAGGGGGCGGGGGTGTCTTCGAGGTGGTCTATGGTGCGGCTGAGGGTGGCGAGGAAGTCCACGCCGTTTTGCATGTCGCCGGCCACCCAGCGGTCTATGCCCCAGCGGCGGAAGGCGCCGTAGCCTTCGGCGGCGGGGCCGGGCCAGCCGACGGCGTCGGCGAGCTGTTCGAGGTAGGCGAGGTCGTTGTCCTGTTCGGCCCGGGTGAAGCAGTGGATATATTCCTCGAATTGGTTGCGGGCGTCGCCGGGGAAGCGGGTTTCGAGGTGGTCGCGGATGGTGTTCTGATAGGCGTCGAGCCAGTGGTCGAGCCGGGTTTGGAGGCCGGGCTGGTGGAGGGCGGGGGCGTCATCCACCAGTTGCTGCCCCTGAACCTGAACATGGTTGAAGAGGAGATAGCGGAGGTAGTTGGCGGTGAGGATTTCGGCGGGGGGGGCGTCGGCGCGGGCGGACAGCGGGAGGAGTAGCAGGCAGGCGACGCCGAGGGCGAGCGCGAGGGGCGGGCGGGCTGTTTTCATGGCGGGGCTCTCCGGGGACGGGCGGGGGTCAACGGCTGATGATTTTGAGGTGGATGCTGGTGCCGCCGATGTCGAGAACCTGGAAGCGGATATCGGCAGGCGGATTGAGGACGATGGCTTCGGCGAGTTCCTCGATGGGGACGAGGGAATCGAGCTCGAAGGTGGCGGCTCCGGAGGTGTAGGAGCGCTGGACCACGCCGGTGGCCTCGCCGGTCATGCCCTTGAGCTGTTCGCGGACGGCCTTGAGTTTCCAGAGCTGGTCCACGCCGCCGACATGGAGGGTGACATGGAGCAGCCGCGGGGCGGATTGGCTGCCGGAGCGGACCCAGGACTGGAGCATGGCGGGGATGAGCTGGTCGAGGGATTTCTGGCCGGCGGCGCGGATGGCCTTGGCGCTGCCGACGACATCGTCGAGGCCGATGGTGGTGGCGTCCTCGGAGGCGGAGGCCATGGTGACGGAGTTGTCGGTGCGGACGGCGCGGAGGGTGGCGACGGCCTGATAGGAGCGCAGGTTGGAGTCGGAGATGCGGCGGGCGGAGGGTTTGGCGACCACCTCGCCAATGAGGACGACATCGGCGCCGAACTGGAGGCCGAGGGCGGCGGCGCCGCGGTTGTCGCCGGCCATCTTGAGGAGTTCCTGGCCTTTGGCGAGGTTGGACTGGATCATGTCCTGATCCACCACCTGCACGCCGCGCTCGAGGAGCATGCGGATGGCCATGGATTCGACTTCGGCGGTGGGGATGGTGCCGAGGCTTTGCTCGTCCACGAGGATCATGACGCGCGGCATTTGGGCGGTGGAGCGGACGGGGCGGGGGGCGGGTTTGCGGGCGGGGGCGCGCTGGGCGGGAGCCTGCTGAGCCGAGGCGCGGGGGGGCGGGGTGTAGGGGGGGGCCTGGGTGGTTTGACAGGCGGCGAGTCCGCCGGCGAAGAGGGCGGCGAGGGTCAGGGTGGACAGGGTGCGTTTCATGGCAAGCTCCGGGGGTTAGCGGGTGCGGCGCAGTTCGGCATAAAGGGTTCCGGCCATGTCGTGGACGACTTTGCGGGCGTGCTGGGCCAGGGTGACATCGGCACGGGGGGCGCGCTGGGCCATGTCCACGCTCCAGACGACGCGGCTGGTGGAGCAGTCAATCAGGCGCACGGAGACGCCGACTACGGGATAGGAACGCCCGCGCTGGGCGATCGTGCCGTATTCGTCCACGGTGCCGATGACCACGCCGTCGGCGCCGAGCATGTTGCCGATTTCGACGGCCTTGGTGGTGGAGAGGCCGGCGAGGGCGAGTTCGGACTCGTTGAGGACCTGGGCCATCTGGCCGCGCTCGACGAGGGTATAGCGCTCGCAGCGGAGCAGTTCGGTGACCATCATGTCCGAGACCGAGCTGCCGATGAGTTCGGTTTGGGCGCGGAAGGGCATGACGGCGACTTTGCGGATTTTGCCGTGGCCGGGCAGGACATAGACATTGCCGGGGGAGGTGACGTCCTTGAAGTATTTGCCGGACGGCGAGGCGCATCCGCAAAGGGCAACGGCGATGAGGCAGGTGGCAAGGATGAGGCGGGTGTGTTCAGTTTTCATGGCGGCTCCGGGTTATTCGATCCCCGTGCGGTCCAGCACGGCCTGTTCGATTTGTTTGAAAAGGACATCATATACTTCGGGCAGGAGGAGCTCGACGGCTTCCTCTTTGGCGGGGGCGTTGATGATGACATCGCGGCGCTCGATGCGCGCGGGATAGGACATGGCGGGCAGGCTGCCGTTGCGCGAGAGGATGATGCGGGCGCGGGACTGCCGGTTGGGCCATTTTTCGATGTGGATGACCATGGAATCCCAGCGGGTCCATTGGTCTTTTTCGGAGGCGCGGCCCTTGATGGCCTTGCGCCGCCACTCGAAGCTGGCGATGGTTTCTTCGCGCGGGCCGAGGGGTTCGAGCCGGCGGAGGTTCGAGGCGCGGATGAGTCCGGCGGCGCGGTCCACGGTGTCGAGTTTCCATTCGAGGTCTTGCAGGACGGCGATGGTGGCGGAGAACAGGACGCCCTCGGAGATGGGGAAGACCCGGGTTTGCATGGCGGCGCGTTCCGGCTGCGCGAGCGGTTCCGGCCGGGGAGGCGCGCCTTTGCCGGGGCGGCTGGTTTGGCAGCCGGCGACCAGGCCGGCGACGAGGAGCAGGCTGGCGACAATATGGCTGGTTCTCATGGGGTGTTTCCTTTTTGAGTTTTGATTCATCGTGTTACTGGCCTACGCCCTGCTCCTGTTTCCACTTGCGCAGGCATGCGGGGCAGACGCCGCTGATGCTGGCCCAGCGGTTGGTCGTCGAGCCGTCGGGCAGGGTGTAGCCGTAGGCGAAGCTGCCACCGGTGAGTTCCGGTGTGATTTTGCCGCAGCGGGGACAGCGGTGGTGGGCCTGGCAGGAGCTGCACAGGGTCATGCTGCCCCCCGTGACCGTGGTGAGGGTGGTGGCGGGCGTCTTGCCGCAGACCTCGCAGGCGAGGGTTTGCACCGTCGCGGGTTTGGGGGCGCCGGCGCACTGGTGCGGCTGGTTCGGGTTGTACATCTCGCCGCAGATGGGGCATAGCGCGTCCGCGCGGATGACCGGTTCGGCGGCAGGGGCGTCGCCGCAGGTTGACTCCTGGGGTTTGGATTTGGTCTGGGTTTGCGGTTTGCCGGAGTCGGACTTGGCGGAGGATGCCGAGGGTTTGGGTTTGGAGGGCGCGCCGCCGGATGGCGCGGTGCTTCCCGCGGATTTGGCTGGGGTGGCGGCGGGGGCGGGCTCCTCCTTTTTCGATTTGTGGTCGAAGATTTCGCCCGCGGCGCGTTCGCCGATGCCGGCGCCTAGCCGTGCGCCCCCCGCGGCCAGGCCGGAGCCGATGCCCTCCATGATGGCGGTGGACATGACTTGGGCGGCCTGGGCGTCCTCGGCCTTGATGCGGCGCTGGGACTCCTCGCGGGTGGCGTGCGCGGCTTGTCCGGCGGCGTCCACCGTCTGTTGAGCGGCGCGCGCCTGCTGGTCGCCGCTGGTCGAGGCCCGCTGCATTTCCCGTTGGAGGTCCATGCCCGCCATGCCGGCGTCGGTTCGCTGATCGGCGCGGGCGGCTTTGCTGCCCACCACGCTTTCGAGCACGCGGGTGCCGGAGCCGGTGATGGCATCATCGCTGGCGGGGGCTTCGGCCCCGCGCAAGTCGGTTTGCGGCGGACCGAAGGGGCGCTCGAACGTGAGCGAGCAATCGCGGATGCTGAGGTTTTCCGCGGTGACGGTATCCACGCCGCTTTCGGTGGTGAAGGTGCGCGTGACGGCGGCGGGGGCGTCAACGGCTTCGGCGGAATCGGACCAGCCGTCGGAGCCTTTCACGCTGATGCGCACGCGGTCGCCCGGGCAGCCTTCGACGTAGTAGGTCTGGCTGACGCTCAAGGTGCTTTCGGAGGTGCCATCGGCCAGCGTGAGCGAGCTGGCGGCCTGCTGCGTGGAGCCGCCGATGGAAAGGCATTCGTGGCAGTCGCGATCCGTCGCCGGCTCGTCTTCCCCGGCGGGTTCCTCGACGAGCGGCACGTGCAGGGTTTCCTGGCTCATGCACTCGGGCTGGTCGAGGTCTTGCACGGTGATGCGGTGATCGCCCGCGACATAGCGCAAGGAAACGGACACTTCGCCGACGCCTTCGGCCTCGGCGGAATCGGTGTCGCTCACGACGGAGATGGCGACGCGGCGTCCCTCGCGCGCGCGACCGATGAAGGTGTTGCCCTCGTCGAAGGTGCCATAGCCGGTGATGGCGACCCAGCAGTCGGGGTCGTCGGGCGGCGGCTCGGGTGTTTCGGGTTCGTCGGGCGGCGCGGCGGGCCAGGATGATTTTTTGGCCGCCGGTTTTTTCGTGTCTTTTTGCGCGGCAGGCTTGGTTTTCTCCGGCGCTGACTTGGTGGCTGGCGGGGCGCTGCCGTCGGAGGCGCCCGGCGGCGGAGTGGATCCCGTGGTGGGGCGGAACGACCACTCCTTGGCACCGCGCTGCACCGGCGGCGGCGCGGTGGGCGGCGGCGGCGGTTGTGCTGGCGTTTGCGTTACCGCCGCGCCGGGCGCTTTGGCCGCCGCCTTCTTTTCAGGCGCGGCAGGCGGATGGAGCTCGCGGCATTCTCGCACGGAGCGCATGCGCACCGAGAGGCGCTTGTGCACGACAGCGGGCACTTCCTCGAAGCGTTGGTCATCCCAGGTCGTGCCCTGCGCCCAAACCGTAATGTGCGTGTGATAGCTCTCATAGCCGCGCTCATATATGGGCACGCCATCATAGGTGCCCCAACGCGCTTCCGGCGCGACGAGCGTCACGCGACCGGAGCTGGTGGGCCCGAGCACGCTTGGATCCCTCGACGAGACATCCGCCGTGTCGCCATACGTCAGGAAACTCCCCACTTGATAGCGATACTGGATGTTTCCGCGTCCGCCCGTTGCGCGCGCCTCAATCGTCAGTGTGTCGCCCGGACAAAACTCCGTTGGCGAGACCGTCACCTCGAGCTCCACCGGCTTCTCAAACGGCTTTTGATAGATGCGGTCCATCTCCCGGCGGTAGCCGGCGGGCACGTTGAACGCGGCGAGGCAATCGGCAATGCCCGGATTGTTCCACTGGATGTAGCTGCGCCAGCAACCGAACCCCGACGCCAGGCAGGGGCCGTTGCCCAGATTTTCGCAGTGGGGCGAGTCGCCGCCCGGCTCCGGATGGTAGGCTTGATACACCCATGGATTCGCGCCCAGCGACGCGCGGCATAGACAATTCAGCAGTTTTTCCAAATCCGTTTGCGACAAATCTGAAGGGCTGTTCAGCTTTACATTCGCATATTGTTTCTTCAGGTCTTTCACCAAATCCTGGCGGCATTGCGACAAAATCGTGCGGAAGGTGGCGATGTCTCCTCTCTTATAGGCATCGGCCGCGCTCTGCGCGACGTCATCGGCAATGCCCGCCGCCTTCATTTGCCCAAAAATGTCGCGGCTGCCCCCGAGCAAGCTGGCGGCGGCCTTCGCGTCATACACGCTTTGGTCTTGGGGGCGAACATCCGCCAGCGCCCATCCCGCCAGCGACGACCCCGCGTAGTCGCCCACGCCATAGCCCACCGCGCCCGCCACCAGCCCCACGCCAATCACCGCCGCCGCGCCGACCGCCGTCACCGGCGCGCCCAGAATCGCCACCGCGCCCAAGCCCACGGCGGTCGCGCCGCCCAAGCCGCCCAGGAATCCGCCCGCGGCCACCCCGGCGGCATGGGCGCGCTCTTCGCCCTCTTTCGCCTCCATCACGTTGGAAATCCGTTGATACCCGTCCCAAATCATCAGGCCCGGCCCCACCACGCGCATCACGCGTCCCGCGCCGTCCATCACGCGCGCGCCCGCCGTCGGCCCCTGCGCGGCCTTCGCGACCTCCCGCGCCATTTGCGCGCCGTGATTGCGCTGAATCATCTCCATCGCCTGGCCGCGCTGGGCGGGCGGCAACTCGCGCAGCGTGTCGGCAATGGCCTGATGGCACGCGGGCGCCGCCTCGGCATTCGCCGTGCCCAGCCGCGCCAAATCGCGAATGGTGTTTTGGGTGGCATTGTTCAGCGCGTTATTCGCCAGCGGCCCGATGCGCTCGGCATGGGCAATGGTTTCGGCGCCGCGCTGCGTGCGCAACGCCTCCGTCAAGGCCGTGGACGACGGTTCCGTCGTACTCGGCGCACGCGCCCCCGCCTGCTGGCGGATCATCGTGCCCGCCTCGTTGATTTTGTTCACATACTTCGCGCCCTGCGAATTGAGCAACTGCGCCTCCGCGCGCAAATTCTGCACCTGCGGATGCGACTCGCCCAGCGCGCGCGACAGCGCATTCGCCTCCGCCGTCACCTTGCTCGCCGCGTTAAAATGTTTGCGCGCCAGCCCGTTGAGTTCATTGACATAGCTGCCCACCTCATTGACCGGCAGCGGCCCTTTATTCGCCATGGCCATCTCGACCCGCGCCGCCGCCGGGTCCGTATAGGCCGTGCCGCCCGACTCATTGATGGCGCGCGTAATCCGCTGAAACTCCGCGGGCGATGTCGTGCGCGGGTCCGGCATAATATCCGTATTGGTGCGCACGGGCGTGCCCCGAGGCCGTCCCAGAAAGTCGTTCACCTGGTTGTTATACGCCTCGGTCAGCTTCCGCCACTGTTCGAGGGTGGGCGACTTCCCGTCGCGCGTGCGGAAATTGACATCCGTATCGGTTCCCGCCAGCGGATTCGAGCGTTGGGGCCCCACGTCCACCTCGAGCCCGCACTGCTGCGCCGCCTCGCGCAACAACCGCGAGTTGATTTCACGAAACGCGTTCTGATTCGCGACATACGCCTCCGACGAAATGCCGCCGTTTTGCGTCCCGCGCAACGCCATCCGGTTCACCGTGTCGTTGTTGGCAAAGGTTTCGCGCAGCGCCCCCTGCGACGGCTTTCCGCCGGCCACCTCCTGAATCGCGCCGCGCATGTCGTCCGTCCACGCCCCCGCGCTGTGGGCCAGCGCCAGCCCCGCCACGAGCGCCACGGCCAGCATCCGCCACGCTCGCCAACGGCGCGTCATCCTTCGCTGATCTTTCATGATGCCCTCCAATCAGCGTGGCTGCGGCGCGTCTGCCGGCGTCCCCACGGCGCCCAAAAACTGCTGGAACGAGAGAAAATCCGCATCCATCATCATTTGGATCAAATCCCCCTGGTTCGCCACCAAGCGTCCATGCACCAGGACCGAAATCTCCTGGCTCATCGCCGGCGACACCGCCACCAACTTTTGGCCGACATCGGTTTGGTAGAACTCGCTCAGCGCGCCAATCTCCGCTTCGCTCAACGACCTCATATAGACATCCACCACCGCCGGTTTCAGCTCCGTCCAGCCCACATGCTTTTTCACGAAGGCATCCACCACATCGTGATAGCCCATGTCTTCCGGAACCGCGCCCGTGATTGCCGCCGCCATTTGCGACACCGTGGCATTCATCACCGCCTCCATGCCCAATTGATCGAACAGCGCCTCGACCGCCTGCCGATGACTCGCCTCATCCGCCCATCCCGCGCCCAACCCAACCACCAACCACACCAGGAAACACACGCCTAATCTCTTCATGGAGCACCTCCTTCATCGTGCGCTTGTCCATGAACAGTTTAGTATATGGAAAGCTCCGGTACACTAAAAAACGACAAAACTTTCACTATTTTTTTAGCGGCTTGTTCTGACCGCTCCGCGCCCGCGCCACGGAGCTTTTCCACGCTATGGAAAATAGTTTTCCACAGCATGGAAAACTCGCGCCGCGCCGTCCGGTTTTTCGTCGTGGCGCGCGGGAAAAACAGGTCGCCGAAGCCCGCGCGGGGGGGGCGGAAACCGGGGGGGCTTATCGGGGTTTGCGGATTTCGAGGGGGGCGGAGGGGGCGCTTTCGAGGTCGTCGCGATCTATGGCGACGACCAGGATGACCAGCTTTTTGGCGAGGGCGTCGGCGGGGAAGACATATTCCGCTTTTTTGACCGTGGCGATTTCGTCCTGGCCCATGAGCCGCTTGCTGAAGATGCGGTAGGCGGCGATGTCGCTTTGCGGCGGGGGCTCCCAGGTCAGGCGCGCGGAGTCGCCGGTCCACTCGACCGCGAGCCGGGCGGGGGGGGCGGGCTGGGGCTTGGTCGCGCCGGCGAGCACCGCGGACCACTCGCTCTCGAGGCCGTCGGCGTCCACGGCCTTGATGCGGTAATAGCGGGTGAGGCCGGGCGGCAGGCCGTCTTGCTTGAGGCCGCGGAGGGCGTCGGCCTCGACGCGGCCGGCTTCGACAAAGCCGCGGTCGGGGGCGACGGACATCTGGACG
Organism: Lentisphaerota bacterium; assembly: GCA_012511885.1. Classification (GTDB taxonomy): domain Bacteria; phylum Verrucomicrobiota; class Kiritimatiellia; order CAIQIC01; family Lenti-01; genus JAAZFE01. The sequence continues at coordinate 7,459 of JAAZFE010000042.1, read as the reverse complement.
ATGTAATGGGCGATGTCGGCCTCGGGATTGGCCTGCCAGACCAGGCCGATCACGCGCGCCTTGCCGCTCGAGGTCCGCAGCCCCGCCGGGGCGCGGGGCACGACCTTGGTGACGGCCGTTGCGGGCTTGCACCAGTCGGAGGCGGCGCTGGCGGTGTTGAGCGCGCGGATGCGGTAGGCATAGGGTGTGCCGTCGCGCAGGGAGGGCCGGGGGGCGGGACGCCGGGCGGTGCCGCCGGTGTCCTCGTAGGCGGAGCGTTCGCGGTCTTCCAGCCGGGCGATGGCCGCGAAGGGTTCGCCGGCCTCGGCGCGCTCGATTTCATAGGCCACCACCTTGTCGTCGGGCGAGGGCGTCCAGGTGAGCTCGACGCGGCGCGGCAGGCCGGTGGCCGCCGCCAGGCCGGCCACCGACGGCGGGAGGGGGCGGGTGGCGGCGGCGACGGTTTTCGAGTCGCCGCTCTCGGAGCCCACGGTGTTGATGGCGCGGATGAAGTAGACGTATTTGCGCGCGTCGCCGAGGTTGCCCGGATCGCGGCCGCCGTCCAGCCAGGAGGTGGTGTCGCGTCCGTGGACGCTGGTGAGCCGGGCGAAGGGGCCGTCCGGCGAGTCGGCGCGGTAGATGTCATAGCGGGCGATGTCGTTGTCGGGGTGGGGCGGCCACTCGAGCGGCACGCAGCGCACCTCGCGGCTGGTGGCGCGCAGCCCGGCGGGCGGCGCGGGCGGGGGGCGGGTGGTCAGGCGCACCGGCGCCGACGGCTCGCCCGCGGAGCCGACGCGGTTGACGGAGCGCACGCGGTACCAGTAGGGCGTGGAGTCGGCGAGGGGCGAGGAGGTGGTGCCGCCTTCCTCGAAGCGGGCGGCGGCGACTGTGCCCGCCCGGATGAAATCGCCATCCTTGGCGTCGGCCCGTTCGACGATGTAGCTGGTGACGCCCTCGGCGGCGGCGGGATCCCAGGTCAGCCGGGCCATGCGGCCGGCGGGGGCCTCGGTTGCCACGTTTTCGGGCGGGTCCGGCGGCGGCGCGGTCAGGCTTTCCGCGACGGCGGAGGGGTCGCTCTCCGCCCGCATGCGGTCGAGGGCCACCAGGCGGTAATAATAGGCGGTGGCGTCGCTCAGGGGGACGCCGCGCGAGCCGGCGTCGGTGTAGGCGCCGCGGGTGGCCGCCACGGTGGCCAGGGGCGCAAAGGGGCCGTCCGGCCCTTCGGCCCGCTCGACGCGATAGCTCAGGGAGCGGTCGGCCGGGGGCGGCCAGCGCAGGGTGACCGCGCGCAGGCCGAAGTCGTCGGTGGTCAGTCCCTCGGGCTGCGGCGGGGGCATGGCCTCGGTCATCACCACCGGGCCGGAAAAGCCGACGGGGTCGTCCGGGTTGTCGCGGGGGACGCTCGAGGACCGGCGATCCGAGGCCACCACGCGCTGCACCCTCCAGTTCTGGACCACGGCGGCCACCATCTCGTGCACCACCTTGCGCGCGTGTCCCGACAGGGTGTCCACCGGCGAGTCCGCCCGCCGCGCGTGGCCCACGCTCCACATCACCTGGCCGCTGTCGCAGTCAATCAGGCGGATGGACGCCCCCACCACGGGATAGGAGCGCCCGCGGTGGGCCACCGTGCCGTATTCATCCACCGTGCCCAGGATCACGCCGTCCGCGCCCAGCATGCGGCCCGCGGCGATGGCCGCGGAATCGGTCAGCCCGGCCAGGGCGAACTCCGTCTCGCCCAGCACCTGGGCGATCTGTCCGCGCTCGACCAGCGTATAGCGCCGCGCGCGCAGCATTTCCGTCACGAAAATATCCGACACCGACGACCCGATCAGCTCGGTCGGCGCCTTGAAGGGCATCACCGCCACCTTTTGGATGCTCGATGCCACCGGGGCGACATATACATTCGCCGAGCTTCTGGTTCCTTGAAAATATCTGGCGTCCTGCGCGGAAGCCGCGCCGCCGGCCAGCCATCCGGCGGCTCCCAGCGCCAGTCCCAACCGTAACATCCATCTGGCCACAACCACACTCCTTGCCTGCGGCGGGCGGTCGTCCCGCCGACTTGGAATAGCCGCCATCCTACCCGCCGCCCACACCCCCCAACAAGCCCAAAACCGTCTGACAGGCAAAAAGTTGGAAGGGGCCAGAGGCACGCGGCGGACGGGCACGGGGGGGGAAGAGCGCCTGAACAGGCGGACGGGTCGGACGGGGGCACGGGGGAGACGCCGGGCGGGGGGGCGGGAGTTCATTTCGCGGGAGTTCATTGACAAGGCGGGGGGAAGGGGGTAGCTTGCGGTCTTTGTTGGGAAGGATTGCCTATACACAATATGCAAGCGGATAAAACGGGTTTGGAGACGATGCGCCACAGCGCGGCGCATGTGATGGCGTCGGCCGTGCAACGATTGTGGCCGGACGCCCTGTTTGATATCGGGCCGGATACGGAGGATGGGTTCTATTACGACTTTGACCTCGAACACCGGCTGACGGAGGCGGACTTTGCGGCGATCGAGGCGGAGATGGCGAAGATCATCGCGGAGGATCATCCGTTTGTGCGCGAGGAGAAGTCGCGCGCGGAGGTGCTCGAGCTGATGCGGGGGCGGGGGCAGTCGTACAAGCTGGAGCGGCTGGCGGATATTCCGGAGGGGGAGCTGATCAGTTTGTATTCGAGTGGGGATTTTACGGATTTGTGCCGGGGGCCGCATCTGGAGCGTACCGGGGAGATTAAGGCGTATAAGTTGCTGAGCGTGGCGGGGGCGTATTTTCGCGGCGACGAGAAGAACCAAATGATGCAGCGGGTGTACGGTACCGCGTTTTTGTCGCAGGAGGACCTGGACGCGCATCTGCGGATGCTGGAGGAGGCGAAGCGCCGCGACCACCGGGTGCTGGGGCGCGAGCTGGACCTGTTCAGCATTCAGGAGAGCGTGGGGCCGGGGCTGGTGCATTGGCACCCGAAGGGCGCGCGGATCCGGTCGGTGATCGAGGATTTCTGGCGGCGGGAGCATTACCGGGCGGGCTATGAGATGCTCTATACGCCGCACGTGGGGCGCGCGGGACTATGGGAGACGTCGGGGCATCTGGATTTCTACAGCGAGAATATGTACGCGCCGATGGACATTGACGAGCAGCGCTATTACATCAAGCCGATGAATTGCCCGTTCCACATTCAGATTTACAAGAACCGCAAGCGGTCGTACCGGGAGCTGCCGCTGCGCTGGGCGGAGCTGGGCACGGTGTACCGCTATGAGCGCGCAGGGGTGCTGCACGGGCTGATGCGGGTGCGCGGGTTCACCCAGGACGACGCGCATATCTATTGCACGGAGGAGCAGGTGGAGGGCGAGGTGCGCGAGTGCGTGCGCTTTGCCATCGCCATCTGGCGGGCATTCGGTTTTGAGGAGATTACGGCCTATCTGGCGACGCGCCCGGAGAAGGCGGTGGGGGATCCGGCGCAGTGGGAGATTGCGCAGCGGTCGCTCGAGGCGGCGCTCGAGGCCGAGGGCATCGCCTATGAAATGGACGAGGGCGGCGGCGCGTTTTACGGCCCGAAGATTGATTTCAAGACGCGCGACGCGATCGGACGCTCGTGGCAGATGAGCACGATCCAGTTTGATTTTAATGAGCCCGAGCGCTTTGACATGTTGTATGTGGGCGCGGATGGTCAGATGCACCGGCCCTATATGGTGCACCGCGCGCTGCTGGGCAGCCTGGAGCGATTCCTGGGCATTTTGATCGAGCACTACGCCGGGGCGTTCCCGCTGTGGCTGGCGCCGGTGCAGGCGACGCTGATTCCGGTGACGGACAAGCAGACGGCGGCGGCCGAGGCGATGGCTGCGAAGCTGCGCGCCCACGATTTCCGCGTGACGGTGGACGCGCGCCCCGAGAAGATGGGCGCGAAGATCCGCGACGCGCAATTGCAGAAGGTTCCCTATATGCTCATCATGGGCGGACGGGAAGTGGAGAACGGAACCATTTCGGTCCGCAGCCGGGTGGCTGGGGACCAGGGCGTCATGACGCCGGAGGCGTTGATCGAGCTGATGAATGCCGAGCGGCGCGTGGAGCTGGCTTAGACAAACCCAACGGGGCGGCCGTGTCCTCCCCGGCAACCAAGGAGACTGCCATACAAGCACCGTATAACCGCCGAGACCCGCGACGAAGAGAATTTGGAACGCGCATCAACCAGCGCATCCGTGTGCCAGAAGTGCGCCTGATTGGCGCGGACGGCGAGCAATTGGGGGTGGTGCCCACTCCGGAGGCCCAGGCCCGGGCGCGTGACGCCGGGCTGGACCTGGTCGAGATTTCGCCGACGGCGCGTCCGCCGGTGTGCCGGATTATGGATTACGGCAAGTTCCGCTATGACCAGAGCAAGAAGGAAAAGCAGCAGCGTCGCCGCGCCAGCGCCACCAAGGTCAAGGAGGTTCAGTTTCATCCCAGCGTGGACGAGCACGACTATGATGTGAAACTGAGGCGTCTGAAGGGCTTTTTGCAGGAGGGTTACCGCGTGCGGGTGGCGTTGTTTTTCCGGGGGCGCGAGCACGCGCACCGCGATCGCGGCTTTGAGCTGATGAACCGGGTGCTGACGGATGTGCGCGAGGAGGGCATTGTGGAACAGGCGCCCAATCAGGTGGGCCGCAACCTGCAGATGATTCTGAATGCCAACCCCAAGGCGCGCCAGGCCGCCAAGGGCGCGGGGGGGGGCAGCGAGGCGGAGGCGGAAAAAAAAGAATAGTTCTGCTGGACGCCGGGTGGCAAATCGAGTATAAGCGGCCATTCATTTGAAAATTCAGGAAGGACCGGGCCGACTTTGTGGCCGCGCGCCGGGGTTCTTGGCAAGGGATAACGAATTATGGCAACGACAACCAAAGTGAAGCAGAAGACGCGCAAGGCGGTAAGCAAGCGCTTCAAGAAGACGGCGACGGGCAAAGTGCTGCACAAGCGGCCGGGGCATCGCCACCTGGCGGCGAGCAAGTCGCCCAAGCGCAGGCGTCAGTTGCGCCGGACGGTGCAGGCCCAGGGCAAAATCGCGAAGTCGCTCTCGGCGGCCATGGGCAGCTAATTGCGGCATCGAAACGACCGCATTCAGAGTTAGGAGAGAATCATGTCAAGAATTACCAATGCACCCACCCGCCGGCAGCGTCGCCGCCGCCGTTTGGCGCAGGCCAAGGGTTTTTATGGGAATCGCAGCCGGACGTTCCGCCAGGCCACCGAGGCGGTGGACCGGGCGATGTCGCTGAGCTACGCGCACCGCAAGAAAAAGAAGGGCGACTTCCGCGGGTTGTGGATTGTGCGTTTGTCGGCGGCGTGCCGCAGCCACGAGATATCCTACAGCCGGTTCATCGAGGGCCTGACCAAGGCCGGCGTTGAACTGAACCGCAAGATGCTTTCGGAGATCGCGATTCACGACGCCGAGGGGTTTGCCGCGCTGGTGGCTCTGGCCAGGAGCAAGGCAACGGACCCGAAAGCGGCTGCCAAGTAAGACGGCCGGCCATTTCGAGAACAGCGCGCGGAGTTTCGGCCCCGCGCGTTTGCTTTTTACGGGGCTTGGCGCGTTGCGAAGAGGGGGGGGGACGGGAAAGCCGGCATGATTTTAGTAAATCTCGGGCAACATTTTACTTGCGGGTTGGGTGAAAGTGCCTAAGATTCCGCGGGTGAAGAGGTCAGGAAGGTGAAAGAGATGAAATCGAAGCGCATTACCATCAAGGACATTGCCCGCGAAAGCGGTTTTTCGCTGAGTACGGTTTCGCTGGTGTTGAACAACCACGAGCGGATCAGCCAGGCCACCCGCGACAAGGTGATGGCGGTGGTGAAAAAGTACAATTATTTTCCGAACAGCGCGGCGCGGGGGTTGGCGTCGAAGACCAGCCGCACGCTGAGCGTGGTGGTGCCGAACCTGACGCGGGTGTTCTCGGATATTTATCTGGGGGAGCTGATTTCGGGGATTTATGAACGGGCGGCGGCGCAGGGGTACAAGATTCTGCTGGATATTGCCACGGACCAGTTCATCAAGTCGCAGGAATATACCAAGCTGCTGGCGACGCGCCGCGCGGACGGGATGCTGTTTATCGCGTCGGACATTCACGCGAACTATCTGAACATATTCGAGACCAGCCCCTTCAAGTTTTTGCTGGTGAACCACATTTTTCCCGGCAAGCGGCTGAATTATGTGAGCGTGGATTATTCGGCGTCGGCGCGGCTGGCGGCGGAGCATCTGATGGGCCTGAACCACCGCAAGATCGGGCTGATTGCCGGCACGAACACGCACACGGGGCTGTTGTTCCGCGATGAATTTCTGCGGGTCTGCGGGGAGATGACCCAGGGCGCGGCCGAGGTGGTGTGGGTGGATGGCGGCGAGGAATGGAGCCAGCGCGGCGGCTATGCGGCCACGGCCAAGCTGGTGGCGCGGCTGCCGGAATTGACCGCGATCATGGCGGCCAACGACCGCATGGCCATCGGCGCGATGCGCTGGCTGGCGGACAACCGCCGGCCGGTGCCGGAAGATATTTCGGTGATGGGCGTGGATGACATTCAACTGGCCGCCTATGTGAACCCGGGGTTGTCAACCATCCGTCATGATCTGCACCAGGTGGGGATCGAGTCGTGCAACCGCATGCTGCAGATGGTTCGCGGGGAAATCACGGAGTGCAGCGATTTGCTGCCGACATCGCTGGTGGTGCGCGGTTCGACGGCGGCAGCGCGCGCGTAGCGGGGCGGTGCGGGGGGGGGCGGGGGGAATTGCGTGATTGCGTGAATGCGTGATTGGGCGATTGGGGGGGGGGCGCTGACGCGCCGTGGCAGGGGCGGGGGGGCAGCTGCCGACAAACGGTGGAATAGCCACACGGACGAACGCGGACGAGCACGGACAAACCTAGCGCGGCAGAGCCGCAACCAAATTTCGCCCGCAGATTGCGCAGATTTTCTCAGATTATTTGAACCGCGAATGGACACGAATGAACGCGAATGTTGGCAGGGACAGCTCGCCGAGCTGTCCGATCCTAAAACAAAATATTCCGCACGGGAGCGCCGCCGCCCTCGTCGGTGTGGATTTTGAAGTTCTGCTTTCTCTCGCAGAGACGCAGAGATCGCCAAGGAGATTGGACTTACAAGGTCAAAATCAACATCCAAGAGAAAAAGTAGGGGTGTAGTTTTGGTCATGTATTGTTTTGATGTCAAGTTGGTTATGAATATACCTTTTCAAAAACGTGCACAAAAAACACGAAATCAGCGGATAGTAGTACGGACGCCGGGGACGCCGCTGCTGTGGCGGTAAAATGGAATGAAAATGGCCCGCAATGGCTAAAAACGTGCAGAAAAGGCCGAAAAGCGGGTGAAAATGGCCGAAAACGGGCAAAAGTGGTCAGAAATGGCGCGCGCGTTCCAGAGGCTATTGCAACAGGAGGTTTCTCTAAAAAGGGTTATGCGCTAGTTTGATTCCTTCGCCTATCACAAGGAAGGAAACAATGAAATACCATCGCATAACCCAAGAAGAACG
>JAAZFE010000041.1 GCA_012511885.1 Lentisphaerota bacterium | reverse complement strand
GGGGTGTTTCGGGTTCGGCGGGGGGCGGGGTGGGGGTGATGAGGGATTCGCGGCGTTTTTCCTGCTGGAAGACGAGGACGATGGCGCCAGCGAGGAGGAGGGCGAAGATGGAGATGAACATGCCGATGCGGCGGTTGGCGGCGGCGCGCTGTTCGGCGGGCGAGGAGATGTTGGGGGGCGGGGCCATCGGGGGGGAGGGGGTCAGGGGTCGAGGTTGATGAGGCGGCCGGTGTCGAAGTCGAGGCGGCGATAGTAGCAGTTGCGGGGCTGGCCGTTTTGGTTTTTGGTGTGGCAGATGCCGCTGCGGCGGGGGCGCACGATGTAAACGAGGGAGTTTTGCTCGCAGTTGACGCGGACTTCGAGGAGGTCGAAGGTTTCGCCGGAGGTTTTGCCTTTTTCCCAGAGTTCGTTGCGGGAGGTGCTCCAGAAGATGGCGGTGCGCTCGGCGAGGGCTTTTTCGAGGGCGAGTTGGTTGGTGTAGGCGACGAGGATGATCTCGTGGGTGTCGGCGTTTTGGACGGCGACGGGGATGACGTCGGGGCAGGCGGCGGCGACTTTGGCGAGTTTGCTGAAATCAAGGGTGAGGGCGCTGCCTTCTTCAAGCGGTTTCATGGGGAGTCTCCTTGGCGGGGGATCAGGGCCAGTATTGGACGAGGTGGTTGATGATGCGGCGGCCGAGGTCGGCGGCGGCGGGGCGCAGGGCGACGGCCTTCGAGGAGGTCATGTCGCCGGCGAAGTCGAAGTCGTACCAGCCGGTGACGGTGGAGGCGTGGGCGACGACGGAGCGGTCGGCGCGGCGGTAGAGGACGAAGGCGGCCTGGATGTTCATGCGGTATTGGTTGGCGGTGGAGCTTTCGCCGGCGACATAGGCGACGGGGTCGAGCCAGAATTTGTTGAGGCTGATTTCGAGGATGGTGTCGGCGGTGTCTTCGGGGGCGATGCGGAGGGAGCCGTCCATCTGGACCTGGGCGAGGATGGCCTGGGTGACGTCCTGCTCGATGAGGGGTTCGGAGGTTTGGTTGTTGCAGGTGGGGATGTGGACGGTGCGGATGTCGGCGGGGAGCATGGAGCCGAGGCGGTAGTTGGCGCATCCGGCGAGGAGGGGGAGGAGGGCCAGGATGGGAATGAGGCGTTTCATGGAGCGTTCTCCGGGGGGGCGGGGGGGGCGTTGCGGGTGAGTTCCTGGACGCGGCGGCGGGCCTTGGGGGCTTCGTCGGCGTTGGGGAAGCTGTTCAGGAAGGCCTGGTATTCGATGAGGGCGGCTTCGGGTTTGCGGAGGATGCGGTCGTAGTAGCGGGCGCGGGCGAAAGCGTTGGCGGCCTGGCGGCGGCGCAGGCCGGCTTGGTCGTCGCGGACCTGTTGGGCGTTGGGGCCGGCGGGGTGGCGCTGGAGGTAGAGGTCGCAGGCGGCGATGGCGGTTTCGACGGCGCGGTTGTCTTCGGGGGCTTCGGCGGCGAGGCGGACGTGGCAGCGGGCCTGCCCGAAGGCGGCGGGCTCGGCAAAGGGGCTGCCGGGGAAGCGGTTGAGGGTGGTGAAGTAGGCGTCTATGGCCTGGACGTATTCGTAGGTGCGCTCGTGGGCGGCGCCGATGTGGTAGAAGGCCTCGGCGGTGAGGTCGCTTTCGGGGGCGCTTTGGGCGATTTTTTCGAAGTAGGGGATGGCGCGTTCGGGGGCGGTGAAGCCGGGGAGGAAGAGGAACTTGCCTTTGCGTCGTTCCATGATGGCGCGGGCGAGGGTCATTTGGCGGGTGAGGACGTCGTTGAATTCGAAGTGGCCGGGCCAGGTTTCGACGAGGTGCTGGTAGGCGTCGAAGGCCTCGATGGAGCGTCCGCGGTGTTCGAGGATTCGGGCCTGAAGCAGTTGGGCCTGGGGGGCTTCGGGCGATTGGGGCCAGTAAAGGCGCAGGGCGTAGGCCTGGCGGGCGGCGGCCCGGGATTTGCCGGCGGCATCGAGTGTTTGGACGTATTGCCACTGGTCGGCCGGGCTTTTCTTTTTGGGGCGGGTGAAGAGGTGGAAGCCGCGCTTGGGTTCGGTTTCGACATAGGGGCGTTTGGCGGCCAGCGCGGGGGCGGTCGTGAGCGCGAGGCCGCCGAGGCACAGGAGCAGAAGGAGCCGGCGGCCGCACGCGGTTGGCAGGGGATTGAACATGGCGAAAACCTTACGCAACGGCCGATAGGCGGTCAAGGATAGTTGTGCGCGCGCGCGAGTTTGCGGAGGGTCGCGGTTCAGTGGTGGCGGTTCAGGGTTTGCCCACGGCGGAAAATTTGGCATATTGAAGGAATGTACTGCCGATTGCAGAGGAATTGGAGGGGTCTTGCACTGGCGGCGGCCTTGTGGGCGACCATGGCGTGGGGGTCGCCGTTTCAGTTCAAGGTGGATCCGTTTTATGCCGAAACGATGCTCGAGGGCCGTTTCGGGGACAAGCCGGTTTATTTCTTTTTGGGGCCGTCGCCGAGCATGGAGAAGGCGCTGATCGCATTTATCGAATCGGCGGCGAAGACGCTGGATGTGTGCGTGTTCGATTTGAATTTGCCGCAGGTGGCGCAGGCGCTTTTGGATGCGCAGAAGCGCGGGGTGAAGGTGCGGGTGATTATTGCCCGCGACAACGCGGAGCGAGCGTATGACGTCGAGGATGAGCTGGCCGAAATGACCAAGCGGGAGATGCTCAAGCTGGCACACAACCGCTCGGGGCTGATGCACAACAAGTTTATGATTGCGGACGGGGAGCGGGTGTGGACGGGGTCGTACAACTTCACGCGCAACTGTTCGAACTTCAACGACAACCACGCGATCGTGCTGGAGAGCAAGGAGCTGGCGGAGAATTATTCGCTGGAGTGGCAGGAGATTTTCGAGGGGCGCCACGGCAAGCGGTTTGCGTATCCGACGCCGCATCCGCGGGTTAACCTGGGGGGCACGGAGATCCAGAACTATTTCACGCCGGAGGACGATGTGCGCGGGGCGATTGCAGCCGAGCTTGCCAAGGCCACCAATGAGATCGCGATGATGGCGTTTTCGTTCACGGACAGCACGTTGACGGATGCTGTGCGGGCGGCGCTCAAGCGGGGGGTGAAGGCGATTATTCTTCTGGATTCGGGCCTGGCGAAGCATCCGGGGGCGAACACCAAGGAGCTGATCCAGATGGGCGCCAATGTGCGGATGTCGCCCGGGGTGCGGCTGCACCACAAGGTGATTGTGATTGACCGGGAGACTGTGGTGCTGGGGTCGGCCAACTTTTCTCAGGCCGCCTTCGACCGCAACGACGAGAATGTGCTGATTGTCAAAGCGCCGAATTTCGCGCAGGCGATGCTGCGCGAGGCGATGCGCTGCTGGCGGGCGGATCCCTATTGGATCACCAAATGGCGGACAAAACTGCCGCAGTAACAGCCAAAAGGCGTCAGGCAGACGGATCGGACGGATCAGACCGATCATGGAGGGGATTTTTGGGGGGAAAAGAGCGAAAATGGGCGCGCGCGTTCCAGAGGCTATTGCAACAGGAGGTTTCTCTAAAAAGGGTTATGCGCTAGTTTGATTCCTTCGCCTATCACAAGGAAGGAAACAATGAAATACCATCGCATAACCCAAGAAGAACG
>JAAZFE010000040.1 GCA_012511885.1 Lentisphaerota bacterium | reverse complement strand
TTTGTCTACTGCATTGGGCTTGGCCGTCGTCAGGCTGCATCGAAATAGCGATGCTATTCCTGCTTCGCCTTCCTTGGCCCAGCCCAATTCGCTACGACCTCCCGGCCACATTATTTCTTCAAATGCTCCATTCAGGCGAGGGCAGCAGAGAAAAAAATTTCCAATATCCGTCATCATCCAGGCTGGCGGCCGGTCAGAAATGATACCAGCGCGTGCTGGAAGGCCGCCGCCTGCGGCTGAATGTTCCACTGGCGGAAAAAATCGCGCCACCTGGCATCTGTCGAGGTTTTGGCATTGTATGACCCTTTGTCCAGATCCATCGCTTCGCGCACAATCATTTGAGACGAGCGCGTGACCGGTGTGTATTCCACCCAGTGCACGGGCACCCGGTGAAACTTGCCGTCGCCACCCCATTTGTTCACATAGCTGACCCGGTCGGTTCCGCAGAAGCCGTGCGCCGATACCGTCACCCGCTGCGTGCCGTCCTGGCTGGGCGAACTGCTGGTTTTGAGAATGTTCCGCGTGATGGAAGCCGGATGGGCGAATTCTTTCTCGCCGTGATGGTTCGCGACGGTTTCGTGCGCCCATGAGGACGGCGCCCTCGCGTAAACATCCCGGTAAATATCGGCGTGGGAGCGGTGCTGCTGGTAGATCGGAATGGTCAGAATGGGCGCGAGCGCGAAATACATCATTTTGAAGTAGTTGTTCTGATAGTCGTTGAAAATTCGGCGCGCGGCCGCCAGATCGTATTGATGAAAGACCGACGACGGCGCGTTGACCCGGTCGCGCTCCAGATGCCGGGGCTGCACGATATTGATCATGGACGATTTGATGAAGCTGAAGTTGTCGCCGTAACCTGTTTCCGTGTCTTTGAGCAAATCCACCATCTGCTTTTGCGCCAGCGGAGTGAAAAGCACCCGGAATTCCACTTCGTCGGAACGGTCGACCGCGTGAAACAACAGCTCGAATTCCCGGTTCGACATCATGGTGAATGGATAGTCGTCGTCCAGGTTTCTCGAAAAGGCTTCCAGCTTTTTGAGTTTCCGCTGCCGGCTCCATTGTTGCATCAGGCCGGAGTCCGCCGCCGAGTATTTGGACGGCACGCGGCTGAACCGCAGCCTGGGCGCCGCCTCATTGCCGTAGATGACAAACCATTCATTGCCGTAGACCGGTTTGGGCCGGGTGACGGTGGCGTGGAGTGTCTGGCGGCGCACCACCGTGCGGGTTCTGCGGGTCCCCTGAGAATCGGTGTAGGTTTCCGTGGCCAGCCATGAAATGTCCAGCGTCCCGTGGTAGTCCCATTCAACCATCTCCACGCCAAGACTCTCCCCCACCACAAAAGGATTGCCATTGATGACGCCGCTCTGCGAAAACAAAATGGAGCGGTCGGCGCTGCTGTACTCGTCCAAGCCGAACACCTCCTCCAGCTCCGCCAGCCTGCCGAACGCGAACCAGGGATCGAACTCCAGCCGCGGCACCGTCTGCGCCATGAGCCGCGGCGACATGGATTCTTCGTACAACCCGTTCAGCAGCTGCATCTGCCCCCAGGCCTCCGCCAGTTTCTCCCGGTGCTCCCGCTGAAGCCCCTCGAGCATTTCCCGCAAACCGCGGATCCGAGGCGTCAGCTTTTTATCGATGAAGACGTACAGGCCGGCGGCGGCAAACCCGGCCAGCAGCACCAGGAGCCCGGAGGCAACATTCGGCGGTCCCCCGTCCATCCAACCCAACAGACCGACGGCAACCACCAGAACCGCGACGGCAAACCCGGTCCACAGCACCGCTCGAAATGCTTTCCGCGCGTTCGTCCGCGATGTGCCGGCCTCGATCTCACCCGCCAGTCGGTTGATTTCCCCCACCGTTTTCTGGTTGGCGTCTTCATCAACGCCCGCGCGCTCCACCAGCTTTTCAAAACAGGCGGCCACCCGCTCCGCGTGCTCCTGGCGGAGGCGGTTGCGGAACAAGGCGAGCGGTTCAAATACATCCTCGATCAAAAGAAGATGCTCCGCGCCTGTTCCTTCACCTCCGCCGACGCCGCAAACGGAATGCGGGTGGTGTAGCCGGCCCGCGCCGCCACGATCATCTTGGTGGGCCAGTCGTAAATGTCGCTGTTCCACATGTTGATCGTGTCGTTATAGAGGGAACGCGCGGCGGTGATTTCCTTTTGCAGATAGCTGTTCTGGCGCATGGCATCGGCAATCGCTGCGTGCGCCTTCAGCTCCGGATAGGCCTCCACCTGGGGAAAGAGCCGGCCGAAGGTGCGGTCGAGCTGGCCGGACACCGCGTTGCGCGCCGCGTCGTCTGGATGCCCGCCTCCGCGATAGGCCGCAACCGCTTTCATCACATCCTTGTCCAGATCAATCGCCCGCTCCACCAAGGGAGTCACATTCTGGAGAATTCGCACGCGCTGCTCCAGATAGTTGTCAATCTGCGAGGCGTCCGTCTGCAGTTTTTGCTGCAGCTTGCGGAAATAGTTGCGCGCTCCGACCTTCATGAACAAAAAGATCAGACCGGGCAGAATCCCCAGCACCCACAGGGCGATTTCAAACAAAACCGAGCCGAAGCCGATTTGAACGGGCAGCTGCTTTTCAATCACATGGACGTCGCGCCCCGCCGGGTTCGCCGCATCCGTCAATTCATTCAGTTCATTCGCCATGGCGCCACTTCCTTTGTTTCGGTTTCTTGTTCCCTGTATAGCAAGCCGCCGCGGATTGTTCAACAAACGCATGACACAAATGCCCAATCCGCCCGCGCCGCCGGCATGGACCAACACGGACGGGCACGGACTTTGCGAAATGCCGGGCCCTGGTCGGCATGAAAATACATCGGACGCCTCGGCGATGCGTCCCTACCATTTTTGGGAAAAAGTGGCGCTCGCGCCAAATTTCAGCCGTGTTTTCTGCGCCAGATCGCGGAAAACAGCCAGATCAGCGCCAACAGGTTGAAAAAGCCCAAAATGGCCGGAATTTGCAGTGGATTCGTGTGAAAACACGCGATTCCGGCAATATAGAGCCCGGCCGCCGGAACCAGCAGGAATCCAGAGCGGAAATGTCGCTGGGCCATCTCGAAATTGAGCAGGAGATAGGTCATGGCCAGCGGCGCCTGGGCCAACACCATGGCCCGGGTCATGCGGGCCGCCTCGGCAGCTATTTCCGGCGTCCAACGGCCATACAGGATGGCCCAGGGAATGCCCGGCAACAGGAGGCAGCCCGCTACCACCGCGCCAATCAGCAGCGCGGCAAAGCCCAGCGCCCGGCGTAGAAGCCGCCAGCTTTCCGCGCTCAAATCCCCCGTCGAGGACACCTTGGGGAACAGCGCCGTGGCAATGGGAATGGGTAAAAATACCGCCGTGCGCGCGATGGTGGCCGCTTTGGCGAAAAGTCCCACGGTTTCACCCTCAAAAAAGCGTTTGGCCAGGGTCACATCCAGATTCATCAGCATGGCGTAGCCGGCCAGACAAAAAAACGCGCTGCCCAGATATTGATAGCTGTCGGTTGAACGCGCGGGTGGGTCGCCTTTGGGCAGTTTCAATCGCCACAGTGCCCAGATGCCCAGCAAAATGACCGTCAGCACGCCCAGCCCCTGCCCCACCAGTGCTGTGGCAGCCGTGGCGGAGAGAGTCAGCACCAGCAGGGTGCCCAGAACCAACCGACCCACGCCCCACGCCTGCGGAATCCATGCCAGCAGAACAAATTCTTGCGTGCCCTGCAGTAGCCCCTGGAACAGGCTCATCCAAAGGGTGGCGGCCAACACCGTGCCGGTAATGCCGATCAATAGCGGCGAAACACCCCAAAACCCGGCCAGGGGAACGCAAAACAGCCATGCACCAAGAACCAAAACCGCCGAAATGACCAAAAACAGGCGCACCCAATGCAAAAAGAACGGCAACGTGTGGTCGTTTCGTCCGGCGCGCGCCCGCGTGGAGATATAGTGCGCCAGGGTGTTTTGCAAGGCCATCATGGGCGTGCTGGCCACCAGAATGATCCCCAGCATGGCCACCAGCGAGCCATATTCCGCGTTGGGCAGCACCTGCTCGCGCCCCATCACCATGTGGAACGCCGCGCTGAACACCGCGCCGACCAGCGTGCCGACCATCAGCAGGCTGCCATGCCAAACCAGCTTGGCTTCTTCGCTGGGCTGGCGCGTTTCGCTCATCGGGCATCCGGCTCGAGCACGATCATCCGCCCCAGCACGCGGTCATAGAGCGTCACAATCCAGCGCAACGGCGAATAGAGCAGTCGCAAGCGGACAATCGCCAACAACATCTGAAAGGACACCCGCCCGATGCGCAGCTTCGACCCGCCCACATCGCTCCAGGTGGTCGGGATTTCCACAATGGGATAGCGCGCGCGGCGGGTCTTGAACAGCATGTCCACGTCGAACGCCCATTTGGTCAGACCGATGTGCGGCACGATGGCCTGCCAGGCCTGCGCGGTCATGAGCTTGGCGCCGCACTGGGTGTCGGTGATGGACAGCTTGAACAGCAGGCGTACCAGCGCATTGAACACCCGCGAGACCGCCCGCCGCTCCCAGGGTTGCCGGGGCTCGACCACCGCGCCCGGCAGCCGCCGCGAGGCAATGATCAGGCCGGCATCGCCGATCTGTTGCACCAGATTATCGAAGGCCTCGGGGGGGGTCGCGCCATCTGCGTCCACAAAACCGATCAGTTCTCCCCGGGCCAGACGCCCCCCCGCCATGATGGCCCCCCCCTTGCCGATGGGCTCGGGCGTCACCAGCACGCGCAATTGCGGATAGCCGGCGCGGAAACTCTCGACCACTTCGGCCGTGCGATCGGTCGAACCGTTGACCGAGACAATGAACTCCACCTCCGAACCATAACGCCCGGCAAAATACGGCAGATAGGCGCTCAACATGCCGCCAATGCGCTGTTCCTCGTTATAGGCCGGAACAATGATGGACAGCTTCATTCTTCCGCCGTTTCCACGGGTTCGGGGAGCTTTTCGACGGGCTTGCGCCGGAAAATGCGCAAAACGGTGTTGGCCTGCCCGAAATTGGGCGCCTGCTCCAGCAAGACATATTCCATTTTCAAGACGGCTTCCAGCGCCCGGCGATCCTCACGCTTGATTTTCTCAACCTCCGGCGAGCGGATGGCCAGGCTGTAGCCGCTCAGGGCGGCGATCGGCGCGTTGGTGGCCGTCACCAGCAGCTCGCGCAGCATATCGCGGTTCATCACCCCGATCTGCTCGGCGCGCTCGCGCGGCCAGTCCGGGTAGTAGCTGAAAGGCCCCATTTCCAGTCCGCGCGGCACCGGCAATCTCGCTTCGACCGCCAGATAGGTGTCCTGGGTCAGCAATTCCGTCCCTTGCTCCGCCAGGGTCAGCTCGCGCACCCAGCGGCCCATGTCCTGCAGTTGCGCCAGCGGACTTTGCTCGCGCAACTGCCACCAGATGCGGTCGCGTCCGGCCACAAACCATTGTTGCACCATCGGCGAAGACACCGCGTGCAGCGAGCCAGCCAGCCACAGGCCGCCCAGCAGCGCCAGCCGCCGCGCCCGGCGGGCGTTGTCGGCGCAACCGGCCTCGAAGCGGTCCTCCATGGCCAGCCACCAGCGCGCCGTCGCCGCCGCCAGCGCCATACAAAAGATGAGATAGACCGGCACCTGATAATCGTCATAGGGGAACGGCGCCAGCAGATGCACCAAAGCCACCGCAACCACCACCGCCCAAATAAAGCCGGCATAGCAGGGCGGACCGCAGGTTTCAGGCTCATTGGTCTTCGCCGGCGATTGTTCCGCATTCCGGCAGGCCAACCGCCGCAGGGCGGCCACAATTAGAAAGACGCCGATAAGCACCGCCGGGAAATAGGCCTGGATCAGACGCGTGACACAACCGGCTTTGTAGGCCAGTTGCATCAGCCAGGGCCCGGAATCGCGCAAGGTGTGATACTCGAACACCCCAAAGCGGAACCCCTCGCGACCCAGCGCCATGAAAGGCACCAGCATCACCGCCAGCCCCAGCCCCACGCCGAGCAAGAAATCCAGCCAGGCCCAGTTCCGCAAGCGCCCCCGGCACAGCGCCAGATAAACCAGCCCCGCCACCAGAACCACCCCGAACGAAATCCGCGTGGCCGCCGCGCAGGCCAGCAGAAAGCCCGCCAGTGATGCCGCCCGAAATGCGTGCTGACGGTCGGCATAGGACAGCACCAGCAGCCCGGATGTCAAAAAAAACCCCGACAAGGCATAGGTTTTGACCACGGTCATGAAATAGACCTGATACAGGTTGATTCCCGCCAGAATCAGAAAGACGCCCGCCGTCAACTTGCGGGCCCGGCGCGGCCCCATCCGCATGGCCAGCCAGGTCGCCGGGATCAGCGCCAGCGCCCCGAACAGCCAGGTCAGGAACCGCCCCCCCGCCACGCCAAACCGCTCGATGAACCCCCAGGCTGCCGCGTACACCAGCGGCAGCAGCGGCGACTGGGTGAACGCGAAATCCCGGTACGGGAGGCGTCCCGCGCGGATCTGCCCGGCCGAGTAGAGATACCAGCCCTCGTCCTGGTTCAACTCGCCCATCCACAGGCTCAAGCCGGCCAAAACCAGCCAGGTCGAGACCACGGCCAGGGCCAGCAGCGCCAAACTCATCCGCCAGCTTCCGGCCGACGGCTCCCGTTGTTGCATGCGCGCACCCATCATGGCCGGCAGTGTCCCCCATAAAGCCCGCCAGCCGCAATCTCAAAATCAAAGCGACGCCAATCCCTGGCCCCATTCCAGAAGAGGTCGGCACGGCGAGTGCTCACCGGCGTAGCGAGGCGGATTTGTCGGTAGGCGAGATCCGCATCAGGATGTTTGAAAGAATTCGCCCGACCCGTTGCTCATTCAACGCCGTGGGGTATGCCATCGCCTGAATAATCCAGGATAGGGGCGTTCCCCCGCACGGGCGGAATGTTCATAAGGCGCGCAGTTGCGCTTCGCCTTCCTCGGAAAATGGATTGATGGGCGGGCTTGGGCAGTACTCGTTGAGAATATCCATGACATCCCACTGCGCATGGGCGGGGTCGGTAAAGGCCCGCAGGAGTGTCGCCGCATCACACGGAATCCTACAGGGAATAACAAATAGCGAGACGGGAATATTTTGTTTCTCACAAAGACTTTGCAGCCTTCTGAGCACGGACCACTCTATTTCATTCGGGCCAATAATGGCCATGTGAAGATTAGCGGCATGGGATTGTGTGTCAAACCACTCGGCCAATTTTGTTTCCAAGGCATACCCGGCCCGAACATTCTTTTCCATGTCGGATGGGATCTCGAACTGTTGAATGGGTTCTTGGCGGCGGAAAGTGATCCGGTCTGAATCGCACAAAGCAAATGTCACATCGTCGTCCAAGGCGGCCAGAAATTTCTGGAAGTCCGAGGCATCCTGGCGCAGGAAGTAAGGCGCCCAGTCGGAAATGGCGCCGCGAGAAAGCAGCAATTCCCTGATTTTCCGAAGGGGTGCAAGCGCCTGCTCCCGCAGCACGGGATCGTTTATTTGAGGGGGCCCAAATTGGAGTTGGGGCGATACTCCGGCAGCAGAGCGCTCCTCCGCATCGTCAGTCATCGGCGTACCAATCTCCGCTATATTCAGCAAATTGAAGACCAGAGGGGTGGCTTCCTGGGAATACTGGTTGGGATCAGCTCCCCGTTCGAGAAGAAGCTCAACAATGTCCGCATGGTTGTGCAAGGTGGCGATACCGAGCATGGTGCTGGGTCCGCCCACGGCGATGAGCTGTCCGTCTTTTGCGCCTAGGGACTGGGGCGGTAAGCGCAAGTTGGGGTCCCCACCGGCATTCAGATATTGCCGAATAGTTTCGAGATCGCCCATCCCCGATGCAACCGCAAGGTCCGTTGGCGTTGGCTCCGCCCCCGCGGAAAAGCAGGTGAAATAGAACGTGCATACAACCAATGAAAGAAATGTTTTCATAAAAGGGGGTCGGAAAGAGGCGGTCCTATAATTTAAAAAAGTGGGTCGCCAACAGCGTTGTTTGTGTTGTTGGCTGCTACGAGCTGCACAGCAAGCGCCATATCTTCCTGTCTTCTTTTTGGGCTGCACCCATCACGGCCGACAGTGTCCCTCAAAATGCCCGCCAGCCGCAATCTCAAAATCACGGCGACGCCAACCCTTGGCCCCCAACCCTGGGCCAGCCGGCCAGTTTCTCTATTGAACCTCACCCCGGAATAACGCACATTACCACCCCATGAATTCACTCTCTGCCAGCATTCCGACCATTTCCCCGGAGCGCCTCGAGGAATATTCCTCGGCGGCAACCCTCTCCGACATGGAAATTTTCATCTTCCCCAACCTGTTCTATTCCCTGGTGCTTGCCAATTTGATGTCGCCGCGCATCTGGCGCTGGCGCGACGACCCCTGGTTCACCAATTTCTCGAAACTGACGCCTTACCGCCGCATCCTGCGCCTGCGCCAGTTCATCATGGACAACTATGTCTTCAACCTGGACCTCGAAACCTGGGGCCTGACCACCCAGGAACGCGAACTCGAACGCTTCGCGCCCTACATGGACCGCGCCACCATCGCCCAAAGCAATGCTCTGTTCGGCTACGAGGGCGACCGCTTCTATTTCGACATTGATATCCGCCGTCACTTCGGACTCGATAAATTCACCAGCAACGTCATTCCCTACTGGAAAACGGAAACCGTCGAGGCCATGGACGCCTTCCGTTTCTATCCCGGCTACACCCACGGCGCGGGCGAATGCGTCTCGCTTTCGACGCTTTATGCCGCCGCCCTCTACATCCTGTGCGAAATCCCCCTCGAAGACATCTACCTCGTTGCCACCCCCCTGCACTCGCAGAACTTCGTGGACATGGATGAGGGCATCCTGACCAACAACCGCCGCCTGGTGACCAAATCCATGTGGTTCAATGGCACCGAGCTGAGCACCAAGGCGCGCCGCGCCCTCGAAAATGAGCAAGTCACCATCGTGGCCCACTCCACCGGATGGATTCACGCGGTCTATCCCACCGCCACCATCGCTCCCGCCACCTACGACCACGTCAAGTCACGCCTCGGCGACTACCTCCAAACCCAGGTCTCCGCCGAAATCATCTTCAACTTCCTGCGCCAGAATCCCGAGCGCCAACGCTGCTTCCAAATCGAATTTTCCATCTCCGGCAAACCCCGCTGGATTCCCGCCGAACGGGCCTACGCCTTCGAAAACTCCTGCCCCTACAAGGTCTCCGATCGCACCCGGGAAAAGCTGCTGGCCGAAATGGACGAGGACGAATTCTTCCCCACTCCCCTCCCCGACCGCATCCCGCTAAACAAGTTCGATGACGCCTTCCGCCATCATCAGGTGGACCTCAACAACGAAGAAGACCGCCAGAAACTCGGACGCGAATTCGACTGCTACCAAGTCGAAACCTGCGACATTCTCCGTGAACTGCAAGCCTTTTGCATCCTGAACCCCCGCTGGCCGGATCGCGCCGGCCCCAAGCGACACACCCCCATGCCACCCATTGATCTGCCCGTCGGCCTCTCCCGCGAGGACATCATCCGCGCCCTCGAACAGCAACGCGCCGCCAACCCCATCGCCGACCTCGCCTTCTATACCGCCCGCGACATGGCCCGCATAGACCCCCGCCCCTTCCTCAAGGCCGCCATCGAGCGTTCCCCCGTCTGCATTGATGAAAGCCGCGCCATGGACCTCACCGAGATCGTCGCCCGCCTGCAGCAACTGCCCAATGAGTCCACCTATGACCTCATGCGCGTGGCCCAACCCGACGAAGTCTGGCACTCCGGCCGCGGCGACGGCTTCGAAAAGGCCGTCACCCTCGCCACCATTCTGCACGCGCGCGAGCCGGACACCCCCTTCGCCGTTCAGGCAGAAGACGACACCGCCACCCTCTCCTTCGGCGACACGGACTACGCCTTCCCCACCACCAAAGGCCTGAGCCTCAAACTCGAATGGCCCCTCGCCTAAACGCGAGCCGCCACCTCCACCCAATCCGGCAGTTGCCGGTTATTCCGGAAGATCGCCCATGGGGCGGGAAAGGGCAGTCATGGGGGTCTTTTTCTTGCCCCGCTGACCGGGGTGCCGGAACACGGACCCACACGGACAAACACGGATAAACACGGACGCTGCGGACGCCGCTGCGCGGCGAACCAAGAGCCAAGAGCACGAAAACATTCCAAAAAGTCCGTGTGGGTCCGTGTGGGTCTGTGTGGCTGTTCCGCCGCGTCAGCGGTGCCCCAAAACAGGTAAAATCGAGTGTTTTACCCGGGTTTGGCTGTTTTTCGACAACATTCGTGTGCATTCGCGGTTCAAAAAAATCCCGCAATCCTACATTCACGCAATCACGCAATTCTCTCCCCCCCCCGCTCGCTATAGCGCAACTGCGGAGCCTCAGCCCTTGCGCGGGAAGGCCTTTCCGCGGCAGACATCGCTGAAGGGACAACCTTCGCAACCTAAGTCGCAGGTTTCCTGACGAGCGGCGGCCTCCTTGCGTCGGCGCATGTCGCGTCGCACACGCAACCCCAACCAGAGCGCGGCCGCGCCAACAACCAGGCCAACCACCAGCCAATCTGCCCACTGGCCATGCATCTTAACCCACTCCCCAGCCCAGCCAGAGACCGGTCTGATAGACCCCAAACGTCACCAGCCAGGCGATTGCGGTCATGGCCAACAGCATGCCCATGGCCCAGCCCCACGAGTTGGTCTCGCGCCGGGTCACGGCCACGGTGGCCATGCAGGGCGCGCTCAGCAGGCAAAAGAGCATCATGGCCAGGCCCTGCAGTGGCGTGTAGTACTTGCGCAACGTCTGACGAAGAGTTTCTGGCGTCTCCTCCACATTGCCCAGCGACAACACAATCCCCATTTGCGCCACGAACAATTCCTTGGCCGCAAAGGCGCCAATCAACGCGGTGCTCACGCGCCAGTCAAAGCCCAGCGGACGCAATCCCGGCTCAATCACCCGTCCGATCCGTCCCATGGCGGTATAGTCCAGCTGCTCCCGCTGCCACGCCGCCTCCAGCTCGTGAGCCTCCTCCCCCGAGGCCGCCTGGGCGATGGCTGCCGGATAGTCGCGCGAAAACGTCCGCCGTTGCGGAAAGCTGCCCAGCGCCCACAGCAAAATCGAAAATGCCAAGATCACGGTGCCCGCCTTCTGCAGATACATCCAGGCGCGGTCCCACATGTGAATCAGTACTGAGCGCCCCGTGGGCACGCGGTAAGGCGGCAACTCCATCACAAAGGGCGCGCTTTCGCCACGCAGCAGGGTGCCGCGCAGCAACCGGGCCACCCCCACCGCCACCAGAATGCCGGACATATACAGCCCCCACAACACCCACCCCCGCCACAGCGGCGGGAAAAATGCTGGAATCAGCAACGCGTAGATCACCAGCCGCGCCCCGCAACTCACGAAAGGCGTCACCATGATCGTGGTCAGCCGGTCGCGGCGGCTTTCGAGCGTTCGCGTGGCCATAATGGCCGGAACCGTGCAACCCAGGCCAATCAGCATCGGAATAAAACTCTTCCCGTGCAAACCCATCTTGTGCATGACCCGGTCCATCAGGAAGGCCACCCGCGCCATGTAGCCGGTGTCCTCCAGAAACGCGATCCCCAGAAACAGCAGCAGAATATTGGGCAGGAAAGAGATCACGCCCCCCACCCCGCCAATCACCCCGTCCACCAGCAGCGACTCCAGCATCGGGAGCACATCCGTCGGCCAGACCGCCTGAATCCCCTCCGAAAGCCATCCCAGCCCATTTTCAATCCACTGCATCGGCAGTTCCCCCAGCGCAAACACCAAATTAAACAGCGCCCACATCAAGGCCACAAAAATGGGCAAGCCCCAAACCCGGTGCAGCATGATCGAATCCAGCCGCCGCGTATGGTCATTCACCACCCGGTGCACCCCGCCCACACTCGCTTCCGTCGCCACGCCCAGGGCGAATCCGTAGCGCGCCTCCGCCAACTGAACATCCAGCGGACGACCCACCCTTCGTTGCAGGCGTGTGGTTTCCTGCGCGGCCGTCTCCACCGCCCCGGTTGGGGCGTGGACATCCTTGATCCCATCCAGCAGCGCCACTGCCCGGCGCCGCGCGGAAATCGAGTCATCACCCTCAAAGTGCCCGGCAATCGCCGCGATCGAGGTCTCCAGGTCCAGGCCATAAAACACCCGGCTGGTGCACAGGGTTCCGGCCTCGGCCACCTCGAGCGCCACCCTCATCAGCTCCGCCACCCCATCGCCATTACTGCCATTGGTTGGCACCACCGGCCCCCCCAGCAGACCCGCCAGCAGATCGAGGTCAAACTTCAGCCCGCTGGCCTCCGCCTCGTCGCTCATGTTCAACGCATAAACCAGGGGCAGCCCCATCTCGGTCAGTTGGGCTGTCAGGTGCAAATTACGCTCCAGATTCGTGGCATCCACCACTTGAATCACCGCATCCGCCATCCCCGACATCAGCTCATCGCGGGCAATCGCCTCCTCAGGCGACGCCGCCAGCAAACTATAGACCCCCGGCAAATCCACCAGCTCAACGTGAAGTCCATCGCGGTCAAACACCGCCGACTTCTTCTCCACGGTCACTCCGGGATAGTTCCCCACATGTTGCCGGGTCCCGGCAATCCAATTGAACAGACTCGTCTTGCCGCTGTTCGGATTCCCCGCCAGCAGGAGCAGCCGTTGATTATCTGCTCGCGCCATCATAGCCTTCACCCCGCCGCGCCGTTACGCCAAACCCGGACGCCAGCGCACCCGGATATTCGCCGCCTCGGCCTTGCGCATGGACAGGCGATAACCCCTCACCTCCACCGCAATGGGATCCCCCAGCGGCGCCACCCGTTCCACGGTAATCAGCACACCCGGCGTCACCCCCATCTCCACCAAACGGCGGCGCAGCGCCCCCTCCACATCAATCGAAAGCACCAGGGCGCGCACCCCCTGGGGCAGCTCGTCCAGGCTCGATTCCACCCCGGGCAGCCCGTTGCCCCGCGCCTCCTGACGCGCCACCAGCCATTTGGCCATCATCCCCGGATGCTGCCGGAAAAAGTCCGCCAGCAACGTCATCCGCTCCGCCACCAGCGGCGTGGCATCGTGCTCCATGCCACAAGCCACCGGTTCGGCATCCTCCGGGTCCAGCCCCAGCACCTCCATCAAAAAGCGACGCAACGCCACATGCCGCCCCGCAATCTCCTCCGCCACCCGGCGCCCATCCGGCGTCAACGTCACCGCGTCATACGGCGTATAATCCACCAACCCCTGCTCATTCAACGACTTCAGCGCCGTTGAAACCGTCGAAGGTTGCACATCCATCAGGCGCGCAATTTCGCCCGTCCGGGCGCCCTGCGGCGTCTCCGACAGCTGCAAAATCGCCTCCAGATAATCTTCCACACGCGAGCTGAGCCGTTCCCTGTCCATACGCGCTAATCTACCTTTCTCAAAAAGTTTGAACCGTCAAACAATACCACAACTCCCGTTCTTGTAAAGCGGCTGAAAACCGCATCGCAACACCCCCAAGCTGCCCCGCCAGCCCGTCACCCTTGGCAATCGCCCCAAAAAAGGCTATACTGCGCCCCAGCTCGAACAGGAGGCCCAAGATGAGTACCATCCAAATCACCCACGACCCCGCAACAGAACAACTGGAGAGCCTCGGGGTTCCAACCTGGCCCATTTGGGCCAAAGAGGCATCCCAATTCCCCTGGACCTACGACGAACCGGAAACCTGCTACATCCTCGAAGGCGAAGTCATCGTCACCCCCGACGGCGGCGAGCCGGTGCACATCCGCGAAAAGGATTTGGTGGTCTTCCCCGCCGGCATGTCCTGCCACTGGAACGTCCTGCGCGACGTACGCAAACACTACCGCTTCGGCTAGCCTGAATAATTCATCAACATGGATGAAAACATCTTTACTTATTGTTGCCCTGCATGATGCGGACATTTGGATAAAAAATTATTTTTCATCCATGTTGCCCTTCGGCGCGACGATTCCAACCCGTCTGCGGCGTTATTCGGGGCTCGCAGTATGTCCTACAGCTTCGCCCCGCCTGCCTTGCATCCGGGCCGGACTTGTCGCGTGAATTATCCAGGCTAGAGCATTTGAAGAAATAATGTGGCCAGCAAAGGCCCCCCAAAAACCGCATCTGTTGGTTGACATTACGCCCCGGACCCACTATGTTCGCCCCCGTTGCCTCCTCTGGCGCGGTAGCCAAGTGGTAAGGCGAGGGTCTGCAAAATCCTTATACATCGGTTCGAATCCGATCCGCGCCTCCAAAACCTGAAAGACAACACCCCCCCCTACCCAATCCGGCAGTCGCCCGTTATCCCCGGATTTTGTCGGCAGTCGCCGGTTATTCCCGCCGAACACCCTTTTCGGCCTCTTTTTCGGCAAATTTCGCCCATTTTCGCCCGTTTTTCATCATTTCCGCCCATTTTGGTCCGCTTTTTGTCCATTTTCACCGTTAACCGGCAGCTGCCGGCAAACCCCGGGCGAGGCGCGGGAGTGCCCCAAAAACGTCTCATTTTTGTGTTTGTTTCCGCCGCGCAGCGGCGTCCCAAATGTCCGTATCAGGTCCGCCTGTCCCGCCCACACGGGATGCTCGTCCGTGTGGCTGTTCCCCTCCAAAAGCCGCCCCAAAAACACCAAAAACTGCCCATTTTTCGCCAAAATCGACCATTTTCGGCCCGCGCGTTCCAGAGGCTATTGCAACAGGAGGTTTCTCTAAAAAGGGTTATGCGCTAGTTTGATTCCTTCGCCTATCACAAGGAAGGAAACAATGAAATACCATCGCATAACCCAAGAAGAACG
>JAAZFE010000039.1 GCA_012511885.1 Lentisphaerota bacterium | reverse complement strand
TATGCATGCGACAAGTCCGATCCGGATGTGAGGCGCGCGGGGTGAAGCTGTATGGACATACTGCGAACCCCGCAGAACAAAGCAGACGGGTTGGAATCGTCGCGCCTTGGGTCAACATGGATGAAAACTGAATTGTTCATGATTATTTCCGCATCATGCTGCCCTGCAGCAAATAACAATTTTTTCATCCATGTTGATGAATAATCCAGGTTAGGAATGTTCGCCGCACTCCTCGATGATATGATTTCCGCACTCGCCACAGATTCCCGTCGCCACGGCCACCTGGCCATTGCTCCCGTCGAGACGGGCTTTGCAGACCGGACAGAGCAGATTGTTCTTCCTGAACGCACGCTTGAGTTGCCAAACTAATGACGCCACCAAGAGGAGTATGGCCGGAAGGATAGCAAGGACAAAAATGGAGTGTGCTATCGAGTGTGCCTCCGTTAGATAATCATCCACACGGGCTCCAGCAATCAGGAGGGCAAAGACGCCGCCAAGATGGAAGATCGTAAGACGCATATGGCACCGGGCCACGGCCCGACGATTCGCTATCAGTTCCTGCCGATTCATTTCATTCTCCGCGATTCGTCCGCCTCGGATGAACCGTACACTCTATCCGCTTGAGGCTTCTTTTCTCTTCCGCTCACCAGGGCTTTGCAGCTTTCCCACTCCTGCTGAGTTGAGAACATGTGTGGCGCAAAAGCCATGTAATCTTTGTCCTTCGCCACAAGAACGAGATTATCAGTGATGATGACCTTGTCGAAGAAATCCCATTTCAGCTCGGTTTTTGTATGGTCCGTGGTAACGGCAATCTCGTCTGCGGTCAGCGTGCCGCTTCGTTCAATCAAGTTCCGATTATAGTGCTTTCGTTTGGCCTTGAGACTCGATTTGTGCATCAGCCAAAACAGGGTGCCAAAGAATCCGCCCGTAATCACAAGAAATAAAATGGTGAAAAGAAAAGATGTCTGGATGGACATCACCGTGACGGCAATGGCGGCCAGGAGAGCTATCGTTGTGATCCCGGAGAAAGACCAATACTTTCGGGGAATCAGAAGTCGCTCAACGCGCATCGCATCCTCGAAGGTTATCCATCCTTTGAATTGGATTGTCTGTGTCATTGAGCGGGTTTCACGGTACCAAACCCCACTATCTATTGCAATAAATTGATGTGTGGAAATTGAATGCCTGACTCTTCTATCCGACCCCAAACTAGAATCATTCATCCTCCTCCGCCACCCGCCAACGCCAGTTTTCCATAGCGTGGAAAACTATTTTCCATAGCGTGGAAAAATCCCAAAAAAAGTTTCCATGGCGTGGAAAATGGAGTGTTTTTTGGGGGATGGAAAATGAGTCGCCGCAGCCGAAAACGCGAGAAAATGGCCGATTTTAGGCCGAAAATCGTCCAAAATCGCTCAAAACGGCCCGTTTTTCGCCCCCAAACGCCCCGTTTGCGCCGCTCCCGTCCCGCCCCCCGCTCAGGCTGCGGCGACTCATTTTTTTACCGCCAAAACTCTTCCGCCACCCGCCAATTTTCCACGCCGTGGAAAACTATTTTCCATGGCGTGGAAAACCCGAGTGCCGAGCCAAAGTCCGCCTTGGCGGACGCATGGCGAACGCGAAGTCTATAGCGCACAGCGATCGCTGTGCGAGCGAACGAACAAAGAGAGTGAAGCGGCAAAACCCAGCTTTTACCGAGAAAAAATCACGCGCGCAACAACAGCCAGGGCCATAGAGCGGGCGTCGCTGCGAGTTGGCGGTCCACATTGTTTCGCGGCAACCGCCACGGTTCATCCGCCGGAGTCCGTGCCGTACCGCGTTGCGTTGTCAACGCGCCACGTAGCCCGAGAACGGCCAGCTCCCCGGTCAAATCGTCGCGCCCGTTCCCGTTGGGCCAAGCCAGCAGCGGCAAGGCATGCTCCGGCACGCGCTCCCGAATCAGTTGCCACGACGTGCGGATATCCGCCAGCGCCTCGTCTCGGCTCACCGTATCCAGCAGCGTGTGCCGGTGTCCATGCGGCCCGAAGCAAACCAGCCCGCTTTCTCCCAGCCGCGCTGCCTGTTCCCAGGTCAAAAACTCGCGCGCCAGCGCCTCGCGCTTCACCCCGCTCCACTTGGGAACCGGCGGCGCGGTCTTGAGCCGCTCGATCTCGGCATCCGGATAATCGCCCCCCTGCCACCAGAACGGTTCGCGTTCCTCGATCGCGCCCGTTGACAGGAATACGGCGGCGGGAATCTCAAGCTCTTCCAGCACCGGCAGCGCCTGCTCGAGATTGTCGGCCCAGCCATCGTCAAAAGTCACCGCGAACGATGCCCGCCCGGGCGGCGCGCCGCGCTCGAGCCACTCCGCCAGCGATACCGCCTCATAGCGCGCTTTCATCCAGCGCAACAGCCCGCGAAAATCCGATTGCGCCACCTCGAGGTTCCGCATCGGACGCTCCGCCTCCGCCTCGCCATCCGGACGCACCCGGTGAAATGTAAGGATCAGCAGCCGCCCCTCGTGCCGCCGCCGGATGTGGCCCGCGGCCTCCGCCAGCCGCGCCAGGACAGCTTTGATCCCGTTCCGCGGCATGGCTCAGTCCGCCGCGGACTCGTCAAGAAATGTCACTTTGGCAATATGCGGCAGCTCCCGGTGACGCCCGTCATAATCCAGCCCGTAGCCCACCACGAAATCGTCATCAATCACAAAGCCGACAAAATCGGCTTCGCACGGCACCACACGGCGCGCGGGCTTGTCAAGCAGCGTGCAGGTCCGGATGCTGCGCGGCCCCTTGGCCGCCAGATGCTCGACCGCCTTGGAAAGCGTGCGCCCCGTGTCGAGGATGTCGTCCACCACCACCACATCGGCGCCGGTCAAATCTATGGTGCAGTCCCGGCTCACCCGCGGCTCGCGCTCCGGCGTCGTGCTGCTGCCGTAGCTGGCCATGATCATGAAATCAATGCGCGGTTGCATCTTGTTCAGCCAGAACCAGCGCACCAGATCCGCCAGAAAAATAAAGCTTCCCCGCAAAATGCCGATCACCACCAGGTTGTCGCTATGCTCCCCCGCGGCCATCTCGCGCGCCAGTTCATCCACGCGCCGCTCCAGTTGACGCGGCGTGATCAGGACATCATCTATGTGGTAGCGTCTCTCGGCCATGGCACCCTCTCACCCCTCGATTATTCACTTCCGCCCCCGCGGGTCAATGCGGATAGTGCCCCTCCCGCCCCGGCGCGCGCCACTGCCGTCTTGCCAAATCCGCGCGGAAGGTGGAAGCTGATCAATAGAACGATGAGACGCTCCCCGCCATCTTCGCGCCGCGGTCGGTGGGCCCGGTTGGCCGCCCTGCTCGCGGGCGCGGCCCTGCTGGCCGGGTGCGAAAGCAGCTCCAGCGACTCCACCACCGCCAGCCTCTCCGACAACGACGGCCGCTCCTATGACTTCTCCGGCCACTATGCCCGCTCCGATGCCGAAGGCCTGCCCGCTCCCCTGGTGGATCCCACCGGACGTCAAAGCGGCAAGACCCTCATGTGGCTGCGCCTGCTGCAATACGGCCGCGTCCTCGAAGCCTATGACAGCGCCGGCATGAACTGGTCCGGCGAGATCGGCTCGATCTTCAATGGCACCGCCCAGTTCAGCCTGAACGGACGCACCACCACCGGCTCCGCCGTGACCCTGGCAGGCATGCTCAGCTATCGGGAAGGCCACGCCACCCTCGACGCCTCCTGGCTCGAACCCGGCTTCTCCGGCAACTTCCGGGCCACCGCCACCGTCCAGCCCCCGACCGCCCCCCCCTCGACCAAACCCGACGGCTCCGGCGGCGGCGGAGGTGGTGGTGGTGACGGTGGAGGAAACGGCGATAAAGACAACAACGGCTCCGGCAACGGCACCAATGAATTCTACATCAACCCCTCCATGCGCTGGTTCGTATCTAACGGCGGCATCAGCGCACCCTATGAAGCCATTGGCGGCACCCCGCCCTACACCTGGACGCTCTCCGACAACACCCTGGGCAGCCTCAACGCCCACACCGGCAATGTGGTCTGGTACACTACTACCCGCGTCGCCGGCGTGAACACGCTCACCGTGACCGATGCCACCGGTGCCACCGACACCGCCCAGGCCGATTACCACTAACCTGGATAATTCATCAACATGGATGCAAATATTGTTATTTGCTGCAGAGCAGCATGATATGGAAAACATCATGAAAATTCAGTTTTCATCCATGTTGCCCTTCGGCGCGACGATTCCAACCCGTCTGCGGCGTTATTCGGGGCTCGCAGTATGTCCATACAGCTTCGCCCCGCCTGCCTTGCATCCGGGCCGGACTTGTCGCGTGAATTATTCAGGTCACGGCGTAGAGGCTGATGGGCAGGTGTTTCCGATATTGCCGAAAATCCAAATCCGTTGTGAATATGGCCAAGTCACCACGAACCGCGACGGCACAGATTAGAAAATCTGTGTTGGACCCTTGTATTCCTTTGGAGCGGCATAGGTTGAAGAATTTCGCGGCCAATACATAGTCTTTGGACGCCAACGGCAAGTCGGGGTAGGCGTCCAAAGTGGACTCCAGACGGGCAAATTGCTTTTTATCTCGGACGCCGGAGAGCAGTTCCTGCCGGATCGGGCCGATGATTTCAACGATATGGTTTGCGATCAATTTTTTAAGTTCTGCCGCCGCCGGATGAATTTTGTCGGTTGCGCGGCGCAATGCCAGTGACCAGACAGAGGTGTCAACCAGAACCCTCATGTCCGGGACCGTTGCTTTTTGTAGTCATATTCGGGGTCGAAATCGATGGTTCCGAACAGCTTGAGGATGCGCTGCTGGCGCAAGCGCCGAATATAGCTGGTTAATGCCTGAGTTACTGCGGCCTTTTTTGTGGGGTGCTTCCCGAGGGTCATCGCCTCCCGGATCAACCGATCATCCAGATGCAAGTTGGTTGCCATGCCGTCCACCTCCACACATAATCTCACACATCATTATGTGTGGTGTCAATTCCTGCTGGAGGATATTTTTTGGCGTCGGAAAGAGCGACACGCGTCTCACGACCTGCGGGGGGGCCGGGCCGTCGCCGGAGCGAAAAATTTTCGCCCTTACGGGGTGCTGGAGCGGGGGGGGTGGATGAGGGAGTGGGCGGGGCCGGGGTCGGGGGGGCGGCCGAGGGTGTGGAGTCGCTGGTGGGTGGCTTGGGCCCATTGGGTGGGGTCGGTGGTGGGGTCGGGTTTTCCGGGGTAGAGCTGATATTTTTGGCGGTGGGCGGGGGGGGTGGCGTTGGGCATGAATACGTTGGCGCCGCATTGGAGGGCGCGGTTGCGTCCGTCGGGGAAGAGGGCGTCGTAGGCGGTGGTGGCGGGGATGTGAGCGCGGGGGCAGGCGAGGCGCAGGGCGGCGATGGTCCGAAAGAACATGTCGGGGTCGTGGGCCCAGGCGTTGGCTTGGTTGGCGAGGGGGGTGTGGGGGTGGGGGATGAAGGGACCAATGCCGATCATGTCGAAGTTGTGTTGTTGGCACAGGAGGATGTTGTCGGCGAGGATTTCGAGGGTTTCGCCGGGGAGTCCGATGAGGAAGCCTCCGCCGGTTTGGATGCCGAGTTCGCGGAGGTGGCGGAGGCTGGTGAGGCGTTGATCGAGGGTTTCGCCGGGATGGAGGCGGGCGAAGAGGGTGGGGTGGGAGGTTTCGAAGCGCAGGAGGAAGCGGTCCAGGCCGGCGTCGCGCCACTGGGCATAGGTTCGTTTGGGGCGGCTGCCGACGGAGAGGGTGATGGCGAGGTGGGGGTGTTCGGTTTTGATTTGGCGGATGAGGTCGGTGAGGTGGCGGTCGCCGTGGCCGGGGGTTTCGCCGGATTGGAGGACGATGGTGCCGGCGGTGTGGGTGGCGACGACTTGGCGGACGGCGTCGAGGATTTCGGCGGTGGTCATGCGGTAGCGGGTGGCGCGGGGGTTGTCGGCGCGGATGCCGCAGTAGAGGCAGTTGTTGGCGCAGAGGTTGGAGAATTCGATGATGGCGCGGATGGGGACGGTGTCGCCGAAGTGGGCGCGGCGGGTGGCGTCGGCGCGGGCGTAGAGTTGGCGCAGGGTGGGGCCGGTGGCGGTGAGGAGGGGGAGGAGGGCGGCGCGGGTGGTGGGGGTGGATGGGGGGGGCGGGTGCATGGCGGTATTACGGCAGTGGAGGTAATGTAGCACAGGGGGGGCTGGTTGTCATGGGGGGCGGCGTGCGGGTGGTGGTGTGGTGGCGGGGGTGGAGAGGCGGCAAAGGATTTTGAAAAACGAGGCGGCAAAACCAAGGCGCGCCTTTTCCGCGCTGACGCGTCGAGGACGACCCTCGCGTAC